>DATFRD010000341.1:0-14089 GCA_035263645.1 Candidatus Dormiibacterota bacterium | reverse complement strand
GGTGTTGAACGGGGAGCAGTCGCCGTGCCGGATCACTTCCCCGGTCCGCGGCGCGAGCGGGTTGCGCCACGGACCGGGGAAGTGATCCGGCACGGCGACTGCTCCCCGTTCAACACCGTGTGGCGTGGCGACCGGGTGGTGGGCCTCATCGACTGGGACTTCGCCCAGCCCGGAGACGCGATCTCCGATCTCGCCTACCTCGCCTGGTACGCGGTGCCGCTGGCCGGGGACCGCCGTGCGGGCGGGTACGGGTTCCGAGACGGCGTCGACAGGGCCGGGAGGCTGCGGGCGCTCTGCGCTGCCTACGGCAGGCACCGGCCCCGCGAGGTCGTCGACGAGGCGGTCCGGATCATCGACCTCGAACGTGTCCAGACGGAGGAGCTGGCCGGGCGCGGGCTCGCGCCCTGGGTCGACTTTGCGGCGGATGGCAACGTCGAGGCGTTTGCCGCGGAGGCCGCCTGGATACGGGACAACACGAGCCTGCTCCTCAGCTGACCGTCCGGGGGCCGCGGCGCGTGGCCGAAGCCGGAGTGTGCTTCAGGGCAGAGGGTCGACGTCGTAGGACCAGCCGCGGCCGCGGGGGGCCAGGGGGCGCAGCCGCTCCAGCCGCTCCCCGCGGACAGTGAGCTGCCACCGGTACTCGCCCCGCAGCCGGTGGATGAACGCGGGCGATGGCCCCTGCAGCCTCACGCCCTCGACCCGCTCGCGGACCAGCGCCGCCGCCAGGCCGTCGGCCGCGTCGCGCGCGACCGCCGCGGCGTGCTCGTCGTCGCGGTGCGTGTACGTCAGCACGGCCAGGTCGGCGTACGGCGGGAACGCGAACGCCTGCCGGGACGGCAGCTCGTCCAGGTAGAACGCCTCGTAGTCGCCGGTGCGGGCGTGTCGCAGCGCGTAGTGGTCGGGGTTCGAGGTCTGCACCACCACCCGCGCCGGCCGTCCGCGCCGCCCGGCCCGGCCGGCCACCTGGGTGACGAGGGAAAACGCCGCCTCCGCGGACCGGTAGTCGGGGAAGTGGAGCGGGAGGTCCGCGTCGACCACGCCGACCGCGGTCACCGACTCCAGGTCCAGGCCGCGGACCACCAGCTGGGTGCCGACCAGGATGTCCGCCCGGCCCGAGGCGAAGGTCTCGAAGATGTCGAGGTAGGCGTCGGGACCCCGGGCCGCGTCCCGGTCCAGGCGGAGGACGCGCGCGTCGGGCCACAGCTTCCGCACCACGCTCTCCAGTCGCTGGGTGCCCAGGCCCAGGCCCCGGACGTGCAGCGACCCGCAGTAGGGGCAGGTGTCGGGCACGGGCCTCGCGAAGCCACAGTAGTGGCAGACGAGGGCGTCCAGCTCCAGGTGGTGCACCATCGACACCGAGCAGCCGAGGCACTGCACGGACCGGCCGCACTCGCGGCAGAGGATGAACGTTGCCGCTCCGCGGCGGTTGAGGAAGAGGATCGTCTGCTCCCCGGCCTCCAGGGCCGCCTCGACCACCTCGAGAAGCGGCCGGCTGAGCGGCAGCCGGCTGCCCCGGCGCAGCTCGTCCCGCATGTCGACCAGCTCGACCTCGGCCGGCCTCCCCACCGCCCGGCGGGGCAGCTCGGCCAGCCGCAGCGCACCCGAACGCGCCTGGCTGTAGGTGGCCACGCTGGGCGTCGCCGAGCCCATGAGCAGCTTTGCTCCGGTGGCCGCGGCCAGCCGCCTCGCCACCCACTGAGCGTCGTAGCGGGGGGTGCGGTCCTGCTTGAAGGCGCTGGACCCCTCCTCGTCCAGGCAGACCAGGCCCAGGCGGGGCAGGGGCGCGAAGACGGCCGACCGGCTGCCGATCACGAGCGCGACCTCGCCGCGCCTGGCCCGCCACCACTGCTGGGCCCGCTCCAGCTCCGTCAGCCCGCTGTGGAGCACGGCCAGGGGCACCGCCAGCCGGCGGGAGAAGCGCTCCACGAGCTGCGGGGTCAGCGCGATCTCGGGCACCAGGACCAGCGCCCGCAGACCCTGCGCCAGCGCGTCGGCGACCGCGGCCAGGTAGACCTCGGTCTTGCCGCTCGCCGGCACGCCGCGCAGCAGGAGGGGGCCCCCCGCGCGCACCACCTCCAGGGCGCGGACCTGGTCCTCGTTCAGGGCCGGCCCCGGTTCGGGGGGCCCCTGCGGCTTCGCGTAGGCCAGCAGCCGGCTGTGCCGGGTCTGGCGGGACGACGGGCCGGCGCCCGACGAACGTCCGCCACGGACTCGGGGCGGCACCATCGCCCGCAGGCACTCGACCAGGGGCGCCCAGTAGTGCTCGGCGACGGCGCGGGCGAGCTCGACCTGGTGCGGCAGCAGCAGAGCCTCGCGGTCGGCCCGCTCGACCTCTCTCACCTCGATGCCCGGGTCGTCGGCGTGGAGGGCGGTGACGTAGCCGGCCGACGAGCGGCGGCCGAACGGCACCCACACCCGGTGGCCGGGCACGAGGTCCATGCCGCCCGGCACCAGGTAGGTGTACGTGTCCCGGTCCAGCGCGCGTCCGGCCTCGACCGCGACCTCCGCGTAGAGCAAGGACGAAGGTTACCCCGACTCCTCCACGCGTGAGCCCGGTGGAGTCCGGGTTACGAGAGGATGTCGCTGGGGGCCACGGCCTGGGCCTGGCTGGGGGCCTGGATGGCTGCGACCCGGGCCGGCCGTACGTCGATCGCGCTCTGGATCTGCTGGGTGGTGCCGTCGGACGGGTCCGTGCCCCGGACATGGACCTCGACCCGGCCCAGGTGGCCGCCCGGCACGAGCACGAAGACGTCCACCTCGGCGGTCGCCGTCTTCAGGAACTGGTCCTCGGCCGAGCCCGCCACCGGGATCGACTCCAGCTCCTCGAGCTGGTCCGGAGCCGGCCTGACCGCGTACTTCTGGGCGAAGCCCGCGGCGATGTGGCTGACGCCGGCGGAGGAAACGGAGGCGGCCAGCAGGACCGTCTCCCGGGCGAGGTCCAGGCGCAGGGCCGGGAAGAGGGGCGTGGCCGAGGCGAGCGGCGTCACCTTCCAGGCCGTGGCCCCATGCTGCTTGACGAAGAGCCGGCCATCGGCCGTCAGCATCTCGTACGTGGCGGACTGCCTGCCCTGCGCGATGTGATAGCTGAACTTCGCAGCGCCGCCGGCCAGCTGGCCTCCGGTGACGGTGGCGTGGAGGTCCTCCTCCTGACCGCTCGGGATCTGGCCGCCCGTCAGCACGAGTTCCTGCGTCAGGTCGAACGTGAGGCCCTCGGTGACCGCGACGTGCAGTGCCGACGCGAGCATCGCGCCGTCGCGATCCTGGTCGGCCTGGGTCCGACCGGTGGCGCAGCTCGCCACCGCCAGCAGTCCGAGCAGCGCCAGGGTCAGTCGTCTCATCTCCTCAACCTCGGTACCACCGCGTCCAGCAGGCGCTCGGCAAGCTCCCGCTTGGTCATGCGCTCGAACTCCAGCCGGGTGCCGTCGCGCAACAGGAGCATACCTGCGTTGTGGTCGACGGCGAAGCCGATGTCGGGGCGGCTGACGTCGTTCGCAAAGATCGCGTCGAGCCCCTTGCGGGCCAGCTTGTCCGCCGCCCTGGTTTCGAGCTCAGCATCCTCGGCGGCGAAGCCGAGGCGGAACACTCCCTCCGCGGCCGGGTCCGCGGCCAGCGCGCCCAGGACGTCCTCGTTGCGCTCCAGCTCGAGCACGAGCTGCGGACGGTCCTCCCGCCGGATCTTCCGCTGCACCCGCCTCGACGGGCGGAAGTCGGCCACGGCCGCCGCCATGACCAGGAGGGCGGCGCCCGGCAGCTCCTCGTGCAGGGCGGCAAGGAGGTCCTCCGCCGTCTCCACGGGACGCACGCGCACGCCGGGGTGCGGCGCGTGGCGGGCGGTGCTGATCAGGGTCACCGGCGCCCCGCGGTCGGCCGCGGCGACTGCCACCGCATAGCCCATCTTGCCGCTCGAGTAGTTGCTGATGAACCGGACGGGGTCGATCGGCTCCCTGGTGCCTCCGGCGGTGACGACCACGGGCCTGCCGGCAAGGTCGCGCTGCAAGCCGGCGGCCTGGGCCAGGGCCGCCAGGAGCACGTCAGGGCCCGGCAGCCGGCCCGCTCCGAGGTGTCCGCTGGCCAGGCGGCCCGATTCGGGCTCCACCACCGTGAGGCCCCGGTCGCGCAGCGTGGCCACGTTGGCCGCCACCGCCGGGTTGCCCCACATGGCGTCGTTCATCGCCGGCGCGACGACGACCGGGCAGCGGGCGGCCAGCACCGTGGCCCTCACCACATCCCCTCCCTGCCCGTGGGCAATGCCTGCCAGCAGGTCGGCCGTGGCCGGCGCCACGAGCACCACCTGGGACCAGTCGCCCAGCTCGACGTGCGGCTCCGGCGCCGCGTCCGGCTGGAACAGGTCCACCAGCACCGGCCGGCCGGAGAGGCCGTGGAACGTGGTGGGGCCCACGAAGCGGGTCGCGGCCGGCGTCATCGCGACCCGCACCTCGGAGCCGCCCTGGACGAGGCGCGAGACCAGGTCCGCCACCTTGTAGGCGGCGATGCCGCCGGCGACCAGCACGGCGACGCGCCGGCCGCGCAGGACGGGCGGCGTCTCGGCGTGCTCGCCCTCGGGCCCGGTCACCGCCGGCCCGCCCGCTGCCGCTCCCGGGCGCCGGCCAGGATGCCCTCGATCTCGCTGACCGCCCTGGCGGCGGCGTCGTTGACCACCACGTGGTCGTAACGGGACGCATACCCCATCTCGACCTCGGCCAGGCGCTGCCGGGCCTCGATCTCGTCTGGGGCCTCGCTGCCGCGGCTCACCCGGCGGCGGTGCAGCTCATCCATGGAGGGCGGCGCCACGAAGACGAAGACCGCGTCCGGGCACCGCTCGCGGACCTGCTCGGCACCCTGCACGTCGATCTTCAGGATCATGTCCTCGCCACGGTCGCGCGCCTCCTGCACCATGGCGGCCGACGTCCCGTAGAGGTGGCCGTTCACGCGGGCGTTCTCGAGCAGGGCGCCCTCCGCTGCAAGCCGGGCGAACCGGTCGTCGTCCACGAACCGGTAGTGCTCGCCGTCCACCTCGTAGTCGCGCCGGGGCCGCGTCGTGTAGGACACCGAATACCGCAGGCCGGGCTGGCGCGCCCGGAGCATCTCGATCAGCGTGTCCTTGCCGACCCCGCCCGGCCCGGAGATCACGACCAGCAGGCCGAGCCCGCTCATCGGAGTCCCTCCCAGTACGCGGTGAAGTCGGCGGGGAGCGGTGACTCGAACGTCATCGGCTCCCCCGTGCGGGGATGCCGGAACGAGAGCCGCCAGGCGTGCAGGAGCGGGCGCTCGGGGTCACCGGCGCCCCGCCGGCCGTACACGTCGTCGCCGACCACCGGATGGCCGAGGGCCGCCAGGTGGACGCGGACCTGGTGCGTGCGCCCGGTCTCGAGATCGCATTGCACGAGTGTATGGCTCCCGCGGCGCTCGACCACCCGGACGCGCGTGCGCGCCGGCCGGCCGCCCTGGACCACCGCCATCCGCAGCCGGTCCCGCGGGTGTCTGGCGATGGGCCCGTCGACCACCTGGTCGGGCACGGTCAGGCGGCCGCGCACTACGGCCAGGTA
The DNA here is from genome assembly GCA_035263645.1 of Candidatus Dormiibacterota bacterium. Lineage (GTDB taxonomy): Bacteria > Chloroflexota > Dormibacteria > Dormibacterales > Dormibacteraceae > CF-161. The sequence goes on along the minus strand of DATFRD010000341.1, from coordinate 8,543 downwards.
CGTGCGCGACAGCGTGCGATCCGCCAGCTGGGCCGCCAGCGAGCGGTGGGCGGCGTCGGTCCGGGCAGCGAGGATCAGCCCGGAGGTGCCGCGGTCGAGGCGGTGCACGATGCCGGGGCGGGCCGCGCCTCCTGCCGTGGACCACTGCCCGCCCAGCCCCAGCAGGGCGTGCACCAGCGTCCCGGTCGCGTGCCCGGGCGCCGGGTGCACGACCATGCCGGCCGGCTTGTCCACCACGACCACGTCGCCGTCGTCGTGCACCACCGCCAGCGGGATCGCCTCCGCCCCGGGCTCGGCGGCGGTGGGGACCGGCGTCTCGTACTCCACGACGTCGCCCTCCCGCAGCGCGTCGGCCGCCCGCGCCACCCGGCCGTTGACCGTCACCCGGCCGGACCTCACCAGCCGGGCCGCAGCCGACCGGGTCAGCTCCGGGTCCAGCTCGGCCAGCGCCCGGTCGAGCCTGCCGGCCGGCCCGGCGACGGTCAGCCGGCGCGTCGCGATCTCAGGTAGTACCCGGCCAGCAGGAGCGCGACCCCGACGGAGATCGCGGAGTCGGCCACGTTGAACACCGGCCAGAAGTGCACAGCGATGAAGTCCGTGACCGTCCCGTGGACCAGGCGGTCGTAGCCGTTGCCGACGGTACCCCCCAGGATCATGCCCAGCAGGACCCCGGCCGCGGGCCCGACCGGGTACCGCGCCACGTAGTAGACGAGCCCGATCGTCACCGCGATGGACGCCAGCAGGAACAGCCACGTGCCGTTCTGGGCCAGGCTGAACGCGGCGCCGGAGTTGTGGGTGTTCGTGATCCACACGTGCGGGAGCACCTGCTGCTCCGTGCCCGCGGCCACGTTGGCGTTCACCAGGCCCTTGGTCACGCGGTCCAGGACGAATACGACGACCGCCAGCACCGCGAAGAGGACCCGACCGGCTGCCATGGCGCCTACGCTCGCTTGAGGCCTGTCCAGAGCCCACCTCCTTCGGCCTCGCCGTCCAGGAGCTCACCGGACCGGCCGCGGTGCACCTCCACGGCCAGCGTCTCGGCGGCGAGCAGGGCGCCGAACCGCTCGAACACGCGAGCCCACTCCTCGCCTCCCTCGTGCCAGAGGCGGATGCGGTCCTCGATCTGCAGCCCGCTCCGCTTGCGGAGGTCCTGGACCAGGCGCACCGCGTCGCGGGCCATGCCCTCCAGGCGCAGCTCGTCGGTGATCGTGGTGTCCAGCGCCAGCTCGCCGCCCACGCGGAGCTCTTTGACGTTGAGCTCGTCCCGCACGATCGCCGCCACCTCGGGCAGCAGCTCGCGCGTGATGGTCAGCGCCGGCAGCGGCTGGCGGACCTTGATGCGCGCCGCGTCCCTGGCGGCCAGGCCCGCCTGCACCGCCTCGCGACCCTGCGCCATCTCGGTCTCCAGGGCGGTGTCGCGCGCCTCGAGCTCCGGCACCGGGAAGTCGGCCAGGTGCACGCTCCGCCCGTCGCACAGGTTGCGATGGATCGCGTCCGCGAGAAAGGGCGTGAACGGCGCCAGCAGCCTGCTCAGGGTGACAAGCGTCTCGTGCAGCGTCTGGTACGCCGCCAGCTTGTCCGTGTCCGACTCCGCCTTCCAGAACCGGCGGCGCGAGCGGCGCACGTACCAGTTGGAGAGGTCCTCGACGAACGCCTCGATGGGTCGGGCCGCCCCGGTCACGTCGTACCTGTCGAGCGACCGGTCCACCGTCTCCACCAGGTGGCTCAGCCGGGAGAGCAGCCAGCGGTCGAGAGCTGGACGCTCGGCCAGGGCCACCGGGCCGGCCCGGTCGGGCACGAACCCGTCGAGGTTGGCGTATGTCACGAAGAACGAGTAGACGTTCCAGAGCGTGAGCAGGAACTGCCTGACCACCTCCTGGAGCTCCTTCTCCCCGGTCCGATAGGGCTCGCCGACCGGCGCCCCAGTGTAGAAGAACCAGCGCAGCGCGTCGGCGCCGAACGTGTCGAACAGGTACCAGGGATCCAGCACGTTGCCGCGCGACTTGCTGGCCTTGCGACCCACCGGGTCGAGCACGTGGCCGAGGCAGATCACGTTGCGATACGCGTTGCGGTGGAAGAGCATCGTCGAGATCGCCAGGAGCGAGTAGAACCAGCCCCTCGTCTGGTCGATGGCCTCGCAGATGAAGTCGGCCGGGAAGGTCGACTCGAACGCCTCCTGCCCGGTCCGCGGATAGCCGCGCTGAGCGAACGGCATGGAGCCGGAGTCGAACCAGCAGTCCAGCACCTCGGGCACGCGCTGCATCGTGCCGCCGCACTCGCAGGGCAGCTCGACTGCGTCGATGTAGGGCCGGTGCAGGTCGCTCTCCGGGTCCAGCCCCAGCTCCTCGGCGGAGGCGACGCAGCGCCGGGCGTCGCACGAGCCGCACACCCAGAACGGCAGCGGCGTGCCCCAGTACCGGGAACGAGAGATTGCCCAGTCGACGTTGTTGGCCAGCCAGTCCCCCATGCGCCCGTCCCGGATGTGGGCCGGCACCCAGTTCGTGGCGGCGTTGTTCGCGACCAGCTCGTCGCGCAGCGCCGTCGTCCCGACGTACCACGAGTCCAGCGCGTAGTAGATGAGAGGCGTGTCGCAGCGCCAGCAGAACGGGTAGGTGTGCCGGACCTCCTCGACGCGGTAGAGGAGGCCCCGCTCGCGCAGGTCCTCCACGATCTGGGGGTCGGCCTCCTTCACGAACTGACCGGCGAACTTCTCCACCTCGGGCAGAAACCGGCCGCGCAGATCCACGGTGTGCCGGACCGGGATGCCCTTCTCCTGGCAGAGGCGCAGGTCGTCGGCCCCGTACGCGGCCGCGGTGTGGACGATGCCGGTGCCCTCGGCGACCGACACGAAGTCGGCGGACACGACGTACCAGGCGCGCTCCTTCGGCGGCAGGTACGTGTACAGCGGCTCGTAGTCGAGGCCGACCAGGTCGGCGCCCCGCATCCGCTCGACGACCTCGTACTCGCCCTCCAGGACGTCCAGCCGGGCCTCGGCCAGGACCAGGTACTCGCCGCCCTGCCGCACCCTGACGTAGTCGACGTCCCCGGCGACGGCGAGCGCCACGTTGCCCGGCAGCGTCCACGGTGTGGTCGTCCACGCGAGGAGGCTGGTCGTCGGGTCGTGCTTGAGGCGGAAGCGCACGAAGACGCTGGGGTCGGGGACATCGTCCTGGTAGCCCAGCGCCAGCTCGTGGCTGGACAGCGACGTCATGCAGCGCGGGCAGTAGGGCGCCACCCGAAAGCCCTTGTAGACGAGGCCCCGGTCCCACATGGTCTTCAGTGCCCACCAGACCGACTGGATGTAGTCGGAGGTCAGCGTCCAGTAGGCGTCGTCGTAGTCCTGCCAGAACCCCATCCGCCGGGACGCGTCCGTCCAGGCGTCCACATACTCGTAGACGCTCGCCCGGCACAGCTCGTTGAAGCGCTCGATGCCCAGCTCCTCGATCTGCCGCTTGCCGGAGATGCCGAGCTTCTTCTCGACCTCCAGCTCGACCGGCAGCCCGTGGGTGTCCCAGCCCGCCTTCCGCTCGACGTAGCAGCCCTTCATGGTGCGGTAGCGAGGGAACAGGTCCTTGAACGCACGCGCCAGCACGTGGTGGGTGCCCGGCCGGCCGTTGGCCGTGGGCGGGCCCTCGTAGAAGACCCAGCGAGGCCCGCCCCGGCGGCTGTCCAGGCTGGCCCGGTACGTGCCCTCCCGCTCCCACAGCTCCATCAGCTCGCGCTCGAGCTGGGGCAGGTGGGGCCGGGCCGTCACCTCTCCGAACGCTTTCTTCGTCTGCATCGCGCTCCGTCCTTGCTCGAACTCTGGGACGAGCTGCGCTGCAGCCCGCGGTACCACCCAGGTTCCCGGCTTGCCCGGCCGACGGCCGAGCGCACCGAGCGCTCTTTCGATGGTTTCGGCTCGGGAGTGATCTCGGAGCGCCTGCCGCCGCCCGCATCCCAGCTGCGCGGGCTCTCTGTGGACGGCCGATGGCGGACCTACCTGTCTCCGTCGTCGCCGAGGGGTCGTCATAGTGTACCGGCCTGGGGCCGGCGGTCAAACCTCGGCGGCCGCTATGCGGCCCGCTGCACCAGCTGCAGCACCATCGAGACCGCGAAGAACACCAGCAGGAAGGCGATGTCGAACCCGGCCACCGGCGGTACCAGGCGGCGGACCGGCGCGATGAACGGCTCAGTGATGTCGAAGGTGATCCGGTGCAGCCGGTTGCGCGGATAGGGCTCGATGAAGCTGAAGACCGCCCGGACGAGCAGGCAGGCAAGGAACGCGTAGAGGACGAACGAGATCGCGACCGTCATCTGTCTGCTATGAGACTACTACCCTTGCGGTCCGCGGGCGCCGGCACGCCGTGGAGGACCCGGCCGCCGGGTAAGCAAGGGCTTGGCCCGAGCGTGTGAGTCCCTCTTCCCGACGCCGACGACGCCACAGCTTGCCCCGAAGGGATGCGTCGCAGGCGCCCCCAAGATCCGAGATTAGATGGGGGGTTCCGGAAGGGGGGGCCTGCCCCCCTTTGCAAAAAGCGCCCTCCCGATCCGGACCATTGTGGTGCCCTCCGCCACGGCCGCCTCCAGGTCGTCGCTCATCCCCATGGAGAGCATCGGCAGCGACCTCCCCAGCCGCTGCTCGATCCGGTCTCGCAGAAGGCGCAGCTCGGCGAAGGCCGGGCGCGGGTCGCCGGCGGCCGGCCCGATCGCCATCAGGCCGCGCAGCTCGAGCAGGGCCGCCACCTGCTCCGCGATCGCCACAGCCTCGTCCGGCGCCACGCCGTGCTTCTGGGCCTCGCGCGCCACGTTCACCTCCAGCAGCACCGCGGCGCGGCCGCGGGCCGCCATCGCCTCGGCGAGCCGGACGGAGTCCAGCGATTGGACCAGAGCGAACCGGGCCGCGTGGCGCACCTTGTTGGTCTGCAGGTGCCCGACCAGGTGCCACTCGGCGCCCGGCACGTGGTCCATCTTGGTCAGCGCCTCCTGGACCCGGTTCTCGCCCAGGATGGTCAGGCCGGCGGCGACGGCCTCGCGGCAGACCTCGGCCGGCTGTCCCTTGGTGACCGCGACGACGGTGACCGAGGCGGGGTCGCCGCCCGCCGCGGCGATCCGGCGCCGGACTCCGGCCAGCGCCGCGGCTACACGATCGCCGCCATGCATGCGAACCGCCTCCCGTCCGGGCAGCGGCGGTGGGAAGCCAGCTCCGGGCTCTCCCGCGTGCAGGCTCCATGCTCGTGGATCTGGTCCGCGGGCACGCCGGCGCCTTCCAGCTGGGCGCGGTTGGCCGCGGCCAGGTCGAGGAGGAACCTGCCGGTCGTGGACGGCTGCAGGCACACGCCGTCGAACCGCGCGGCCACGTCCTCCCCCACCTCGTAGCAGCGGCGGCAGATGCCGGGACCCAGCCCCACGACCAGGTCCTGGGGCCGGCACCCGTACTCACGGCGCAGGGCCGCCACCGCGCCGGCCACCACGCCGGCGGCGGTCCCCCGCCAGCCCGCGTGCACGAGGGCCAGCGCCCGGCGGTCCTGGTCGAAGAGCAGCGCCGGCCAGCAGTCCGCGAACGTCGCGAGCAGCGGCTGGCCGGGCCGGTCGGTGACCAGCGCATCGCAGGTGCCCGCGACCGTGCCGGGCGCGTCCACCCTGGCGACCGTGGCGCCGTGGACCGCGCGGGCGGCGGTCAGGCGGCCGGCGTCCAGCCCGAGGGCCTCGGCGAGCGCCCGTCGCTCGGGCGTGATGGGCGAGCGGCCGGGGCCGGGCCCGCGCATGCTGCCGAGCGCCGCCGTCGAGAAGCCGTGGACCAGGCCCGGCACCGCCGCAAGCCCGGCGATGCGCAGAACCGCCGCCTCCTCAACCATCCATGAGGAAAGAACCCGGGCGGAGCGTAAGCAAGGGCTCAGCCCGAGCGTGTGAGTCCCTCTTCCCGACGCCGACCACGCAACAGACAGCCCCGAAGGGGCGCACCGAAGGTGCCCCAAATGTCCCCCAGAAGAGGGGGGGTTCCGGAAGGGGGGGCCCGCCCCCCCTTGCATTAGTAGACGACTGGCGCATCCCAGCCCAGGTAGATGCCTCCGTTCGGCGCGACGGCGGCCTCGAGCTGCTCCCGCAGCCTGGTGATGCCGCCAGGCGTCGGCACCAGCTGCCGGATGGCGACGGTGACCCAGGAGCCGTCCTGGCTGGCCCGGATCCGGCACGAGAACCCCTCCTTGCCCAGCAGCTCGGCGACCTGGCGGGCCGCCTGCTCGCTGTCGAACCTGAGAAAGCCGCGAATCGGGTGGGGCAGGTTCAGCCGCGAGCCCTGCTCGCGCAGCTCTGCGAGGCGCTCCAGGTCCTCCTCCTCGGGCTCGTTCAGGCTCTCGGTAGGCTCGCGCCGCCAGGGATTCCTGGGCAGGAACATCCCCTTCCAGTCCACTGCGCCAGGGTACGGGTTCGCCGGCCCCTTCGCGCATCCGTTGCGCGGCCGGCAGTCTCGGGCATACTGCATGCTGGCGATGGGGGACGAGGGGATGCCGGCAGCGCAGCGGCCGCGGACGGTAGCGCTCTGGATCGCAAGGCGCGGGGACGAGATCCTGGTCTTCGAGGGGTGGGACTCGACCGAGCCAGGGCCGTACTACCGCCCCCTGGGCGGCGGGATCAAGTTCGGCGAGCTGAGCCGCGACGCGGTTGTGCGGGAAGTGCGCGAGGAACTGGGCGTCGAGCTGATCCAGCCGTGCCTGATCACCACCCTTGAGAACGTCTTCACGTTCGAGGGCGAGCCGCGCCACGAGATCGTGTTCCTCTACGCGGGGGAGCCGGCCGACCCCGCCTTCTACCGGCAGGAGCGGCCGCCGGCCACCGAGGCCGACGGCAGCCGGTTCGCCGCCATGTGGCGGCCGCTCTCTGACTTCCGCAGCGGCGCCGCCGTGCTCTACCCGGTGGGGCTGCTCGAGGTGCTCGACGCCGACTCCTCGTAGGCCCTGCCGTCCACTGCTGCCTCGCGCCTCTCGGCGGCCCCGACGGTCAGCAGCGGCCGGATGAGCTCCAGGGGGATCGGGAAGACGATCGTGGACGTCTTCTCGGAGCTCATGTCGAGCAGCGTCTGCATGTAGCGGAGGGCCAGGGCGGCCGGCTGGGTCGAGATGACGCCGGCGGCGTTGGCCAGGGTCTGGGCGGCCTGGTACTCGCCGTCGGCGGCGATGACCTTGGCCCGCTTCTCGCGCTCCGCCTCCGCCTGGCGCGCCAGCGCCCGCTGCATGCCCATCGGCAGCTCCACGTCCTTCACCTCCACGTTGGAGACCTTGATCCCCCACGGCTCGGTGTGCTCGTCCATGATCAGCCGCAGCTGCTGGTTGATCTTCTCCCGGCCGGACAGCAGCTCGTCGAGGCTCGACTGGCCGAGGACCGACCGCAGCGTGGTCTGGGCCATCAGGGACGTGGCGTTCGCGAAGCTGGCGACCCGCGTGATCGCCGCCCGGGCGTCCATCACCTGGAAGAAGATCACTGCGTTGACCTTGACGGTCACGTTGTCGAGCGTGATGACCTCCTGCGGTGGCACCTCCAGCGTGACGACCCTCAGGTCCACCTTCGTCAGCCGGTCGACGCCGAACGGCAGGATGAGGAAGAGCCCCGGCCCCTTCGGGTCGATGAGCCGGCCCAGCCGGAACACGACCCCACGCTCGTACTCGCGGGCGACCCGGATGCTGGACCAGGCCAGCACCAGGATCAGGATCAGCAGGACGACGAGGACGGTGACGGCCACGGCGCTGGTCATGGCATTCCCTCCCGGTGGGTTGGGCCGCCGGGCCTGACGGTGACGTCGTACGCCGGGCGGCTGCGCGCTCGGACCGCCTTGCCGAGCACGAAGGCGAACAGGACGACGATCAGCAGGGCGGCGGCCGCGATCACGAATGGGCTGATCCCGATCCCGAACGGTCCTGTGTTGATCAGGAAGAGAGAGCCGAGGACCAGCGAGATGGCGCCGCCCACCGTCAGCACGCCGTGGGTGGGCGCCTTCAGGTCGACGACGAAGAGCGCAAACGCGAGCAGCACGAGCGCCACGCCGGCCACGTTGACCGGCAGGCTGGTGAAGGAGATGACCGCCAGGATGGCGGCGATGGCGCCCACCGTGCCAGGCAGGACGGCGCCCGGCGTGGTGAACTCGGCGATCAGCCCGAAGATCGCGACCAGCAGCAGCAGGTAGGCCACGTTGGGATCGAGCAGCAGCTGGTAGAGCTGCAGCGTCAGCGGCATGGACACGTCCTGCACCGTCGCCCCCGCCACGTGCAGCGTCACCTCGGCGCCGTCGGGTCGGTGCAGCACGCGGCCGTCAAGGGCGGTCAGCAGCGCGGGGAGGTCACTGGCCTGCAGGTCGGCGACCCTGAGCTTGACGGCCTGGTCAGTGCTGACGTTCGCGCTCTGGCGAACGGCCTGCTCGCACCAGTCCGCGTTGCGCCCGTGCATCTGGGCGAGCGAGCGGATGCGGGTCACCGCGTCGTTGACCACCTTCTGCTCCAGCTCACCGCCGATGTTGGCGCCGCTCGCCTGGATCGGGTGAGCCGAGCCGATGTTGGTGCCCGGCGCCATCG
>DATFRD010000340.1:0-8618 GCA_035263645.1 Candidatus Dormiibacterota bacterium | reverse complement strand
GCTCCGGCGGGCGCTGGGGGTGGTCGACCGCGCTGTCGACGACTACGTCGTCAACTCAAGGATCGCCGCGTGAGAGAACTTGCCTCGATGCTTCAGATCCCGTTCACTAAGGAGCTCTAGATCCTCCTGGCGGGGGAGGTGGCCCGCCGGGGCCGGAGGGAGATTAAAGCGAGTTGTCCCGCCCACCCAACCTCCCCCACGAGGGGGGAGGGGCAAGTAGGCGGCGGAGGAGCTTGCCGCCGTCGCTGCGGGGCACGCGCTCCACGAAGGACCACCGGCGCGGCACCTTGAAGCCGGGCAGGCGTTCCCGGCACCACCGGTCCAGGTCGGGCTCGACGGCCGGGTCGGCGACGACCCAGGCCGCCACGACCTCGCCCCAGACGTCGTCGGGCCGCCCCGCCACGGCGGCGTCGGCCACGGCCGGATGCGCGCGCAGGACCGCCTCCACCTCCTCGGGGGACACGTTCTCGCCGCCGGTCACGATGGTGTCGTCCCGGCGGCCGAGCACGGTCAGCACCCCGTCGTCGAGGCGGCCCAGGTCGCCGGTTCGGAAGACCCCGCCTGCCAGCCCCGGCGCCGCCTCCGGGTTGACGTAGCCCGGCGACACCGCGGGCCCACGGACGACGATCTCGCCGCGGTCGACGGAGATCGTGGCGTGGGGGCAGGCCGGGCCGGCCGAGCCCGCGAGTGCGGCGGCGCTGCCCGGCGGCACCAGAGCGACCTGGGAGCAGGTCTCGGTCAGGCCGTACGTCGGACAGACGCTGAGGCCCAGCGCCGCCCAGCGCTCGACCTGTTCCCGAGCAGCGGGGGCGCCGCCGACCAGGATCGCGCGAAGGCTCCGCAGCGGCTCGAGACCGCCGGCATCCAGCAGCCGGACGAGCATCGTGGGCACGACGGAGAGCAGCGTTGGCCGGTCTCCCGCGATCGCCTCCAGCAGCGCCCCCTCCTCGAAGCGGGCCAGCGTGACCAGGGACTGCCCGCACACGGCGGCACGGAGGAACATGGCCAGGCCGCCGACGTGGTGGGGCGCCAGCGCGACGAGCCACCGGTCCCGCTCGGTCGAGCCGAGCGCCTGCTGGCAGCCGAGGGCCGACGCCACGTGGTTCGCCAGGGTGAGCCGCACGCCCTTGGGCACGCCGGTCGTGCCGGACGTGTACAGCACGCACGCGTCATCTGCCGCGCCGGCGGCAGGCTCGGGCAGCCGCTCGACCTCTCCGTCGCGGACCAGCAGGGCGGGGCGGCAGTCGGCCAGGACCCGCGCCACCTCCGCCTCCGGAGCGCGCTGCGAGATCGGCACGATGGCGGCCCCGGCTCGCAGGCAGCCGTGGAGCAGCGCCGCGAACCGGACCCCGGCCGGCTCGATCACCGCCACCCGGTCACCGGTCCGGACCCCCAGGCCCTCGAAGCGGCGGGCCCACTCGTGGGCCAGGCCGTCGAGGTCGAACCAGCTCGCCCAGAAGCCCGCCGAGCGGTCGGCGACGGCCCGCTGCGGACCCAGCCGCCGGGCCTGGCCGCGCAGTGGATCGGCTACCATGGCAACCATATTAGTGATCGCTCTAGGAGTACTGGCTTGAACGGTTGGTCGCGCAGCGGCGAGTACGACGACATCTTCTACGACACGATGGACGGCATTGCCAGGATCACCATCAACCGCCCCGAGGTCAGGAACGCGTTCCGGCCGAAGACGCTCTTCGAGCTGAGCCACGCGTTCAACGTGGCCAGGGACGACCCCGAGATCGGCGTCATCATCCTGACCGGCGCCGGCAACGAGGCGTTCTGCTCGGGCGGCGACCAGCGGATCCGCGGCGACGACGGCTATCGCGACGAGCGGGGAGTGGGGCGGCTGAACGTTCTGGACCTGCAGATCCAGATCCGGCGCACGCCCAAGCCCGTCATCGCGATGGTCGCCGGCTACGCCATCGGCGGCGGCCACGTGCTGCACGTCGTGTGCGATCTGACGATCGCGGCCGACAACGCGCGCTTCGGCCAGACCGGCCCCCGCGTGGGCAGCTTCGACGGCGGCTACGGCTCCGGCCTCCTGGCCCGGATCGTGGGCCAGAAGAAGGCGCGGGAGATCTGGTTCCTGTGCGAGCAGTACGACGCCCGGCAGGCGCTGGAGATGGGCCTCGTCAACAAGGTCGTCCCCCTGGACCGCCTCGAGGAGGAGACCGTGGCCTGGGCGCGCAGGATGCTGCAGCTGAGCCCGCTCGCCCTCCGCATGCTCAAGGCGGCGATGAACGCGGCCGACGACGGCCTGGCGGGCATCCAGCAGCTGGCCGGCGACGCCACCCTGCTCTACTACCTCGGCGAGGAGGCCCAGGAGGGCCGCGATGCATACGTCGAAAAGCGCAGGCCCGACTTCTCCCGCTTCCCCCGCCGGCCCTGAGGCTGCCGGCGCCGGGCCGAGCGCGGTCCGGGTCTGGTGGCTCGCCGCCCGTCCCGCCACGCTGGCCGCCTCGGTGGCGCCGGTCCTGGCCGGCACCGCCGTGGCCGTGCACGACGGGCGGGTGCGAACCCTGCCCGGCCTCGGCGCCCTGGTCGTGGCGGTCGCGATCCAGGTCGGCACCAACTACGCCAACGACTACTCGGACTTCGTGCGGGGTGCGGACCGGCGCCGCGTCGGGCCCCTGCGGGCCGCTTCGTCGGGCGTCGTGCGGCCCGGCCACGTCCGCTGCGCGGCCGTGGCGGCGTTCGGCGTGGCGGCGGTCGTCGGCCTCGCCGTCAGCGTGGTCACCAGCCCGGCGCTGGCACTGCTGGGCGCTCTCGCTGTAGCAGCGGGCTGGCTCTACACGGGCGGCCCGAGGCCCTACGGCTACGCCGGCCTGGGCGAGTTGTTCGTCTTCGTCTTCTTCGGCCTGCTCGCGACTGCGGGCACCGCCTACGTGCACGAGCTGCGCGTGCCGCCCGCCGCCTGGGCCGCCGGCTGCGCTACCGGCGCCGTCGCGTGCGCCATCCTGGCCCTCAACAACCTCCGCGACCGCGAGGGCGACGCCCAGGCCGGCAAGCGGACCTTGGCGGTGCGCCTGGGCGCGGGCCCGACGCGGGCCATGATCGCCGCGTTCCTGGCCGTGCCGCTCGCGTCGCCGCTGGTCGCCATCGCGGCAGGGTGGGCGCCGGCATGGACCGCGCTGACGCTCCTCAGCGCGCCGCTCGCGTTCGCTGCGGTGCGAGCCAGCGCGTCGACCACGCCGCCGGTGCTGGTCGCGGGGCTGAAGCGCGCGGCGGAGATGGAGCTGTGCTGGGCGCTGCTCTGGACGCTGGGGCTGCTCCTGTGACCAGCTCAGCCTTCCCGGCCGGCCGGCACCAGGGCCAGGTGCTCTCGCAAGAGCGCCGCGACGGCTGCCGGCCGCTCCAGGTGGGCGGCGTGGCCCGCCTGGGCCACGAGCGCGACCCGGGCCCCGGCGATGGCCGCCCCCAGGCGCTCGGCGAACGCCGCGTAGCGACCGTCGTCGGCGCCGGCCAGCACCAGGGTGGGTACCGCGATCCCGCCCAGGCGGTCCCAGAACGGCTCCACGGCGCCGGCGCCCAGGCCCCGGAGGGTGGCCGCCAGGTGGGCGGGGTCGTTCCGGCGCCGGCTCGCGTCGAGGTGCGCGTTCACCGCCGGGCCCCGGTGGGCCAGGCCCGCGAACATTGGCAGCCCCGCCCAGTGGCTCGCGAACCAGTCGACGCCCCGGCGCTCGATCCGGTCGGCCAGCTCACGGTCCTCGACGAGCCGCCGTTCGCGGGCCTCCCCCTCGAACCCTGCGTGCGCCCCGATCGTAGTCAGCGTCAGGAGCCGTTCCGTGTGGCGGCAGGCGACCCAGAGCGCGATGCGTCCGCCCTGGGAGTAGCCGACCAGGTGGCACTGCCGGACGCCCTCCCGGTCCCAGAGGCCGAGCAATTCCGCCTCGGCGTCGGCCAGGGTGGTCGCGCGGACGTCCGGCGCGAGGCTGCGCATGCCCGGCGGCAGCAGGCCGATGAGCTCGTCCCAGCTGTCGCCGTGCTGGCTGAAACCGTGCAGGAACGTGACGACGCCGGCCATGGCTGAGTGGAAGCCTACCCAGGCCTTCGCCGCCACGTTCGTCGACGAGCTCTCGCGCTGCGGGCTCGCCGCGGTCTGCATCGCGCCCGGCTCGCGGTCGGCGCCCCTGGCCATGGCCTTCGCCCGGCACCCCGGCGTCCGCGTCTGGATGCACCTGGACGAGCGCTCGGCCTCGTTCTTCGCGCTCGGCATGGCCAAGACGGCCGAGCTGCCCGTGGCCATCCTGTGCACGTCGGGCACGGCGGCCGCCGAGCTCCACGCCGCAGTCATCGAGGCCTATCACTCCCGGACGCCGCTGCTCGTGCTGACCGCCGACCGGCCCCCGGAGCTGAGGGAGGTCGGCGCCAACCAGGCCATCGACCAGCTCCGCCTCTTCGGCGGCGCGGTGCGCTGGGCGTTCGACCCCGGCGTGCCCGACGCCGAGCCGGAGGCGCCGCAGCGATGGCGCCGGCTGGCTGCCAGGGCGCTCGCGGAGGCCGCAGGACCGCCGGCCGGCCCCGTGCACCTGAACCTCCCGTTTCGCGAGCCGCTGACGCCCGAGCCGGGGCAGGCGCCCGAGGCGGTGCCCGCATGCGGGCCCCCGGCTCGGGTTCGATCAGGGGCGCGCCCTCCGGACGAGGCGCTGGCAGCCGAGCTGGCCGGGCGACTGGCCGCCGCCCGGCGGCCGCTCGTCGTGGCCGGCGAGATGCGCGACGGCGCCCGGCTTCGCGAGCCCCTGGACGACCTGCTCCGGCGGGTGGACGCGCCGCTGCTGGCCGAGCCGACCTCGCACCTGCGCACCAGCGGCGCCGTCGGCGTCGTCGAGCCTTACGACGCCCTACTGCGCGACGCCGCGTGGGCGAACGCCCATCGTCCCGACCTGGTCCTGCGGCTGGGCGCACCGCCCACGTCGAAGGCGCTCAGCCAGCTGGTCGCGCGCTCGGGCGGGGCGCTCGTGGTCGTCGACGCGGACGGCTGGCGCGACCCGGAGCAGGCGGCCCAGGAGTTCGTCCGCTGCGACCCGGCGGCGCTGCTGCCGGCCGTGACCGCCCGCCTTCCGGCCGCCGGCCCCATGCCGTGGCGTCGCGAATGGGCGGCGGCCGGCACGGCGGCCTCCGCTGCGCTCGATCGCTGCCTCGGGCGGTCGCCGCTCCACGAGGGCCCGGTGGTGCGCGCGCTGGCGGCGGCGCTGCCGGAGGGCGCACACGTGCTGGTCGGCTCCAGCATGCCCATCCGGGACGTCGACACGTTCTGGCCGGCGGCCCTGCCGGGCCAGCGCTTCCTGGCCAATCGCGGAGCCAGCGGCATCGATGGCCTCGTCTCGACGGGCCTGGGCATGGCCGCCGCCGCCGGTGGACCGGCGGTGCTCCTGGTCGGGGACCTGACGCTGTACCACGACATGAACGGGCTCTGGGCGATCCGCCGGCACGGGCTCCGTGTGGTGATCGTCGTGCTGGACAACGACGGGGGCGGCATCTTCGGCTTCCTGCCCCAGGCGGCCCACCCGGACGTGTTCGAGGAGCTGTTCGGCACGCCGCTCGGGCTGCGGCTGGAGGACGTGGCGCGCCTGTACGACCTGGGCTTCATCCCGGTCGACGCCGTCGCTGACCTGGGGCCTGCCCTCTCCGCTGCGCTGGCCGGCGAGCGGTCCGTCATGGTCAGCGTGAGGTTCGACCGGCAGGCCAGCGTGGCCGGCCACCGTGCCTGCTGGGCAGCAGTCGCGGAAGCGCTTCGAGGCTAGCCCGATGGCCCCTCCCCCCTCGCGGGGGAGGTTGGGTGGGGGGGACGAATGGACCAAACCCCCTCCCCGAACCCCTCCCGCCAGGGGAGGGGGGCTGGGCCTACCCCGCCAGTGCCCCGAGGAGGACGCGCAGCTTGGGACGCGTCTCCTCCAGCTCCTCCTCCGGGTCCGAGTTCGGCATGATGCCGTTGCCGGCGTAGAGGCGGGCCCCGTCCTCGCAGAGGAGGCCGCAGCGGATGGCGACCGCGAGCTCGCCGTCGCCACGGCCGTCCACCCAGCCCACCGCGCCGGCATACCAGCCGCGCTCGATGCGCTCCAGCTCCGCGATCAGGCGGCGGGCGGCGGGCAGGGGCGCGCCGCTGACAGCGGGGGTCGGGTGCAGGTCCGCCGCGAGCTCCAGTAGCCCCGGCGCGGGCTCGCGCAGCTCGCCGGTCACCGTCGTCGCCAGGTGCTGGATGTTCGTGAAGCGCACGATCTCGGGCTCGCTCCTGGTCACCCCGTCGCAGTGGACGGCCAGCGCGCCCGCGACGTGGCCGGCCGTCAGGCGATGCTCGCTCAGGTCCTTGGCGCTGGCCAGGAGCCGGGCGGCCAGCCGCTCGTCCTGGGCGGCGTCGTCGCCGCGGGGGGCGCTTCCGGCCAGCGGCTGGCTCGAGACCCTGCCGCCCATGCGGCGCAGCAGCAGCTCGGGCGAGGCCCCGGCGAAGGCGGTCCCGTCGGCGCCCCCGACCAGGTAGGTGAAGCAGCTGGGGTAGGCGTTCCTCAGGGCCCGGGCGACGGCGCCCGCGGTCACGACACCGTCGCTCCTGACCATGACCTCCCGCGCCAGCACCACCTTGGCCGCCTCCCCGGAGCGGAGCCGGCGCGCCGCGTTCGCAACGGTCTCCACCCAGTCGGCCTCCGAGCGCAGCGGCTCGACGTCGAGCCTGCGCGCGGCCGGCCCCCGCCAGGCGGCTGGCTCGTCGAGCACGTCCAGCAGGTCCAGGTCGCCGGTCGCGAACGTCCGGCCGCGCACCCGGACGACCGCCAGCGCCGGCACGCGGAACAGCACGGCCGGAAACCCGAGCCAGGGAGCCTGCGGCTCGGTGGCCGGATCGAACGCGAAGCCTCCGAGGGCGACCAGGCCCGTGCCCGGCGCGCCCCGCCGGTCGCCGCCCGCCTCGGCCGCGAGCCGGCGCCAGAGCCGGGCCGCGGCCGCCACGCGATCGGGTCCCCGCTCCTGGTCCACCCGGCGCCCGGCGGCATCCTCCACCGCCGCCCCGTCGGCCGTGGAGACGATGTCGAAGCGGCGGCCGACGCCGGCCACGGACACCGCGTCCGGCATCGGCCGCTCGACGAGCATGACCTCCTGGCCCGCGTCGCGCGCCGCGCTCACCAGCTCGACCAGGTCGGGGGTCCGGTCCAGCTCGACCGGGCGCGGCGCCGGCCGGTTCACGAGCGGCGTTCGATGCGTTCGCGCGCCGCGCGGAGCAGCGCCCGCTGGAAGTGGTGCCGCACGAGCGTGCCGCTCGCCTCCAGCAGCTCGTGGAACGTGCGCAGCAGCTGTCGTTCGGCGGCGTCCGGCGGCAGCTCCTCGGCCTGGATGCGCTCGCGGACGTGGCGGTCGAAGAGGTCGACTGCGTCTCGGGCGGTCTGCTCGACGGCTGTAGCGTGGCGCGCCCCCAGCTCCATCAGGGAACCCAGGGGAACGCCGGCCTCGACCAGCTTCAGGCCGGCGGCCAGGACCGCGAGGTCCTCAGCCGGGTACCGGGGCTCCGCGCACCCGGCCACGGGCAGCAGCAGGCCGGCCTGCTCGAGCTGGCGCAGCAGCGGCGCCGCCAGGCCGCTGCGAGCGGCCAGGTCGTCCAGGCCCAGGGTCTCCGGCGCGCCAGGGGTGGTGACCGCCTCGACCAGCGCCTCGTCGGAGGTCTCCAGCTCGCCCTCCAGGAAGCGGCGGATGACGGCGAGCGTGAAGCCGCGCTGCTGGAGGGACCGGATGCGGCGCAGGCGCTCCAGGTGGGGATCCGAGTACCAGGTGACCCGGCCGTCGCGGCGGGGCGGCTCGAGAAGGCCCTTGCCCTGATAGAAGCGGATGGTGTCGACGGCGACGCCCGCCGCCTTCGCCAACTGTTCGATCCGGTACTCCACGAGTAGACACTGTAATGCTTTGCGCGACTACTCGAACCGCAGGCCCTGCCCTCAGGATGGACAGGCCGCGCCGCCGTTGGCCGGCCGGTCGCCTAGGGTGGCGCTGAGGGTCACTTCGGTTCCGTTGCGCAGCGCGGTCACCTTCACGGTGTCACCGGGGTTGCGCAGCTGCAGCACGCCGCCCAGCGTCTCCCCGTTGTTGAG
Organism: Candidatus Dormiibacterota bacterium; assembly: GCA_035263645.1. Taxonomy (GTDB): domain Bacteria; phylum Chloroflexota; class Dormibacteria; order Dormibacterales; family Dormibacteraceae; genus CF-161. The sequence goes on along the minus strand of DATFRD010000340.1, from coordinate 549 downwards.
ATCGACGCCGTCCACCTTCTCGATCACGTCCCCGGACTGGATGCCCGCCCCCTGGGCCGGCGTCCCGGGCAGCGCGTCTTCGACGACCACGCCGTAGCCCTGGACGGTGGGGTCGCCGGCCAGCGCCACCTCGATCGGCTCGTAGCACACGCCGAGGTAGGGGTGGCCTGGCGCGCGCCCCCGCAGCAGGCTCGGCGCCACGCGCTCGAGGACGGCGCTCGGGATGGCGTAGCCGATCCCGCTGGCGCTCGTGTTGCCGGCCGTGTTCATGCCCACCACGTGGCCATTGCCGTCGGCGAGCGGGCCGCCCGAGTTGCCCGGGTTGATCGGAGCGTCCGTCTGCAGGACGTCTGCGAGGCTCTCGGGCGATGCCGTCGCTCCGCCAACGCTGTTCAGCGTCCGGTGCAGCGCCGAGATGACGCCCACGGTGACCGAGCCGAAGCCCTGGCTGCCGAGCGGACTGCCGATGGCCACGACAGGCTGACCCACCTGGAGCCTGGTCGAGTCGGCGAACTGTGCCACCGGCAGTGTGTCGCTGACCTTCAGGAC
>DATFRD010000339.1:0-2889 GCA_035263645.1 Candidatus Dormiibacterota bacterium | reverse complement strand
GCGACCCCGGCGCTGTCGGTCAGCGGTCCGTGGCCGGGCACGATCGTCTCCAGGTCCAGGCCCAGGATCAGGTCGAGCGCCCCCACCCAGTTGTCCAGCGGGCCCTCCCACATGACCGGGTGGCCGCCCACGAACAGGATGTCGGCGGCGTAGAGCAGGCGGTCGCCTGGGACGTGGACCAGCGCGTCCCCGCCGGTGTGCGCCGGCCCCACCTCGATCAGCCGCACCTCCTTGCCGCCGACGTGCAGCGTCGTCTCGCCGGTGAACGTCTCGTCGGGCAGGGTCAGCGCGATGTCCTCGAAGTCGAACGGGCCGAAGATCCGCTGCAGGAACTCGCCCGCCAGGCCGCTCTCGGGCGCGGCCCGCATCAGCGCGGCGAGCGCCGCCGGAGGCACCCGGGTCATCTCCTCGGCCGCGCTCCGCGTGGCCACGATCCGCGCTCCCCGCACCAGCTGGTTGCCGAACGTGTGGTCGCCGTTGGCGTGCGTGTTGACCAGCGTCTCGATCGCGGCGCCGGGCGGCAGGACCCGGCCGTAGGCGTCCAGCAGGTCGCGGGTCAGCCGGAGGTCGAACAGGGTGTCGACCATGAGGGCGTGGCCGCCGTCCACAACGAGGCCCGAGTTGCTCCAGCCCCAGGAGCCGTCGCGCTGGAGGTACGCGTAGCTTCCGCGGCCCAGGTCGCGCAGGACGCCGTTCTCCGTTTCCATCGTCCGGACACGAAGTATTGTGCGGGGGAGACGGGCGGTTTCGGTAGGGAGGTGGGACTGGGGGATGGACACCGGTGAGTGAGCGGGAGGGGTCAGGCGACGTGGAGCGGCTGGCGCCGGTGCTGCCGGCGGCCGACCTGGAGGCCGCCGTGCGCGCCTGGACGGCGGTCCTGGGGGCGGAGCCGACGTTCGTGGACGGCGACCGGTGGGCGCAGTTCGACGTCGCCGGCTCCCGGCTGTCGCTGGCCGGCGCCGACCGGGTGGCGGACGTGCCCGGCGTGATGGTGCGCGTGCGCGACGTGGCGGCGGCCCGGCAGCGTGCCCTCGGGCTCGGCCTGGAGGCCGGCGAGACGGTGGAGGGGGCGCACGAGGTCCGCTGCGTCGTGCGCGGGCCGGACGGCTGGCCCATCGTGCTGTACGCGTCCAGGCGCGGCTGACGGTGGCCGACCGAGCCGAACGCACCGGGGACACCGCCGACCGGGCAGCCAGCCGGACGGCCTGGCTCGCCGTCCTGGACCGCACGCGCGGGGCCGGCTGGCGGCGGCCCGACGACGACCGCTTCTGGTCGCGGCCCCTGGACACGGCCTCGCGCGACGAGCTCCGCGCGATCCAGGGCGAGAAGCTCCGCGCCGCGGTGCGCTACGTCTACGACTGGATCCCGTTCTACCGGCGCCGGTTCGACCGGATCGGCCTCGAGCCCGGCGACGTCCGGTCCGTCGACGACCTGGAGAAGATCCCGGTCACCACCCGGCAGGATATGGCGGACGACCTGGCCGAGAGCCCGCCCTGGGGGACCTACACGGCGGTGGACGACCGGGCCTGGCTCGAGCTGGGCTGGCAGATGTTCGCCAGCTCGGGCACCACCGGCCAGCCGCGCGCCTTCCGCTACACCGCCCTGGACCGCGACCTGTGGGCCTGGACCGACGCGCGCGCCATGTGGGCCATGGGGTTCCGGCCGGGCCGGGACTCCGCCGCCCTGGCGTTCGGGTACGGCCCCCACGTCTGGCTCTGGGGCGTCCACTACGCCCTGAACCTCATGGGCATCCCGATCGTCACGGCCGGCGGGCTCGACTCGCGGACCCGCGTCCGGCTGGTCGACCAGCTCCGGCCAACGATCCTCGCCTGCACGCCGTCGTACGCCCTCTACCTCGGCAACCTGATGCGCGACACCGGGCTCGACCCGGCCGCGAGCTCGGTCCGCTACCTGTTCTGCGCCGGCGAGCCCGGCTTCAGCGTCCCCTCGACCCGGCGCCGGCTGGAGGAGCTGTGGCAGGCGGAGCTGCACGAGTTCTACGGCTGCACGGAGGCCGCGCCGTCGGCCGGCGGCTACACGTGCCGCACGGCGGCGGCACACCGGGACGGCCCGGTCAGCACCCACCTGATGGAGGACACCCACGTCTGGGAGGCCGTCGATCCCGAGACCCTCGAGCCGGTCCCGGCTGGCCGGCGCGGCCTGTCCGTGGTGACGAACCTGGTCTCGGAGGCGTCCCCGCAGCTGCGCTTCCTGGTGGGCGACTTCACGACCCTGACCCACGAGCCGTGCGGGTGCGGCCGAACGCACCTGAGGGCGGTGGGCGGCTTCCTGGGTCGCGCCGACGACCTGCTCAACGTGCGCGGGGTGACGCTCTTTCCGAGCGCGGTCGAGGACGCCGTGCGCCGGGTGCCGGAGGTGGGCGAGGAGTTCCAGCTCGTCCTCACCCGCCGGGACGAGCTGGACGTGCTGACGGTCCAGGTGGAGCCGCGCCCGGAGGTCCTGCCGGATCGCCACGCCGAGCTGGCGCGGCGCGTCGAGGCCGAGGTCGTGTCCCGCTGCGAGCTCCGCCCGGAGGTGGAGGTGCTGGCCTACGGCACCCTGCCGAAGACCGAGTTCAAGGCGAAGCGGGTGCGCGACCTGCGGGAGCCGTGAGACGCGCCGGAGCTGGGGCTCAGCCCCAGCCCGGCGGCTCGGCTCCGTCCAGCGGGTCCGCGGCCGCGCGGGCCTCGAAGTAGGCGACGGACGGCGGGCGGGGGTGGCGGGGGTGAAGACCTCGCTGTCGCTCCCCGGGCTCGCGTGGCAGAGGAGCACGCTCCGCCCGCCGTGCGTCACGACCGGGCAGCGCGGCAGCCCGGCCAGGAACCGCAGCTGATCGGGGGTCAGCGCTCCGCGACCCAGCGCCGGAGGCCCGTCGGCCGGCCCGGCTCG
>DATFRD010000338.1:0-8358 GCA_035263645.1 Candidatus Dormiibacterota bacterium | reverse complement strand
CACGCTCCTCGAGCCGCACCGTGCAGTCCGGCAGGACCGCATGATCCTCGACTACCTTGCCGTGGCGAGGGCCGACGGACCCCAGGCCCTGGCCAGGGCCATGGCCTGGGACCGAATTCGCCGGCTCCCGCGGCGCGCCATCGCGGTCGTCACGCCCAGCACCGACCCGGACTGGGTGCGGACGATGCAGGCCGTGCGTGGTCGCGGCACGTCGCTGCTGGCTTTCTACATAGACGCGTCGAGCTTCGGCGCGCCGGGGCCCAACCTGAGCTTCGACCTCGGCTCGGACGTTGACCTGTACGTCGTCCGCAGCGGCGACGACTTCGCCCGGCTCATGAGGACGCGAGATGCCATTCGCCTGGTCTAACCGGCTTCCCCCGCGCGAGCGAACGTCCGGGTCCGAGTCGCGTGTGCTCGGTCGAATGCAGTTCGACAGCGCGGCCGTTCGCGCGCGGGCCCTGGTCGGCTGGCGGCCGGCAGCGGGCACCCTGCCCCTGGCGGTCCTGGTCTTCCTCATGATCCTCGTCCTCGGCAACTCGACCGTGGCGGCCGAGTGGGTGCCTGGCTCGGACGGGCTGACGCAGCTCGCGCTCGTCGCGGCGCTGCTCATGGGCGTGCTGGCCGTGATGCCCTGGGTGCCGTGGCCCGCGGCGCTGGTGACCGGAGCCCTGCTGGCGCCGGTGGCCGCCTACGTCGGCGCCCACGGCACCATGGCGAGATCCCACCCGGACGATCCCACGGACCTGCTTGGCCTGCTGGGCGTCTGGCTCGGCCGGATCACCAGCGGCGAGGCCGCCAACGACCTCACGTTCTACCTCTACCTGCTCGACCTGCTCTTCTGGGTGGTGGGCGGCTGGCTGAGCTGGTGCTCCCTGCGCTGGCGGCAGCCCCTGCTGGGCCTGGTGCCGGGCGCGGCCGCCTTCGCGACGAACGTGCTGAACTTCCCGGACCAGCAGAACGGCTACGTGGTCGGATTCCTGTTCCTGACCCTCGCCCTGCTGCTCTGGACGAGCTACCTGCGCCAGGTTCGCAGTGCGCGGGTGCGCCGGGTCCGGCTGAGCAGCGACGCGCGCTGGGACTTCTGGGAGAGCGGCGTCGTCGTGGCGGTCGGCGTCCTGGTCCTCGGGCTGCTGGCGCCCCCGCTCTCCACCTCCGACCGCACGGTCGACTTCGAGAACGGCACGTTCCGGGGCTGGGCCGAGCTGGAGCAGCGGCTGAACCACCCGGTCGCGTTCGGCGCCGGGACGAGCACCGGGACCTCGACCGGCTTCGCGTCGCTGGTCCGCCTGGCCGGGCCCATCCACAAGACCAGCGGCGTCGTGTTCACCTACACCATCGACAGCTCGTACGGCGGGCCGCGCTACTTCCGCGGCTTCAACCTGGTGACCACGTCGTCCCTGGGCGCGGAAGGCTCCGCCTGGCGGTACACAGACCGGAACGCCCTGGCGCTGCCGGTCGCGAAGGACGTGTCGACCCCGTACGCGGAGAGCTACCTGGCCCAGGCCAGCTCCTCGTTCAAGATCTGGATGCTGAAGCCGCCGGGCACGGCGACCAACACGCTCTTCTATCCGGGCGAGCTGCAGAAGGTGGACAGGAGCGCCACCGATCACTCCAGCCGCGGCACCCTTCCAGCCGGATACGTCACGCCGCCCGACCGGCTGGAGACGGTCGACCGTGTCACCGTACCCGGTTCCACGGGCGGCGCGGGGGCCTACAAGGTCACCATCGAGTACTCGACCGCGACCGAGGACCAGCTGCGGTCGGCAGGCACGGGCTATCCGGCCTGGCTGGACCCCTACCGCACGTTCTCCGGCACGTATCGGACGGCGCCGGACGGCGCCCCTGACCCGCTGGGCGGCACGAGCTATCGCTCGAAGGCCGTGCTCCAGCGCATCCAGGACCTGGCCAGGCAGGTGACCGCCGGCAAGACCAACCCGTACGACCAGGCCACCGCCATCGAGTCGTTCCTGCGCTCGAACTACACCTACACCCTGACGCCCACCGTGCCGCCCCGCGACGCGGACCCGCTCGAGTACTTCCTGTTCACCTCCAAGCAGGGCTACTGCGAGTACTTCGCTTCGGCGATGGGGGACCTGCTCCGCTCGCTCGGCATCCCGACCCGCCTCGTCAACGGCTACGGACCGGGCAGCTACGACGAGCAGGTGGGCCGCTATGTAGTGCGGGAGTCCGACGCCCACACGTGGGTCGAGGCGTACTTCCCGACGTACGGCTGGATACCGTTCGAGCCGACGCCCGACGGCACGTACTTCCCGATCCCGCGAGGTTCCGTGGCGGCGGTCTGTGCCCCCGACAGCGAGGTCTGCAACGTCGGCGACCAGGCGGGAGTCGCGGCTGGCGAGGCCGGCGGCCGCCCCGACAAGGGCAACCTGAGCGCCGGTGACGTGGGAATCGGCGGCAGCGGGCAGGCGCCCGATCCCGTTCCCGGCGGCTTCCCCGGTCTGGTGGTGGTGGCGGCGGCGCTCCTGGCCCTGACGTGGCTCGCCCTCTCGCGCTACCTGAGGCCGCGCACCGTGAGCGGCGTCTGGCAGCGGACCTCCCTGCTCTCGGGCCTGGCGGGGGTCCGGGCCCAGGCCGGGGAGACGCCGCTGGAGTTCGGGGCCCGCCTGGCTCGCGAGATCCCGGAGGCGGCCAGGCCGGCGCGGGACCTGGCCGAACGGTTCGCGGTGGCCGCCTACGCGCCGCGGGAGCTCGCCGCGGGCACCCGACAGGGTGCGCTGGCCGCCTGGGACGAGCTGCGCCCCCTGCTGCTACGACGAGTACGGGGGCGTCTTCGGTTAGCCTCGTGACAGTGATGGCACTGCTGAAGGTCTCGCAGTCGGGCCAGGTCTACGACATCGAGCTGCCTGCCATGAAGGTCACCCGTGACCAGGGCGGCGGCTACTACGTGCACGGCCGCGGCCACTTCATCTTCTTCAAGGAGCTGGAGGCCGCCGAGCGCAAGCGCCGCGAGCTGGAGCTCGAGAGCGGCGGCTTCTGGGGACGATTCCGATAGGCCCGCCGCCGTCCGTGGCCGGTCGGGAATACCCGCCGGTCGAGTTCACGATCGAGGCGTCCCGAGTCGAGGCCTTCGCCGGCGCCCTCGGCACGGACATGTCCGCCGGCGTGCCGCCCACCTTCGCAGCCGTGTACGCCCTCGGCGCCACGGCGCCCCAGCTCTTCGGGGACGAGACGGCGGCGGTCGACATGGCCAACCTGCTGCATGCCGAGCAGGAGTTCGCGTGGAAGCGCCACCCGCGCGTGGGCGAGACGGTGACGGCGCAGGGCCGGGTGGTCGCCGACGTCGAACGCCGGGGCGTCCGACTCATCACGTTCGAGACGGACGTGACCGCCGCCGGCGAGGCAGTGTGCCGCTCGCGCGCCGTGTTCGTGATCCGGGGAGCGGGCGCATGACCGACCTCGAGGTGACGTTCACGCGCGAGCAGATCGCCGCCTATGCCGAGGCCTCCGGCGACACGAACCCGATCCACCTCGACGACGAGTTCGCGCGCTCCGTCGGCCTGCCGGGCGTGATCGCGCACGGCATGCTGCAGATGGGCCTGCTGGCGCGCGTGGCCGGGGAGCCCGGGCGCCTCCGCCGCCTGCGCTGCCGCTTCGCCGGTATGGTCAGGCCGGGAGACGTCGTCAGGTTCCACGCCGAGGAGCACGACGGCCTGGTCCGGCTGTCGGCGGTGAACCAGGACGGCCAGCCCGTCCTCACGAAGGCGGTCGCCGAGCTCGTCTAGCACCGCCCGCAGCAGCAGACAACCGAGCACATTCGCCGTTCAAGGAGGCTTCGCACATGTTCGATCTGTCGGGAAGGGTCGCGGTCGTCACAGGCGCCTCGCGCGGTCTGGGCCGGGAGGACGCGCTGACACTGGCCCGGCTGGGGGCCGACGTGGTGATCACCGACATCCTGCTCGAGGACGACCCCAACCTCCAGGCCACCGCCGAGGGCGCCAACTCGATGCTCGCCCAGGTCGCCGCCACCCAGGGCTGGGTCTACGCGAACGCCACCGCGGAGGAGATCCGCCGGATGGGCCGGCGCTCGACCGCCGTCAAGATGGACGTGACCGACCGGGACCGGATCCGGCAGGTGTTCGCCCAGGTGAAAGAGCAGTTCGGGCACATCGACATCCTGGTCAACAACGCGGCCACGCTGGACCACACGGCCCAGATCCCGAACCAGGACTACCGGCTCTGGGACCGCGATATCGCCGTCAACCTGACCGGCTCGTTCAACTGCACGAAGGAAGTCTGGCCGTATCTGGTGGAACAGAAGTGGGGCCGGATCGTCTTCATGTCGTCGGTCGCCGGCACGCTGGGCGGCTTCGGCCAGGCCAGCTACTCGGCGACGAAGGCGGGCGTGATCGGCCTGGCCAGGACGGCCGCGCTGGAGGGCGGGCGCCACAACATCACGGCCAACGCCGTCGTGCCCGGGATCATCCTCTCCGAGGCGGGCCGGGCGGGAGCCCAGACCAACCCGCTGTACGAGCGTTTCAAGAACCGGACGGTGTTCAAGCGGTTCGGCGAGCCCCCGAATATCGCGGCCACGATCGCGTTCCTCTGCTCGGAGGAGGCCGGCTACATCACGGGCGCCGCGATCGAGGTCGCCGGCGGCATCCCGCTGTTCACGGCATGAGAGATGCAAGGGGGGGCGGGCCCCCCCTTCCGAAACCCCCCCTCTTCCAGGGACATTGGGGGCACCTCCGGTGCATCCCTTCGGGGCTACTTGAGGCGTCCTCGGCGTCGGGATCACGGACTCACACACAGGGCGGAGCCCTTGCTTACCCGCCGGCCCTGTCCTTTTCCTCCTTGGGAGGCTGCCATGGGTGAGTTCGTCGATGTCGTTCGCGACGGCGGGGTGGCCAGGGTGGTCATGCATCGGAACGGGAACAACGCGATCGCGCCCGACCTGATGGCCGAGCTCGGCGCGGCGTTCGCCGAGGTCGGTGCCGACCCGGACTGCCGCGTCGTCGTCCTCCAGAGCGCCTACGAGCGGTACTTCAGCGTCGGCGCCGACCTGGGCTCGATGGGCGGCGTCGACCGGTCAGCCACCGACGCCGAGGACCGGATCACCGCAATGGTCTCGGACATCAGCGCCGCCTACGGCGCCATCGAGGCCTGTCCCAGGCCCGTCATCGCCCGCCTCAGCGGGCACGCGCTCGGCGGCGGCTGCGAGCTGGCGCTCTGCTGTGACTACCGGGTCATGGTCGAGGACGGCCGCTCGAGGATCGGGCAGACCGAGTCCGCCCTCGGGATCATGCCCGGCGGCGGCGGCACCCAGCGACTGGTCCGGCTGATCGGCAGGGCGAGGGCCCTGCCGCTGATGTACGAGTCGACGAGGCTGTCCGCCGCAGAGGCGGAGGCCATGGGCCTGGTCAGCCGGGCGGTTCCGCCCGACGGTCTCGACCCGGCGGTGGACGAGCTGGCCGGGCGGCTTGCTCGCTCGGCGACGGTGGCCATCGGCCTGATCAAGGACGCGGTCAACCGGGGCCAGGACCGTCCGCTCGAGGAAGCGCTCGCGATCGAGGCGCGCAACTTCGCAAAGGCCGTGCTCAGCGAGGACGCCGTGACGGGGATCGTGGCCTTCTTTCAGAAGGCGGAGCCCGAGTTCAGGGGGCGGTGATCGACGTCGGCGTCAGGCCCAGCGGCGCCACGCCACGACGCATCACCTCCAGGGCCTCGAGGACGCGCTGCTCGCTGGAGCCGGCGAAGCGGATGGTCAGCTCCCTCGTCAGGTGGTTCGGGTAGGAGCCGACCGACACGTCGGGATGCGAGGCTTCGAGCTGACGCATCACCGGATAGAAGCGGGACTCCGCGGCGAACACGAACCTGAGCTCGCGTATGACCGCGCCGTTCCGCCCGGACAGGAACGCCGGCGCCAGCTCCTCGGAGAAGATCCCCATCAGCTCCGTGGGGACGCCCGGCAGGACGAACACCCGGCGGCCGCCGCTCCCGTACATCACGCCCGGGGCCATGCCCCGCCGGTTCAGGAAGACGTGATCGGGGTCGGCCGGGATCCGGGCCATCCGCCGGTTGCCGTCCGTGACCTGGGCGGAGTCGACGAGGCCCGCGTCGTGCATGCGCCGCACCCTGCGCTCGATGCGCTCGAGGACGGAGGGCCAGATGACCAGCTCCCGCCCCAGCGCGACGGCCACCGCCTCGAACGTCCGGTCGTCGGGCGTGGGGCCCAGGCCACCGGAGCAGAACACGTCCTCGACCTCGCCGTCGTCCAGGTCGCGCCGGAGCTGCTCCACGATGTCGTCCTGACGGTCCCGCACGATGGTCACGCGCTTCACCGGAAACCCCAGCACCCGCAGCCGCTCGGCCAGCCAGTGCGAGTTCGTATCCAGCGTGAAGCCGGCCGCCAGCTCGTCGCCGATCGCGATGATGGTTGACCCCACGCAGCGTTTATACAGCCTGGCCGGGCAACTACAATGTGCCGCTGTCGAGTGATCGAGGTCGAGGGGCTCACGAGGCGTGATGGCGGCCGGCCCGCGATCGCCGACCTGACCTTCTCCGTGCCCGAGGGTCAGGTCGTGGCGCTGCTGGGCCCGGCCGGCGCCGGCAAGACGACTGCCGCGCGCATGCTGGCCGGCTGCCTGGAGCCGTCGTCCGGGCGGGCGTCCGTCGGCGGCTTCGACCTGGCCCGGCAGCCGCGGGAGGCCCGACGCCAGATCGGGTACCTGCCGCAGGCGACGGCGGTGCACCGCGACATGCGGGTGGCCGGGGCCCTGGAGATGACGTGCCGGCTCCGCGGCGTCAATCCCCGGCGGCGACCGGCCCTGGTCGGCCGCGCGCTCGAGGTGTGCGGGCTGGGCGGGCTGCGGGGAGAGCTGATCGGGCGGCTCTCGGCCGGTTTCCGGCGCCGGGTCGGCCTCGCGCAGGCGGTAGTCCACGAGCCGGCGGCCGTGATCCTGGACGAGCCGGCCGCCGGCCTGGACCCGGTCCAGTCGCGCGAGGTCTGGGCTCTCATGCGCGAGCTGGGCCAGCAGGGCGCTGTGGTGGTCGCCAGCCGGCAGCCCGCCGAGGTCCTCGCGAGCTGCCAGCGGGTGCTCCTGGTGAGGGAGGGGCGGATCGTGGCGGACGCCACGCCGGCGGGTCTGCGCCGGCGCCTGGAGGCGCAGGGCCCGGGCGCCGGCGCCGGCGTCGAGCCTGGCGAGCCCACGCTCCATGACCTGTTCGAGGCGCTCGCCGGCGGGGAATCGCCGTAGTGGCGCCGCCTCCGAAGCGGGCGCGGCCGGGGGCCCGGAAGCGCCCCCCGAAGCCGCTGGCAGGCGACGAGGAGCAGTCCGTCGAGCAGCCGGCGGTCATCTCGGATGCTCCCGTCTCGTCGGCGGGCGAAGAGGAGGCGGAGGCCGACGTCGCGACAGCCATCGCGCCCGGTGGGGAGGCGTCGCCGACCGAGGAGACCGTCCGGCGGCACCAGCCTCCTGGCCCCCTCTGGAGCGCGGGCCTGGTGAGCGTCGCCACCCTGGCCGGCCGCGACGTGAGCGCCGTCCTCGTCTCGCCCGTCGCGTACGCGGCGGGCGTGGCGCTGGTCGTCACCGTCTCCGTGCTCGGATATCTGGCCCAGGTCAACACCGGCCAGCCCGCCACGATGGCCCCGGTCCTCGCCTGGCTGGCGGTCGCGATGGCGGTCCTGACCCCGCTGGTCACCGCTCGCTCGCTCGCTCGGGAGCGCCGGTCCGGCACGCTCGACCTCATGTTCAGCTCCCCGCTCCGCACCTGGGAGATCGTCGTCGGCAAGTGGCTCGGAGGATTCGCCCTCTACCTGCTCGCCGTCGCGCTCACCCTCGCGTACGCAGTGCTGCTCGCCCGGTACCAGCCGGGAGGGGTGGACGCCGGCGCCGTCGCGGCGGGCTACGCGGGGGCGGTGCTGGTGGGGGCGGCCTGGGTCGCCGTCGGCCTGCTGGTCTCCAGCGTGGCCAGCGGCCCGTTCGTCGCGGCGGTGGCCGGCGCCGGGGTGCTGGCGACCCTGGAGGTGGTGCTCGGGTGGGCGGCCGGCCGGGCCGGTCCGCTGGCGTCCGACCTCCTCGACTACGTCAGCGCCGCCAGCCGCGCCCAGGCGTTCGGCCAGGGCGAGGTCGCGCTGCGCGACGTCGTCTACTTCGTGTCGCTGACGGCTGGTGCGCTGGTCGCCGCGACCTGCGCCACCCATCTCCGGCGGCGCGGCTGAACGTGGCCTGGGAGCGGCGTCTCGGCCTGGCCTGCGGATTCGCTGGGCTGGTGCTGGTCCTCGTGACCGCCGGCTTCGTGGTCGCGCAGGGCGGCCCGACCGCGCGTACCGGGCTGGTGGCCGCCGCCGGCCTGGCCCTCCTCTCCGTCACGGTCGCGATGGACCCGGCCGGCGTCGCC
>DATFRD010000337.1:0-3936 GCA_035263645.1 Candidatus Dormiibacterota bacterium | reverse complement strand
CGCGGCCGGCCGGGCGCCGGTAGGTCGTCTCCAGGAGACCCTCCTCGGCCAGCCGGTCGAGGTGGTGAGCCGCGAGCGCCCGGGCGACGCCCACGGCGGCGGCGGCCTCCTCCCGGCTCACGTAGTCCGGCTGACCGGCGACGTGGCGGTACAGGGACCTGCGCACGGGGTCCTCCAGGAGCGCGAGCAGCTCGATGTCCTGGTCCAGGTCCTGACGCGAGAACGCCGCCGGGTCGCCTTCGAATGAACTGATGCACCTCATTAAAGGCAACTTCGGCCAGCGCATTGCGGGGAGGCACGACTTGACACGCCGGCCGCCGGTCATCAGTCTGTTCTAACGAGGATGGCAATTCGTTATATATCGCCGGCCGCCGTCCGGCTCCGGGGCGTCTCCCGCGCCTTCGACCTGGTGCCCGCGATGAGCCGGGTCGACCTCGAGGTGGACGCCGGCGAGGTCGTCCTGATCCGGGGCCCGAACGGGGCCGGGAAGAGCACGCTGCTGCGGATCGTGGCCACCGCCCTGTCCCCGACGGCGGGGACCGGGCAGGTCCTGGGGTTCGACCTGCTGTCGCAGCGGGAGGAGATCCGGCGCCGGACCGAGCTCGTCAGCCATCGCACGCGGCTCTACGAGGACCTGACCGCCCTGGAGAACCTGCGCTTCGCCGCGACCATCCACGGCGCCGACCCCTGCCGCGCCGGCGCCGCCCTCGAGCGGATGGGCCTGGCCCGCGTCTCCCGCGAGACGGTTCGGGGGTTCTCGCAGGGCATGCGCCAGAGGCTCGCCCTGGCACGCGCGGTCCTGCGGGGGCCGGAGCTGCTGCTCCTGGATGAGCCCTACGCCGGGCTTGACCCCGAGGCGCGGGAGCTCGTCGACGACCTGGTGACCGCGGCGCGGAGCGAGGGCCGCACGGTCCTGCTCGTGACCCACGGCGGCGCGCGCCCCGGCCTGGCCACCCGTTCGGTGCTGATGCGCGGCGGGCGCCTGCACGCCCTCGCGCCGGGGGAGCCGGCGCTGGCGGTGCCCGGGTGACGTTCCTCCGGCAGGCCCTGGCCGTCGCCTCCAAGGACCTCCGCATCGAGCTCCGCGGACGCCACGCCGCGGCGGTGGTGCTCCCGTTCGCCTGCACCCAGCTGGTCGCCTTCGGCCTCTCCCTCGGGCCGGGGCGCACGCTCCTCGAGGCCACCGCCCCGGCACTGCTGTGGCTCGCCGTGCTGTTCTCCGCGGTGCTGGCGTTCCGCGGCACGTACGAGGCGGAGGGCGAGGACGGCGCCCTGGAGGGCCTGCTGCTGGCGCCCGTCGACCGGGCCGCGGTCTTCGCGGGCAAGGCGGCCGCGGTCGCGGCCCAGCTGCTGGCCCTCGAGGTCGTGGTGGTCCTGCTGACCGCGGTCCTGTTCGGCGTCTCCTCCGCCGGCAGCCCGCTGGAGCTGGCCGCCGCCCTGGCGCTGGGGACGGTCGGGCTGGCGGCGGTCGGCAGCCTCTTCGGCGTGCTGACGGAGGCCGCCCGCGCGAGGGAGGCGGTCTTCCCGCTGCTGGTGCTGCCGGTGACCATCCCGGTCCTGGTCGCCGGGGTCAGGGCCACGGCCCTCGTCCAGGCCGGCCATCCGGCCGACGCTGCCTCCTGGCTGGGGCTCCTGCTCGTCTTCGACGTGGTCTTCCTGTCCGCCGGCGCCCTGCTCTTCGGCCAGCTCCTCGAGGACTGACCCCGGCGTCCCGAGGCCAGCTTGACAGCCTTTCGCGGCGGGGTGTAGAAGTGAGGGGGGATTTCGCAAATCGCCATGTTCTATAGATCCATTCGAGAGGGAGAGGATCGATGAGGTGGAAACCACGCGTGTCGCGAAGGACCCTGCTCGTGGCCGCGCTGATGGCCGGCGCCATGGCCGTCGTCGGCGCCGGTTCCTCGGCCGCGACGCTGCGGCTGGCCGACCGGCACTGGTCCTTCGACGCGACCATCGCCCAGAACTCCCATGACATGCTCGTCCAGGGCCGGCAGACCTTCCGCTTCGACACCTTCGGCGACCAGGCCTTCTGGGGGGACACGCTCCACCTCCACCAGGCGATCGAGGGCCAGAACCACGGCGGCGTCGGGCCGGGCGTCAGCCCCAGGACCGCGCTGAGCGTCGGGCTCAAGGTCGACGTCGACGCGCTGCCTGAGAGCCTCCAGGAGCAGATCCAGCAGGGCAAGGTCAACCTCGACGACCCGGCCACGACGCTGGCACTGCTCAAGCTGAACGCGGTCGTCGGGCTGACCGGCTTCTTCAACCCCGACGGGACGCTCCGCTCGATGGGGATCCAGTGCGCCCTCTGCCACTCGACCGTGGACAACTCCTTCGCGCCCGGCATCGGCCACCGCCTCGACGGCTGGGCCAACCGCGACCTGAACGTCGGGGCCATCGTCTCGCTCGCGCCCAACCTGCAGCCAGTGGCCAGCGCCCTCGGCGTCGACGTGCCCACGCTGAAGGCGGTCCTCGCCAGCTGGGGTCCCGGCAGGTTCGACGCCGAGGTCTTCATGGACGGCAAGGCCCTGAACGTCGATGCCGGCGGCGTGAACCGGGCCCCCGTCCTCATCCCCCCCGCGTACGGGCTGGCCGGTGTGAACCTCCACACGTGGACCGGCTGGGGCTCTGTGACCTACTGGAACGCCTTCGTGGCAAACCTCGAGATGCATGGGGTGGGGACGTTCTTCGATCAGCGCCTCGACAATGCCCAGCAGTTCCCGCTCGCGGCGAAGAACGGCTCGGGCCACGTGTCCAACCCCGGCAACGACCAGATCACCGGGAAGCTGGCCGCCCTGCAGTACTACCAGCTCTCGATACCCGCCCCGACGCCGCCGGCCGGGTCCTTCGACCCCGCCGCCGCAGCCCGAGGACAGGTGCTGTTCAACGGCAAGGCGCAGTGCTCCACCTGCCACGTGCCGCCGCTGTTCACCGAGCCGGGCAACAACATCCACACGCCCCAGCAGATCGGGATCGACGGGTTCCAGGCGAACCGGGCGCCCGCGTACGTGATCGGCGACGCCGCCGGCAACCCCATCGTGGTCCACGGCTACCGCACGGCGCCGCTGAAGGGCCTGTGGGCGCACCAGAAGGGCGGCTTCTTCCACGACGGCCGGTTCGCGACGCTCAACGACGTGGTCAACCACTACGACGCGACGTTCAACCTCGGCCTGACGCCGCAGGAGGAGAGCGACCTGGTCCAGTACCTGCTCTCGATCTAGGGGTGCCGCACCCCTAGGCCCGGGGGGGCCGGCTCCGGCCGGCCCCCGGACCAGCCCATCGGCCACAGGAGACGAGGAGGAGACATGAAGCGTGTCACGCGGCCGCTGGAGCGACTGCTCGGAAGGCTGACGTCGCGCCGGGGCGAGCGCTGGATGGGGATCGGGGCGCTGACGGCGCTGGCCGCGAGCGCGGTCCTGTCCCTCGCCGTGGTCCCCCCGGACGCGTCTCAGGGCAACGTGCAGCGGCTGATGTACGTCCACGTGCCGGCCGCCTGGCTCGCCTACCTGTCGTTCACCGTGGTGTTCGGGGCCAGCGCGCTCTACCTGCTCACGAAGCGCGGGCACTGGGACCGCCTGGCCGTGGCCTCCGCCGAGATCGGCGTCCTGTTCACCGCCCTGACGATCGTCCTCGGCTCGATCTGGGGCTACCCGACGTGGGGCACCTGGTGGACCTGGGATCCCCGGCTGACCACCACCGCCATCATGCTCCTGATCTACGCCGGCTACCTCGCGCTGCGGCGCCTGCCCGAGAGCCCGGCCCGGCGGGCGCGCTGGGCCGCCGTGGTGGGCGTGGTCGGCTTCGTGGACATCCCCATCGTCCACATGTCGACCGTCTGGTGGCGGTCGCTGCACCAGCCGGCGACGGTCCTCCAGCCGGGCGCGCCCACCATTGCTCCGGTCATGCTGGCGGCGCTGCTGTGGGCGCTCGTCGCGTTCACCC
>DATFRD010000336.1:0-6380 GCA_035263645.1 Candidatus Dormiibacterota bacterium | reverse complement strand
CCGGCCGCGCCCCCCACGCCGAGCCAGGGGTGCGGGCGGAAACCTGGCCGAGAGATTTGGGGCCCAGGTGCCCCAGATCCGGTGGCGCCGACGAGGAGCGGAAGGAGCGCCCTCCAGGGCGTGACTGAGCACCGCAGGAGGCAACGCCGGAGATGGGGTGCATGGGGCCCAAAGATCCGGCCGGGTTTTCGGCCGCACCCCTAGGGTCCGGCCAGGATCGCTGCCAGCGTGGGCAGGTCGATGCTGCCGCCTGAGACGATGCAGGCCAGGCGGCCGCGGCCGGCCCGGCCGCTCAGCGCCGCCGCCACGGCGGCGGCGCCGGCCCCCTCCGCGACGACGTGGGCGCGCCCGGCGAGCGCGCGGACGGCCGCGGCGACCTCGGCCAGGGTCACGACCACCGTGCCGTCCAGGAGGCCGGCGGCGCGCTCCAGCATGCTGGCGAACACCGTCTTGCTGCCGATGCCGTCGACGAAGGAGGGATGGTAGTCCACGGTGACCGGCCGGCCGGCCGCCAGGGCGGCCGTCAGCGGCGCCGCATGCTCGACCTCCACGGCGACCACCCGGCAGGCCGGCCGCAGGGCCTTCACCGCCGACGCGATGCCGCAGGAGAGGCCGCCGCCGCCCCAGGGAACCAGGACGGCGTCCAGCTCGGGCGCGTCCTCCAGCAGCTCGAGGCCGATCGTCCCGTTGCCGGCCATCACGCGCTCGTCGTCGAACGCGTGCACGAACGCGCCCGTCAGGCCGGCCCGCCCGCGGTCGACGAACGCCTGCCACCACTCGTCGAACGGCACCTTGAGCACCCGGCCGCCCAGCTGCTCGACCGCCCGGACCTTCGCCTCCGGCGCGTGGTCGGGCGCGATCACGGTGCAGGGCAGGCCCAGGCGGCGCGCGTTCCACGCCACGCCCTGCGCCATGTTGCCCGCGCTCGCGGTGACCACGCCCGGGGCCAGCTCGGCCTGGTCCATCAGGGCCATGGCGTTGGCGGCGCCCCGGATCTTGAACGACCCGATGGGCTGCAGCACCTCGAGCTTCAGACAGACGTCGAGACCGGGCGGGTCAGCCGGGCCCGGCTGCAGCCGCACCAGCGGGGTGCGCACCGCCGCCTTCGCGATGCGCTCGCGGGCTGCGCGGATCTGGTCGAGGCCGATCGCCGTCACGCGCCGGCCACGCGAGTCGCCAGGCGGTCCCTCTCCATCGCGGCCAGCGTGACCTCGAGCGACTCGACCGCCGGCGCGAACTGCTCCACGCTGCGGGGCCCGATCAGGGCAGCGGTGACCTGGGGGTGCGAGGTCACCCAGGCCAGGGCCAGGGCGCCCATCGACACGCCCCGGTCCTGGGCCTCGGCCCGCAGCTCCTCCAGGGCCGCGAACGTGCGGTCGCCGACCAGGTCGGCGTAGGGGTCGGGGCGCAGCGTCATCCGCGACCCGGCCGGGTACGGGGCGCCCGCCGCGTACTTGCCGGTGAGGAAGCCGCCGGCGAGAGGGCTGAACGGGGTCACGGCCAGGCCCTGGTCCGCGGCCAGCGGCAGCACCTCGGCCTCGATGCCGCGGCGCAGCAGGCTGTACTCGTTCTGCACGCTCTCGTAGCGGGCCAGCCCTCCCCGGTCTGCGATCCACAGGGCGCGGGCGAGCCGCCAGGCCTCGATGTTGCTGGCGCCCACGTAGCGCACCGTGCCCTGCCGCACCAGGTCGTCGAGCGCGCGCACCGTCTCCTCCAGGGGCGTGGCGGGGTCGGGCTCGTGGGTCACGTAGAGGTCGATCCAGTCGGTCTGCAGCCTGCGCAGCGAGTCCTCCACGGCCCGCATGACGTGACGGCGGGACAGGCCGGCGTCGTTCGGGCCGGGGCCCATCCGGTTGAACACCTTGGTCGACAGCACGACCTGGTCGCGCGCCCGACGGGCCCGGAGCCAGCGGCCGACCATCTCCTCCGACCGGCCCGCTCCGTAGCTGTTCGCGGTGTCGAAGTAGTTGATGCCCAGGTCGAGCGCCCGGTCCATGATCGCGAACGCGGTCGCCTCGTCCTCGCCCCGGCCGACCAGCGAGGGCGCGCTGCCGACGCCGCCGAAGCCGCCGCAGCCCAGGCCCAGCCGGGAGACCCTGAGCCCGGTCCGCCCGAAGCTGCGGTACTCCAACTCGCGAGCTAGATGAGTGCTTCCGAATTGCCGACGGATCTTCGCATCTAGTGGAGGAGGGAGTTGGTCGCGACCAGGCCGGCGATCAGGATCGCGATGATGTTGACGACCTTGATCATGGGGTTGATGGCCGGCCCGGCCGTGTCCTTGAAGGGGTCGCCGACCGTGTCGCCCGTCACGGCGGCCTTGTGGGCCTCCGAGCCCTTGCCGCCCAGGTTGCCCTCCTCGATGAGCTTCTTCGCGTTGTCCCAGGCCGCGCCCCCACTCGTCATGAAGAGGGCGACGAACAGGCCGGTGACGATGGCGCCCAGCAGCATGCCGCCGAGGGCCTTGGGGCCCAGGATCAGGCCGACGGCGATCGGGGCGACGACGGGGATCAGGCCCGGCAGGATCATCTCGCGCTGGGCGGCGGCCGTCACGATGCGGACCGCCGGCCCGTACTCGGGCTTGGCCGTGCCCTCCATGATGCCCTTGATCTCGCGGAACTGGCGCCGCACCTCCTGGACCACCAGGCCGCCGGCTCGGCCCACCGCCAGGATGGCGAGCGAGCCGAAGAGGAACGGGAGGATCCCGCCCAGGAACAGGCCGACGATCACGTACGGGTCGCTGAGGTCGAAGGTCACGTGCTTGCCGTGCTTGACGAGCTCCTGCGTGTAGGAGTTGAAGAGGACCAGGGCGGCCAGGCCGGCCGAGCCGATCGCGTAGCCCTTGGTCACCGCCTTCGTGGTGTTGCCGACCGCGTCCAGCGGATCGGTCACCGCCCTGACCTCCTCGGGCAGCTCCGCCATCTCGGCGATGCCGCCGGCGTTGTCCGTGATCGGACCGTACGAGTCGATGGCTACCACGATGCCGGTCATCGAGAGCAGCGCCACGGCCGCGATCGCGATGCCGTAGAGCCCGGCGAGGCTGTAGCTGACCAGGATCCCGACCCCGATCGCGACGACCGGCAGGGCCGTAGCCATCATGCCGACCGCGGAACCGGCGATGATGTTCGTCGCGTGGCCGGTCACGGACTGACGGGCGATCAGGTGGACCGGCCAGTAGCGCGTCTCGGTGAAGTACTCGGTGATGGCCACGATCACAATCGTGATGACGATGCCGACCACACCGCACCAGAACAGGTTGGCCGGGTTGGACACGCCGCCTGCGGGCTTCAGGTAGCCGCCGCCGACGAACACGCTGGTGGCGATCCAGAAGCCGACCAGCGCGATCGCAGCGGCCACAATGAGCCCTGCGTAGAGCCCGCCCATGATCCAGCGCGGGAAGTACAGGCGGACCGCCAGCGCGCCCACCACCGAGCCCACGATCGAGATGGATCCGAGCAGCAGCGGGTAGACGACCCAGCCCGCCCCGGTGAAGAGCAGCGAGCCCAGGAGCATGGCCGCCACCATGGTGACGGCGTAGGTCTCGAAGAGGTCGGCCGCCATGCCGGCGCAGTCGCCCACGTTGTCGCCGACGTTGTCCGCGATCACGGCGGGGTTGCGCGGGTCGTCCTCGGGGATCCCCGCCTCCACCTTGCCGACGAGGTCGGCGCCCACGTCGGCCGCCTTCGTGTAGATGCCGCCGCCGAGGCGGGCGAAGACCGAGACCAGCGAAGCGCCGAATCCGAGCCCGACGAGGGCGAAGAGATTGTGGGTCAGGAGGTAGGCGAGCGCCACGCCCAGCAGCCCGAGGCCGACGACCATGAAGCCGGTTACCGCGCCTCCCCGGAAGGCGGTCGCCAGCGCCCGGCCCAGCCCGTTGCGGGCGGCCTCCGCCGTGCGCAGGTTGCAGCGGACCGCGACGTTCATCCCGACGTAGCCCGCGGTGGCCGAGAGGGTGGCACCGACCACGTAGAGGACCGCGGTCATCCAGCCGAGCGTGAGGCCGATGACTACCGCGACGACGAGCCCGATGATGGCGATCACGAGGTACTGCCGGTTCAGGTAGGCGCTGGCGCCCTCCTGGATGGCGGCCGCGATCTCGAGCATCCGCCTGTTGCCGGGAGGCTGGCGCAGCACGAACACCGTGAGCAGCACGGCGAAGAGGACGGCGACGGCGCCGCCGCCGATCGCCAGGAGCACGGTCGAGTCCATCAATTCACCCTCGGTTCCTTTCGGCTAGGTCGTTCTCGCATCGTGGGCACGCTCACGTGGTTCGACTCGGGACGCGGATATGCCTGGGCTCCTTCAGGGCGCGATCGACCATAGGCGATCTCGACACCGGGATGACGAGCCGCCTCGGCCCCCGGGATGCCCGGGTCCGGGGCGGCTGGGGCGTCGAAGCCCAGGTTTCCGACCGATAGGTTATACGACCAGCCATCGGTAACGCGACAGGTGGATATCGCATCTGCAGGGTCGGCGAAGCGGGTCATGCCTCCACCCCCTGGTGGAGCGAGCCTAGACGCGGCGGCGGCGCCGGCTCGCGTGGACCCCGACGCCGACCGCGACGAGCAGCAGGGGCAGCCCGACCAGGGTCAGGGCGACGTTCGCCCGCACGGCGGCATCGTTCAGGGTGAGCGGTGCCGCGGGCGGCGGCTTGGGCGCGAGTCCGACGAGCTGGTCCTGCCGTGTGAGCCAGTCGAGCGAAGCGCGGAGCAGGTCGCCGTTCGAGCCGCTCGCGCTGGGCGGCAGCGTCCGGTTCTCGGCCAGCGCCGAGGTGCCGACCACGACGACCCGGGTCGTCCGGCCGCCGCCCTGGCTCCGCTCCGCCGAACGCATGAGGGCGAAGGGCCCCCGCCGGTCGCTCGAGCGGCGCGCGAGGTCCGTCCGCTGGAGGGGGATGTCGTAGGCGCGGGCCGACGTCTCGGCGAGCGTCTGCATGGTGACGCCCGCGGTCGGGCCGGCGGTGACCGGCGTCGCCTGGGGCATGAACACGTAGGTCCCGGCCAGGCCGGCGGTGACCGGCGACCCGCCGAAATCGGTGACCAGGGGAATGGTGCTGTCGCCGGCGGCGGCGCTGGCCAGGTCCCCTTCCACCACGAGCCCGCCGTCGAACCCGAGGCCGTAGGGCTGTACCAGCACGTTTGCGCTGGCCAGGACGCCGGCGCCGGGCCAGGGGTCCAGGGCGATGAGCAGCTTGCCGCCCCCGGCGAGGTAGCCCTGGACGGCCTGGGCGGAGGCATCCGGCAGGGGCTGGCCCAGCTGCAGCAACACCAGGACGTCGCAGCTCGCCAGCGCGCCCGGCTGGGCCAGCATCACCTCCCGCAGCCGGTAGCCGCTGGCCTGCACCAGTCGGGCGGCGCCGGAGTACCCGCTGACCACGTTGACGTCGGCGAGGTCTCGCTCGCCGTCCCCCATCGCCCAGCAGGTCGCCGGCGAGCGGCTGCGCTCCAGCCGGAGCACCACCTCGGTGACGCCCGCTTCCGTCTGGCGGGACGCATCGAGCGCCACCGCCGGCCGGTCCCGGTACTGCAGCACCACGGTGCCGGGCGGCTGCGACGCCAGCCCCGGCGGGACCGCGCCGCGCTGGTCGGGGTCGAGGAACCTGACCTTGACGTGGCGGCTCTGCCGCCGGTACAGGTCGAGCAGCGCCTGGGCCCGGTCCTCGGCATCCCGCTGCGCCGGCGAGAACAGGCCGGTGACCATCAGGTCCGAGCCGAGCTGCCGCATCGCCTGCACAGAGCGAGAGGTGAGGGTGTGCTGGCCGGTGCGGGTCACGTCGGCCGCCTGCAGGCTGGGGGAGACGATGATGTTCGCCGCAGCCAGGACGCCGGCCACCGCCGCGGTGGCCAGGACGGCCGGCAGAGCGGCCTCGGCCGGCCGCCCCAGCAGGAGCCAGGCGACGCCGGCCGGGTCCATCGCGACCGTGACGGAGAGGAGGGCCAGGCCGGCGGCGGCCACCAGCCCGGTACGCGCGGTCGGGCCGCCCTGCGCGACCACGAAGCCGGCGGTCACGAGGACC
Organism: Candidatus Dormiibacterota bacterium; assembly: GCA_035263645.1. GTDB lineage: Bacteria > Chloroflexota > Dormibacteria > Dormibacterales > Dormibacteraceae > CF-161. Next base: position 367 of record DATFRD010000336.1, on the reverse strand, counting down.
AGCACCAGCCCGGCGAAGCCGCAGGCCAGGCCCAGGCGGCGCTCCCAGGCCACGTTCAGCCGCGCCGCCGGAGATGGGTGGCGCAGGTCGCGGCGACCAGCGCACCGGCCGTTAGCGACACGAAGTAGACGACGTCGCGCAGCGCGACCTCGCCCTGGCCGAACGCCTGGGCGCGGCTGGCGGCGCTGACGTAGTCGAGGAGGTCGGACACCGGCGGCCCGGCCCGGCCGGCCGCCCACCCGAGCACCACCTCCAGGGTCAGCAGGACCCCGGCCCCGGCGACGGCCGCCACGAACGGGCCGCTGGCCACGCTGGAGACCAGCAGGCCGACGGCGACCCAGGCCGCCCCCACCAGCACCGCTCCCGC
>DATFRD010000335.1:0-2765 GCA_035263645.1 Candidatus Dormiibacterota bacterium | reverse complement strand
GGGGGAGGAGAGATGACGTTCCGGAAGCTGTGGTAGATGGCGAAGCCCGCTATCACCAGCACCAGCACAAGCGTGGTCCCCACGATGGCCCTGGCCCGGACCCGAGCGGGATTGTGCGGCACAGAATCAGAAGCTACCTCCACGCAGCCCCTGGATGTGCCGGTCCCGCCATCGCGCCGGCGCACTAAGCTCGCCCCCATGAGCGAGAAGGTGCTGTGCTAGCCGGGGGGGCGACCCCCCCAGACCCCCCCGATCCTGGGGGGACCCATCCCCCCAGACCCCCCTTGGGGGGGACCTCCGGCCCCCCCGGACCGCACTCGACGCTGCCCCACGTGATCGACGAACTGTGGGAACGGCGGGCCGAGCTGTCGTCGGCCGACACCGAGGCGCGTTCGGCCGTGGTCGCGGCGGTGGACGCGGTGGACGCAGGCCAGGCCAGGGTGGCCCACGTCGACCCGGTCACCGGCGAGGTGGTGGTGAACGAGCGGGCCAAGCGGGCCATCCTGCTGGCCTTCCGGGTGCTGCCGATGGCCAGGTCTCAGGTCGGCGACTTCAGGTACGACGACCGGGTCCCGCTGAAGACCCGGCTGGACGGCGTGCGCGTGCTGCCGGGCGCGATCGCCCGCTGGGGTTCCTACGTCGCACCGGGGACGGTGCTGATGCCCTCGTTCGTCAACATCGGCGCCTACGTGGACGAGGGCACGATGGTCGACACCTGGGCCACGGTCGGCTCGGGCGCCCAGATCGGCAAGAACGTCCACCTCTCCGGCGGGGTGGGTATCGGCGGCGTGCTCGAGCCGCCCAGCGCGGTGCCGGTCGTGGTCGAGGACGAGGCGATGGTCGGATCGCGGTGCATGGTCGTCGGCGGAGCGCGGGTGCGCCGCGGCGCCATGCTGGGCGCGGGAGCCATCCTCACCCCGACCACGCACGTCATCGACGTGGAGACCGGCGACGAACTCCCCCGCGGCGAGGCCCCGGCCTGGTCGGTCAGCGTGGGCGGGACGATGCCGCGCAAGTTCCCCGGCGGCGAGTTCGGCCTGCCGTGCCTGCTGGTGCTCAAGCGCCTGCCCGAAGGCGAGCGGCACGACAAGTCCAAGCTGAACGCCATCCTCCGCGACCACGGCGTCGACGCGTAATCCCGCAGGGCATCCGGCCGGGGTGACTACCTTGGTAGCACGATGAACGGAAATTCCGAGCCGCACCGGCGGGTCCGTCGCCAGGGGCCTGCCACGCTGCGGGGCAAGAACATACCGCCGACCACGACCGATCAGCGGCTGCTCGACCGGCGCGGGCCTTCCGACTGGGTGCACACCGACCCGTGGCGGGTGTTGCGGATTCAGGCCGAGTTCGTGGAGGGGTTCGGCCTGCTGGCCGAGCTCGGCCCCGCGGTCTCCATCTTCGGCTCGGCGCGGACCGCGCGGGGCGTCGCCGAGTACGAGACCGCCGAGCGCACCGCGGCCGGCCTGGTCCAGGCCGGCTACGCCGTGATCACCGGCGGCGGCCCGGGGATCATGGAGGCGGCCAACAAGGGCGCCTCCGAGGCCGGCGGCGTCTCGGTGGGCCTGGGCATCGAGCTGCCCAGGGAGATGGGGCTGAACAACTACGTCGACGTCGGCCTCGAGTTCCGCTACTTCTTCGTCAGGAAGACGGTCTTCATCAAGTACTCGCAGGCGTTCGTGGTCCTGCCCGGCGGGTTCGGCACCATGGACGAGCTGTTCGAGGCGCTGACCCTGGTCGCCACCGGCAAGATCACCAAGTTCCCCATCGTCCTGGTCGGCCGGGAGTACTGGTCCGGGCTGCTGTCCTGGCTGAAGGAGACCATGCTTCTCAGGGGCAACATCGGCCCGGCCGAGTTCTCCCTGATCAGCGTGGTCGACGACCCGGAGGAAGTGGTCGCCATCATCCGCGAGGCCCACAGCGGGCACGGCCTGGACGACTAGCGCCAGGCCCAGAGCATCCAGAGCATCCAGAGCGTTAGGCCAGGCCGCGCACCGCCCAGGCCGGCGGGCGGCGGCCGAGGATCGACTCGGTCATGTCGGCGCAGCGCCGGACCTCCGCCACGTAGCGGGTGCGGAGCACGCTCGCGCCCAGCCAGGCACAGATCGCGGCGACCGCCTCGGTGCGCGCCCGCCCGGCCGCATCCTCCGCCTCCAGATCGGCGAGCACCGCCCAGCCGGCCCGCACGGCCGGCTCGATCCCGGCCGGGACGGCCAGCACGAGAATGCGCTCGGCCGCGACCCCGCGCCGCACCGCGGCGTCCGCCGCGTCCGGCCCCGGGCAGATCAGGGCCGCTCCGGTGTGCGCCGCGAGGTCGGCGTTCCGTACCAGGTCGGCGGTCTCGTGCTGGCCGCAGATACGCACGCCGCTGACCGCCTGGCGGATGGCAGGCACCAGCGCGCCGTCCCGGCCGGCGTCGACCAGCGCCGCCCCGGCCGCGACCGCCCCGGCCGCCTGGGCCACGGTCGTGACCGGCGCGAGCAACGCGATTTGCGGAGAGCCACCCCATGGAAGCGACATCACGCACCGAGCATGGCACGATTCGTATGTGCCCGTTCTATTCCTCATCGCGATCGTCGTCGTCCTCGTCGGCATCTTCTTCGCCGCGACCGGGCGCGGCGGCGAGATGTCCTACGAGCAGGCCGACCACGCCCCGCTCGACCTCGGCCCCGTATCCGCGGCGGACGTCGCGCTGTTGCGCCCGCCCACCGCCATGTGGGGCTATAACATGCAGGTAACGGACGAGGCCCTGGATCAGATCGCCCGCG
>DATFRD010000334.1:0-2138 GCA_035263645.1 Candidatus Dormiibacterota bacterium | reverse complement strand
GTCGCCCGGCCGGCCGACGGCCAGCAGGGCGCGGGCGACCGCCCGCGCCAGCTCCGGCCCGTGGCGGCCGTCGCCGAGGACGAGCGCCGCCGCGTAGCAGAGGTCGTGGTCCAGCTCGGCCCAGGCCCGCTCGCTCGCCGGGGCAGCGGCCAGCCGCGCCTCGATCCCGTCGAGCAGGCGGCGCCGGTAGCCGGTGACCGGATCCTCGGTCGCGGCCCGGAAGCGGGCCAGGCTGCCGGCGGTCAGGGCTTCGAGCTTCTGGCGCACCCAGGTCGTGCGCTCCTGGTACGGCACCTTCACCTGGCGGCCTCCCTGCATCTTCACGGCGGGGACCCTGCGCAGCTGCCCGAGGAAGAGGCGCAGCCGGGTGAGGTCACCCGTGTACCAGATGTGGAGGTTGGTCTCCTGCGCCAGCGCGTCGGACAGGAGCTGGCTCGCCGCCAGGACGGTGCCGTACCGCACGCCGGGGTGGCCCAGGTAGTCCCCCGCCGCCGACTCGAACGCCGCGGTGGCCGCCAGCGGGTCGCAGTAGGCGCAGCCCGAGAGCGCGAACGGCGTCTCCGGGTGGAGCAGCTCGGCCAGCCGGACCACAGCGTAGCGCACCCCCGCGTTCAGGTCCTGCCGGAGATGGGCAGCCCGGACGGCAGAGTCGATCACCGGCACCCCAGCAGGGTGCTGGAAAAGGGCGGCGCGGATCAGGCGGCCATGCGATTGACGAGCCGGCCCAGCCGGTCGATGTCCACCACCACCTCGTCGCCGGGTCGCAGCCAGGGTCGGTCGGGCCGGCCCTGCGCCACGCCGCTGGGCGTGCCCGTGGCGATGATGTCGCCCGGCTCCAGCGTCCAGAACCGGCTCGCGTAGCTCACCAGCTCGGCCACGCCGAACACCATGTCCGCGGTGCTGGAGTCCTGCCGCACGTCGCCGTTGACGAGACAGCGCAGGCGCATCGTCTGCGGGTCGCCGGCCTCGTCGGCGCTGACCAGGTGGGGCCCGACCGGCAGGAAACCGTCCAGCGACTTGCCCAGCAGCCACTGGGTGCTGCGGAACTGCAGGTCGCGGGCGCTGACATCGTTGCAGCAGCAGTAGCCCCAGACGTGGTCGAGGGCCACCGCCTCGCTCACATCGCGGGCCGGGCGGCCGATCACCACGCCCAGCTCCGCCTCGTAGTCGTACTGCTGCGCGACCGCCGGCAGCCGGACGCCGTCGCCGCTGGCAGCGAGCGTGTTCGCGAACTTCGAGAACAGGATCGGCGCCTCGGGCACGGGCATTCCGGACTCCTCGGCGTGCCGGCGGTAGTTCAGGCCGACGCAGACGATCTTGCCGGGCCGGGGCGAGCAGGGGCCGAGCCGGAGCCCGGCTTCTTCGAGCCGGGGCCCCGTGGCGAGGCTCTCGACCTCCTTCGGGGGCATGCTCAGCAGCGTGTTGAAGTCGCCGGCGGCGAGCTCGGCGACGCCCTCCGGCGTCACCAGCCCGGGCCGCAGCGATCCGTCGCGGTGGAAGGTCAGCAGGCGCACGTCGCAGGTCATTGTCCGCCAAGCGGAGGGGGCGCGCACCGTCCGGCCGGCGGGCGACGGAGCGGGTGGTATCGTCTGCCCTGGTATGGAAGGAGACGAGCGGCGCATGAGCCGCCGCCACCTCTTCCGGGACTGGGGGAACAACGTCCGGCAGGGGATCTCGGAGCTCGTGGCCTCCTCGCTGCCCGGCGCGTTCGAGGTCGACGAGCCGGCCGTGCGAGAACCGCAGGAGCCGGGACCGCCGCCGCCCCCGGACGACAGGACCGTGGCGGAGCTGACACGGGCGCTCAACCTGGACCGGCCACCGGCCGCGGAGGACTGACCGGCCGCGAGGCACCCCTGGCCGGGCGAATTCTCCCTCAGCGCACCTTCAGCAGGCGGTCCGCGTCGAGCCGGCCTGCGGCGACCGCCTGGCGAAACGTCTCGACAGTGGCGCGCACGCCGTCGCGCAGCGGGGTCCGGGCCAGCGGGCCCAGGCGGCGCTCGACCGCGGCGGCCTCGAACTGGCTCGGAAACGGCAGCGGCCCGCCCCCGACAGACAGGTCGGCGGCCCCGCCGCAGGCCTCCTGGATCGCCTCCACCACCTCATCCATCGAGGCGATCTCCACCGGCAGCGTGTAGGTC
>DATFRD010000333.1:0-24242 GCA_035263645.1 Candidatus Dormiibacterota bacterium | reverse complement strand
CTTGATGCCGGCCCGGACGCAGGCCTCGACGGCCTCCCGAGCCTGCTCCGGCTTGATGCCCTTCTGCATCTGCTTCAGCACGCCCTCGTCGCCGGACTCGATGCCGAAGAAGATCCGCTTGCAGCCGGACCTCTTCATCTGGGCGAACAGCTCGTAGTCCACCTGGGTCACCCGGCTGAGGCATTCCCAGGTCAGGGGCAGGTGGGCCGCCTCGATCTCCTGGCAGAGCTCCATCGTGCGGCGGTAGTTCAGCGTGAACAGGTCGTCCGACATCCACACGTGGTCGTAGCCCAGCTCGGCGATCTCCCGCATCTCCTCGATGACGGTGCCTCCCGGACGGGCCCGGAACAGGTCCCCGAACACCGGCTTGTGGCAGAACTCGCACCGGAACGGGCAGCCGCGGGTGCTCATCAGCGGGGTCGTGGCGTCGCCCCAGTGCCGGCGCCAGTACTCGATGTACTGCTGGTTGGGCAGGTCGCGTCGGTACGGCAGCGGGAGCTGGGTCATGTCCTTCGAGCGGGTCCGCGGGGTCGTCCGCAGGATCTCGCCGTCTTGCCGGAATGCCAGGCCGGGGACCTGGTCGAAGCCCCCGTCGGCCAGGTGCTCCATGATCTGGACGATCGTCTCCTCGCCCTCGCCGATCGCCACCAGGTCGAACCGGTCCACGAAGGCCTCCGGCTCCCCGGATGGATAGGGGCCGCCGACGACGGTCAGCGCCTTGCCGCGCACCTCGTCGACCAGCGACAGCGCCTCGTCCTGCATCGTGATCATGCAGTACACGCCGATGACGGCCGGCCGGAGCCGGTCGATCTCGGCCAGGACTTCGCGGCGCTCCAGGAAGGTGTGGTCGATGTGGCGCACCGTGTACCCGGCGTTGCGCAGGGAGGCGGACAGGTACATCAGGCCCAGCGAGGGCATGATCCAGTGGCGACCCTTGCGCGGGGCGCGCTGTGGGTAGACCAGCACCACATCCGTGCTTCGCGTCATGTCGGCCTCCTGCGAGGTGCTAGCCTCGCGGCGTGCAAGCGAGCGTGATCGAGTCGCCCCTGGGGATGCGCTGGACCACCCTGGCCACAGGCATCGCGATCCTGGTCGTGATCGGGCTGGTCAGGCGCCGGCCCGACCTGGCGGTGGCGGCGGCGGTGGCCTGGGCCGGCGGCTTCGAGGTGACGTACGGCGTCGTGGACACCCTCTACTGGCACCCGGCCGACACGGCGAAGTGGACCGCGGAGGCCTGGCAGGGGGCGGCCCTGGCCGGCTGGGTCCTCCTCGCGCACGCGCTGGGCATCCGGCCCTCGCCGGCGTGGGTCGCGGCGACCGTGGTCGCCTTCGCCGTGTGGCTGACGACGATCCCCGGCCTGACCAGCGGCTTCATCTACAACGCCCCCCAGGCAGGCCAGACCAGCCGCCTGCTCGTCGTCCCGGAGATCGAGAACGTCGTCGCCAAGACCGCGTGGGCGATGGCCTACGCCGTCGGCGCCTGGCGGGTGCGGAGCGAGCCCTTCTGGAGACGTCATCAGCGCGCCGCCCTGATCGAGACGTCGTAGGCCACGGACGTGAACCCCGGCCCGAAGAGGTAGTCCAGGCCGCTCCAGTCGAAGTCGGGCGGCGACAGCTCCCGGCCGGCCTCGAACTGCGAGCTCCCGGCCGCCGTCTGCGCCCACTCGACGCCCAGCGCGCCGGCGCGCAGCCGCGCCCACGGGCCGCTGACCGTCTCCCAGTTGCCGAACGCCGGGCCAGCCCGCGTCCCCGACGCGTCTGCGTAGTCGTCGAACGCCGCCGACTGCTCGTTGAGGACCGCCAGCTGCAGCAGGCCGGGAGCCAGGCCGAGCGACCGGACCTCGATGTGGACGACGCCCGTCCGCGACGACACCCGGTACGTGACCTCGACGCGGCCGACGCTCGGCGCCGGCTGGAACCGGTACCCGTGCGCGTTGTCGCCGCCGACCATGTCCAGGTCGAACGTCTTGCGCCAGGTGGTCTGGCCGGGCGTGGACAGGTCGGCCACGGTCGCTGTGCCCGGGTAGTGCCAGCCATCAGCGTAGCGGGCGATGGGAACGCCGACGCCCATCCCCTCGCCGGTCAGGTCGGCGCCGCCCCGCTCGATCAGCAACCCCTTGGTCAGCGGCGCGGTCTTGCCCTGCCGCGGCGTCCGGCCGAGATCGAGGCCGACCGCGACGTCGCCGAACAGCGGCTGCGAGCGGAGCCGGCCCACATCGTAGACGGTCACCGTCTTGCCGCCTGGCACCGTGTAGCGCGACTCGTCGCCGACCGCCACGAACGGCGGCTCGGCGTGCCCGCTCACCAGGTCGGGCAGCACCCTGTACGCGCGGTAGTAGTCGATGTCCTCGAGCACCACCCCACCCACGTCTCGCGCCTGCATCCAGCCCACGGCCGCGGCGCGGTCGGCGGGCAGCGCCCGCGAGCCGTAGATCTCGGCGGGCGGCTTGTGGCTCCAGTAGGCGGCCGCGGGCGAGTCGGTGAGCAGGGCGCCGGGCAGTATGGCCGCGCTGTCGCCGGCCGCCCGGAGGCCGCGGTTGTCGGCGGCCAGGCCGTTCAGCACCGGGATGAACGCGACCGCGACGGCGACCGAGGCGGCCCCCGGCAGCAGCGCGTACGGCGCCCGGAGCCGGTCGACGGCGGCCGCGGCGGCGAGCGCCAGCCCGGGCAGCGCCGGGTAGTAATAGCGATGGCTGCCGGTGTAGACGCCCAGCACCACGAGGCCGGTCACCGCCGCCAGGTAGAGCAGGGACGGCAGCGCGACCGTCACCACCGGCCGGTCCGCGGCCGAACGGCCGCGCAGTGCCGTCCACAGACCAGTCGGCACCAGCGCCACGACCGGCAGCGACGCGAGCGCGAAGTAGCCCAGGAACTGTCCGCCGCGCACCAGCGGTGAGGCTGTCAGGCTGCCCCTGGCGGTGGCCGAGCCCACCTCCACGGCGGCGCGCGCCACCGAGTGGGAAGCGAAACCGAAGCCCGCCTCGAGGACCAGCGCGAGCGCCAGGGCCGGCGCGACCCATGCCAGGCGGCGGTGGACGGTCCGCGCGGAGCCGAGGCGGGCTCGCAGCCGGAGCGCCCACTCGGCGCCGAGCACGAGGAGCACGCAACCCAGCCAGAGCCACGCCTTCGTCCCCGTCAGGCAGGCCAGGCACGCGAACACCGTAGCGAGGCCGAACCGCTTCGCCTGCGCGGCCGCGGCCGCCGCCATCAGGAACAGCACCAGGAGCGGCTCCGCCACCGCCGAGGTCGCGGTCAGGATAAAGATCGGGTTCAGGGCGAGCATCGCCGTCGCCGCCAGCCCACGCCGGCGGCTGCCGGCCAGCCGGTAGGTGATCGCCAGCGTGGCCACCGCCAGCAGCACGTTCGCCGCCCGCAGCACGCCCAGCTGCCACGTCCCGAACACGCGCAGCAGCACGGCGCCGAGCACCTGGTAGGCCGGCAGCCACGTGTCCTGCATCTCGAACAGGGGGTCCTGCAGCCGGCCGGTGGTGGCCAGGTTGGCGGCGATGAGCCAGTGCTGGTAGGAGTCCTCGAAGGGGTCCGGCAGGACCTGCGCCACGACGAGCAGCACCGCGGCCAGCGCGCCCAGCAGCGCCGGGCCCTGGAGCCTCGGCAGCACGGCGCGTACGCGCACGGCGACGACCTCGTAGCGCACCTGCCGGAGGGACTGCACCAGGCTGACGGTCGACAGGTACACGAAGCCGAGCGCGAACAGCCCCGCGTAGACCGCGACCAGCCCCTGTCCGTAGTGGACCGCCTCGATGGCCAGGAGCGCCCCGAGGGCGCCGAGGACCAGCTCCGCCGCCACCGCCGGCTCGGCCGGCTTGAAGTACGCCTTGCTGCGCCAGTCCTCGCCGAGGCGCTCGATGCGGTACTTGGGCGTGCGGCTGAACTCGCCGCCGCCGCGGGCCGCGCGCCAGATGGCCAGCACGACCGTCAGCGACGTGCCGGCGCCGAGGACGGACCAGCCCAGCAGCCCGTACCAGTGGGCCCACCAGACCCGCCCCCGCCGCCACTGCGCCACGGCCATGCCGGCGGCGGGGGCCAGGCTCAGGGCGCTGGCCACGGCCGGGATGGCCACGGCGGGCACGTGCTGGCCCGTGGCATGCGCGATCACGATCAGCGGGTAGCAGGCGAGCTGGCCGACCATGGCCACGGGGGCCGCGTAGCCGAGCAGGTGCATCGCCCCCTCGAACTTGGCGGCCCGGCTCAGGTCGCTGCGCAGAACCGGGCCGAGCAGCCGCCGCGCCGTCTGGAAGCTGCCGGTCGCCCAGCGGGACTGCTGGCTCCGATAGGCGTTGGCGGAGACGGGCAGCTCCTGGGGGACGACGACGTCCTCCAGGTACACCGCCCGCCAGCCGCGCAGCTGCGCCCGGTAGCTGAGGTCGAGGTCCTCCGTCAGGGTCGAGGCGCTCCAGCCGCCGGCGTCGTCGATCGCCTCCCGCCGCCAGACGCCCGCGGACCCCGTGAAGTTCGTCAGGTAGCCGCAGCGTGGACGCACCGCCTGCTCGACCAGGAAGTGGAAGTCGGTCATGAGCGACTGGAGGTAGGTCAGCAGCGAGAACTCGTCGTTCAGGTGGCCCCAGCGCGCCTGGACGAAGCCGACGCCGGGGTCGCGGAGCGCCGGCAGCATCCGGCGCAGGAAGTCGCGCGGCGGCACGAAGTCGGCGTCGAAGACGGCGACGAACGAGGCCCCGGTGAGCTCCAGACCGTGGGCCAGGGCGCCCGCCTTGTACCCGGCGCGGCTGGACCGGTGCACGTGCGAGATCTCGACGCCGGCGGCCCGCCACCGCGCCACCTCGGCCGCCACGATCTCCGGCGTGTCGTCGGTGGAGTCGTCGAGCACCTGCACCTCCAGCCGCTCCCGGGGCCAGTCGAGCCGGCACACCGCGTCGATCACCCGGCTCGCGACGTAGCGCTCGTTGTAGATCGGGAGCTGCACCACCACCGTCCCGGCGGGCGCCGGCCCGGCCGGCGACCGGACCTCGGGCAGGCGGAGCGCCCGCCAGCTCAGGTACAGGAGATTGACCCCGTACAGGAACAGGAACACGCTGGACACCCCGATGACCGTGAGGGCGAAGGGGATCACGACTCGTCGAACAGGGCGTACGGACGCATGGTCTGACGCACGAACGCGACCCGGGCCAGCGCGTCGGGGCGCTCCCGGCGCGTCCACTGCATGAAGCGCCAGCCGGCGCGGCCCAACCGGCGGGCGGGTCGGTCGAGCGCGGCCGGGAAGAGCCAGCGGGGCACGGCCGCGCGCTCCCGCAGCGCCAGCGGGAAGGCGCGCTCGTCGAGCTGCGGGAAGTGGGCGACCAGGCCGGGGTTGGTGGCGACGACCTCGCTCCAGAGGGCGATCCCGTACACGGGCAGCGAGGCCATGAACTCGTAGGCCATGTCCTCGTCCTGGCGAGCCAGCGGGAAGCACTGAGATCGCGCGAGGATCAGGTTGGCGGTCATGAACCGCGGGGCGAGCGGACGCCTGGTGTGCGTGTCGACCGGCTTGCCGCGGTGGCGGAGGGCGTGCGCGACGCCCAGCAGGTTGACGGCGACGTAGGCCAGGTGCCGGTACCCGTCCTCGACGACCAGGTTCAGGTCCACGTCGTCCGTCGTCAGGTAGCCACCCGAGGCCAGCGACCCGGCGATGGAGACGCTGAGCACGTACGGGCAGAGCCGGACCAGCGTCCTCACGAAGCGCAGCGTCAGCGGCAGGCAGCGAGGCGCATTCGCCGCGTGCGCGGCGGCACGGCGCGAGATCGCGGAGGCCGTGGCAGACAGGCGCGGTGATACCACGAGGCCGTCCCGCAGCAGCAGCCGGTCGCTGGCAGCCACGGCGTCGAGCACGTCCGCCCCGTCCAGCGCCCCACCCACGCACAGCTCGCCGAGCCGCCCGGGCGTCACCGCGTAGCCCCGGCGTTCCAGGATGGCGACGGTCCGCTGGACCCGGTCCAGGACGCCGGCCATCGCCGAGGTTTGAACCACACCGGGCGACATCGGCCGGGGATACAGAGCCCGGTTACGAGCCCCAAGCTCAGTCATGGATGAAAGAGCCCCATCGGCAGCGCAAGCAAGGGCTTGGCCCGAGCGTGTGACTCCGTCTTCCCGACGCCGACAACGCCACAGAGAGCCCCGAAGGGATGCACCGAAGGTGCCCCAAATTCCCGAGACAGAGGGGGGGTTGCGGAAGGGGGGGCCTGCCCCCTCTTGCAAGATTCAGGCATCCGCGCGGTGCCTCCCGCGGAGGCCGAGGGCGACGCCGGCGCCGAGCGCTGTCGCCACGCCCCCCACGCCGAGAACCGCTTCCCCCATCCGCTCCGCCCGGGGCGCGCTGGCCGTGGCCCGGCCGACCGGGCCCGGCAGCGGCTGGTCCAGGAGGCGCGCCGCCCAGGGCGGCGGCGCCGGGCAGCCCGTGGGCGCCGGGCTGGCCGGGAAGCGCACGCCGTCCAGGGTGGGGTGGTCGAAGTCGAAGCAGTCCGTCAGCGGGTCGGCCGCGGCGTCGCGGGTGGCGAGCGGCGCCAGGCCGAACACGCGCTCGACCAGGGCCAGCACCGACGCGTGGTCGTAGGTGGCGTGGCTGACGTGACCGGGGCGCGCGTACGGCGAGACCACGATGCACGGGACCCGAAAGCCATACCCCTGGGAGTCCACCCGCGGCGGCTTCACGTGGTCGTAGAAGCCCCCGCTCTCGTCGTAGTTGAGCACCAGCGCGGTCTCCCGCCAGGCCGGGCCGCCGGCGACCGCCGCCACGGTCAGGGCGGCGAAGCGCTGGCCCCACTGGGGCGGCGCGGGCGGGTGCTCGGTCAGGGGGTCCTCGGGCACGACCCAGGAGACCGCCGGCAGGGTCCCGGCCGCGGCGGCCGCCAGGAAGTCGCCGAACGTCCGGCTGGCCCGCGGGTCACGCTCGCGCTCCGGGTAGTAGGCCACCGGGTTGTAGCGGGCGTCGGGCGTGGTGGCCTGGTAGCAGGCCCAGTCCAGGCCAGCCGCCTCCAGGCGGTCGACGATGTTGGGCTGCGGCAGGAGCGCCGGGTCGATGCCGGACGTCGGGTTGTCGAGTCCCGCGTAGCGGCCGGCCGAGCCGGCCACGCTGAACAGGCGGTTGACGAACGTCGGACCCAGCACCGAGGCGAAGTAGCGGTCGCACAGCGTGAAGCGGCGGGCCAGGGCCCAGGGCAGCGGGATCTGCGGCTCCGTGTAGTAGGTCGCGGCGGACGGGGCCCTGTAGCCAGCGCCGCCGGCCAGGGACTGGAAGGACCACTGGTCGTGGGGCGGGTCGGGCAGGCAGTCGGCCGCGGCGGGGGTCACCGGGGCGCCGCGGGGCAGGCCGTCCGCGCCGGGGAAGCGCCCGAAGTAGCTGTCGAACGAGCGGTTCTCCTGCATCAGGAGCACGACGTGCCGGAGCGGCGTCCCGGCCGCTCGTCCGATCCGAACCGCCGGGAACGCGAACATGGCTCCGAGGGCACCGGCGCCCTGGAGGAATCGCCTGCGAGACAGCAATGCCAGACCGGTCTACCCCCTTCCTGCCTGGTCCGTAGTACCCGACGTGGTTACTGGGCGGGGCGCTGACCCCCGCGGTCCCTGAGCCTACTACAGGCCCCGCATGTCGCGGCCCGGGCGGGCGTCCGCGCCGGGCCCGTCGGGGTCAGCGCGCCGGCAGCTCCTGCCAGAAGAAGTGCGACAGCAGCGCCCCGAGCAGGGCCAGCAGGGCCAGGCTGTACAGCGGGTAGCGCGTCGCCCACCGCCGGAAGCGGTGACCGAGCGAGGGCCGGCCGCGGAGCTCCCACCAGAAGTCGAACACGGCCAGGAGCAGGAGGATGCCGAAGACCACGAGGGCCAGCAGCCTCGTGCCGGTGGCCAGGACCTCAGCGGCCTGTGTCGGCATCCACCGGCCTCCATGGGTGCCACAGCCACTTGCCGAGCAGGAACGAGACCGCGACCGCGGTGGCGAGCGAGGTGGGCGTGTGGGTGCGGTCGGCGCAGCGGACGAAGGAGGTGATCGGCCAGCGGGTCGCGGGATCCCACTCCGCCCAGGTCTCGTAGGCGACCAGCACGACGCCCAGGGTGAAGAAGACCGCGAGCGAGACGTGCACCGCGACCGCGACCCCCCGCCGCTCCGGCGTCACCTCGCCGCCGGCCGGGCCGAGGGATGCAGGCCAGTGGCTGAGCAGGCCGCCCAGGCAGAACGCGCCGAGGGCGCCGAACACGAAGAGCGCCGAGGTCGGGACGCCGAGCGGCTCGGCGGCGTTGGCGCAGGGCCGCCGCGTGAGGGCGGCTGCGTTGGCCAGCGCATCGACCAGCACCAGCCCGAGCCCCACGATGACTGCCGCCAGCAGCGCGAGCCGGACATAGCGCCAGGCCTGGTCGCCGGTCGCCCGGCTCACCATACGAAGTGCCCGAACAGCAGGCCGAGGACCAGGACCGCGAACGGCAGGACCGCGCTCCCGAGCCAGGCGGGCAGATGCGCCCTGTCCGTGTCGACGACCACCTGCCAGCCCGCGAACGTCCCGACCACGTCGACCACGTAGAGGAGGAGGACGACGACGGCCAGCCCCAGGCCGTAGGCCGACGCTGCCGCGCCGACGCCGGGCACGCCGACCGCGAGCAGCACGACGGTCACGCCTCCCCACACGGTCGCCAGGCCGGCCAGCGCGAGCCAGGTCAGGTCGACGCGGCTGCGCAGCGGTGGACGACGGTGCTCGAGAGGGGGCGCGTGATCGCCGGTAAAGCTCATGCAGGCTCCCGCGCTCGACATTCTCGGGTGCCGGGCGCCCACCATCAATGAGTCATCCGTCCCATGGCGAGCGGGCGCTCGGCGCTGACCGCTCAGCCGACCGGAGACCGCGCGGTGGGCGGCCCGCTCACCCCGGGATGGGCGGCTGTCCCTTGCGGCGGGACGGCGCCAGGGCGCTTACTGTGATGGTCCGAACCGTCCGCCAGGAGGCGCGGCGGACCCAGAACGTGACTCTCCCTACCCCCACAACCGGGCCGGGCCTCGCCAAGAGGTCCGGCCCGGGCTCGTCAGCGCCGCCTTCCCGCGACGTCGACCTTCACAACGATGGCGCCGCCGGTGTCCCCGGCCGCGCAGCCCGTGAACAGCCCGTAGCCCCCGCCCCGGTCCACCAGCTCCTCGATCAGCTCGATGACGAGCCTCATGCCCGTCGGCCCCTGCGGGTGACCGTAGATGAGTGAGGAACCGTGGTTGTTGAACGCCTCCGGCGCGACGTCGAACGAGCGGGCGAAGTAGACGTCGTTGACGGCGAACGGGTTGTGCGTCTTGATCGCGGTCAGGTCGAAGACGCGCAGCTCCGCCTGCTCCAGCGCCTGCCGGGCCGCCGGCACCGGCGCCATCGGCATGAAGCCCGGCCGGGCCCGCGACTGCGCGTAGCTCATGAGCTGCACCTCGACGGCCGGGTCCCGGCTCAGCCGGCGCGCCTGGTCCCGTCCCGTCAGGACCATGCCGCAGCTGCCGTCCGCCGGGTGGGTCTGGCTCCCGTACGTGACGGTGCCTCCCTCCTGCACCGGCTTCAGCCGGGCCAGGCCCTCGGCCGTCGTGGGCGTGATCCCCTCGTCGTCGTCGAGGCTGGCGGCCACCCTGCGACCGGATGGGTCCCGCACCTCCAGCGGCGCCACGAGGTACCGGCGCTGGAAGCCGCCTCCGTTCCGCCGGTCGGCGATGTACTGCTCGTACCGGAGGAGCGTGACCTCGTCCTGCTCCTGGCGGCTGATGCCCTGCTCGCTGGCCACGTTCTCCGCCGTCACGATCGGCGATACCTCCGCGTGGGGGTCTCGCTGGAAGTTGTCCCAGACCCAGTCCTCCGTCGTGCCCCGGCCGCCGGGGCCGGCCGCGTCCGGGTAGTAGATGTGGGGACCGTTGCTGGTGCGGTCGGCGACGATACCGAGGATGCAGCGCCGGCCGCCGTCGCCGTCCACCTCGCCCGCCGCCTGCCCGATGAGCCGGGCCGACGTGGCGCAGGCCTGCATGATCGTCGGCCCGGAGATATCCGGGTTCCCGATCAGGGCGGCGGCCCACGGCGCCGCGTAGAAGCTGTGCGGGGAAGGGACGGTCATCCCGTAGAAGAGCGAGTCGAACACGGCGGCGAGGATGCCCCGCTCGCTCAGGGCCTGCCTGGCCACCTGGGCGGCCAGCAGCACCGGGTGCGACTGGGCGAGGCTGCCCTGCCAGCGCGCGAACGGCGTCGACCAGTAGGCCCCATACGGAACGTACGTCTTCTCGAACTTCACCTGAGCATCCTCCCGGGGTCCGATCCCTCGCTCGGGATGCTAGCAGGGCCCAACAGGCACGCCCCGCCGCCCGTTTCCCATGGTGGAGGTTGCACGTGATCAACTGGGACGAATACTGGATCGTGAAGCAGCGCATGGCGGAACGGCACCGGGAGGCGGAGCGGCTGCGGCTCGTCGAGCTCGCGCGCCGGGAGGCGCCGGCGCGGCCGGCCGGCGCGCTCCGGGCCGGGCTCGGCAGCGGCCTGGTCCGGCTCGGCCTCCTGGTGGCGGGAGCGACCGCGACCCGCACCCGGCCCGCGGCCGCGGGCGGGAGGGGCGGGTCGTGAGCGAGCAGGGGAAGCCGACCGGCGCGATCAGGTCGGTCGCGGCGCTCGACCTCACGTCGCTGCGCTCGCCGGAGGACCTCTCCCACATCACCGAGATCCGCGCCGTCGGGATGGTGCTGGTGCCCGAGTCGCTGGTCCCGGCCCTGACGCGGATCCCGATGCACTCCATCGCCGGCGTGGTCCCGGTCCCCGACGGAGCCCGGGTCAGGGTGCACACGGGCGCGCTGGTGGTTGGCGGCGACGCTCTCGCCGCCCCGGGCACCGAGCACGACGTGCTCGCGGTGACGGGTGCCCTGCTCATCACCAGCCCGGTCCGGGAGGTGCGCTACCGACAGATCGCGGTGACCGGCGTGGTGACGGCCCCAGAGGGCAGCGAGGCCGCGCTGCTGGCCGGCCTGACCCACGTCACCGGGTCAGTCCGGTACTACCGCTACGTGGAGGGCCATCGCTTCCGGGTCATGCAGGGGGAGACGAAGCTGAGCGGGGAGGCGCTGGCCAACCCCGGCCCGGACGCCGGGGATGCCCTGATCGTGGCCGGCCGACTCATCGTGACCAGCCCCGTGCCCAGGCTCGGCTGGAGCCAGGTCTCCGTCCTGGGCCAGATGATCGCCCCTCGCGACAGCGAGCTGGTGCTCTCGGCGGTGGAGACGATCGGGCAGGTCGTCTGGTACACAGGGACGCCGCGCGTCTTCTCCGGCCAGGACCGCTTCGCACCCGGCTTCTTCGAGCTCCTGGACGAGCCCACCACGCTGGTGCTGGCCGGCGACTTCACGATCGAGCCGGGCACGTCGCCGGAGCTGCTGCGCCGGAAGCTCGCCTCCATCGCGCTGTCGGGCACGCTGCGGGCGCCGCGGGAGCTGCTCCCGGTGGTGCAGCTGCTCGCGGCGGACAAGGACGGCAGGATCCTGGAGCTGAACGAGCCCGACCCGGGCCCGGGGCCGGCCGGCACCGATGCCCCGTGAGCCCGGCGCCCGCCGGGCCGGGTCCGGCGGCCGTCTTCACCAGGCTCTACGAGGAGCACCGGCGCCCGGTCTACGCCTTCCTGCTGGGGCGCAGCGGCGACCCGGAGACGGCCGGCGACCTGCTCCAGGAGGTGTTCCTTCGGGCCTGGCGCCACATCGCCGCGCTGGCCACGCTGACCGCCGGCGAGCAGCGCTCGTGGGTCTTCGCGGTGGCGCGTAACCTCGCGATCGACGCCCACCGGGCGAGCCGGACCCGAGACGCTGCCAGGGCCGAGCTGCTGCTGACCGGGCCGGCCGCTGCCGGCCTGGACGAGCAGCCGGCGGCGCGGGCGGAGATGGCCGAGTGCCTGGAGACGCTGTCGGCCGCGATCCGGCGGCTCCCCGAGCCGCTGCGCGTGGCGCTGGCCCTGTGCACGGTCGGCGAGCTGACGAGCGCCCAGGCCGGCGAGCTGCTGGGCGAGCCGGCCGGGACCGTTCGCTACCGGCTCAGCCTGGCCCGCCGCCAGCTGTCCGCCGCCCTCCTGGCGTACGAGGAGGGCCGGCCGTGAGCCCGCAGCGGCAGCAGCGGCCGGACCTGGGCGACGCGCCCGACCTCGACAGGCTGCTCGACGCCTGGGCGGAGCGGGTCCGGCTCGGCGACGACCGTGCCGAGCAGATCCGCGCGGCCGTGATCGCCGACCCGCCCGCCATGGACCAGCGCTGGTGGCTGGACCTCGTCGGGCGCGTCACGGCCACGGTGCTCCAGTCGACGACCATGCCCGCCGAGGCCCGTCGAGCGCTGGTGCCGGCCGGGTACGCCTGGTAGAGGTGCGGCCGGATCAGCGATCCGGAAGCAGGAGCCTCACCGCACGGGCGACGCTCTCCTCGACCCGTCGCTCCGGCGCCAGCCCCGCCACCCACCAGAGGAGCGCGGCCAGCCAGACGTGCTGGATCACCTCCGCCACCTCCCGGTCCTGCGGGCCGCGCGCCATGGCGCCGGCCACGATGCCGGTCATCTGGTCGCCGATGGGCTCCATCGACTCCGCGACCGAGCCGCCGGATGAGATCAGCGACTTGAGCATCGCCGCGGTCACGTCCGGCTCCCGCTGCAGCGCGCGGGTGGCCCGGCGAATCACGTCCATCACGCGCTCGGCCGCGTCGTCGCCGCGCGGCGGACGCTCTGCCAGGCGCCGCCGCAGCCCGGCCACGCGCTCCGCCATCGCCGCCACCAGCAGGTGCTCCTTCGAGCTGAAGTACCGGTAGAGCGTGCCCAGCGCCACCCCGGAGCGGGCGGCCACCTCGCGCATCTGCACGGCCTCGTAGCCGCCCTCGGCGGCCAGCGCCACCGCGCTGTCGATGATTCGCTGCCGCCGCTGGCGCTGAACCGGCGTCAGCCGGAGGTCGACCGACGCCTCCGCCGACACGGGTCAGGCGCTCGCGTCCGGCCCGGCGGCGGCCACCCGCCGCGCCCAGCCGTAGTCGGGCTTGCCGCTTGGCGACCGGACCATCTCGGGCACGGTAACCAGGCCACGCGGCAGCTTGTACCGGGCGAGCCGTGTCGCGCAGTGGGCCCGGAGGTCCTCCAGCGCCGGCTCGGTGCCGGCGCGGGGAGCCACCACGGCCGCCACCCGCTCGCCCCAGCGCTCGTCGGGCACCCCCACGACGACCGCGTCGAACACGTCCCGATGCGCCTTGAGGACGGCCTCCACCTCCTCGGGGAACACCTTCTCGCCCCCCGTGTTGATGCAGACCGACCCCCGGCCCAGCACCGTGATGGTGGCGTCCGGGTTGACCACTGCCAGGTCGCCCGGCATGACCCAGCGCACGCCGCCGAGCTCGACGAAGGCCTCTCGGGTCTTCTCGGGATCGTTGTGATAGCCGACGGGCACCCGGCCGCCCAGCGCCAGGCGGCCGGGCGTCGCCGAGCCCGGCGCGAGGGGCCGCAGCCGCTCATCCAGCACCGCGGTGCGCGCGTTCATCGCGAACCTGAGTCCCGCCTCCGGGCTGGAGTCCGGCGTGTTCCGTCCCTGGAAGCCGGTCTCGGTGGCGCCGAAGTTGTCCATCAGCAGCACGCTGGGCAGCAGCCGGCGCAGCTGTTCGCGAACCGTGTCCGAGAAGATGGCGCCGGCCGAGCTCAGCACCATGAGCGACGAGGCGTCGATGGGCGGCCCCGCGGCCAGTGCCTCCGCCAGCGGCCTGGCCATGGCGTCGCCGACCAGGCTCAGCGTGTTGACCCGCTCGCGCTCGACCGCGCGCCAGACCTCAGCCGGGTCGAAGCGCCGCACCAGCACCACCATGGCGCCCCCGAAGAAGCCGATGAACGTGCCCAGCTGCGCCGCCCCGTGCATGAGCGGCGCGACCGGGAACGTCACCAGCGGGCCGGCCGCGGCGGCCCGCTCGGGCACCTCCTCCGGCCGCGTGGCGGGCGTTCCCAGCGGGTTGCCGCCTCCCATGCCGGCGAAGAACAGGTCCTCCTGCCGCCACACGACGCCGCGCGGGCGGCCGGTCGTGCCGCCCGTATAGATGACGTGGCGGTCATCCGGCGACCGAGGCGCCTGGTCCCGGTCCCCCGAGGCGGCGGCCAGTGCGGCCTCGTAGCCGGCGCCGACGGTGAGCCGGTGGCGCAGCGTCGGGACTCCGGCCGCCACCTCGTCGACCCGGCCGCCGAACTCCGCGTCGTGGACCAGCGCCACCAGCCCGGCGTCGCGGAAGAGCTCCATCAGCTCGGCCGCCACGTACCGGTAGTTGACGTTGACGGGCACGGCCCTGACCTTGAACGCGGCGAGCATGGTCTCGACGAACTCCACCCCGTTGTGCTGGTAGACGCCGACGTGCTGTCCCGGCTCGACCCCCACCGCGCGGAGGTGGTTGGCCAGCCGGCTGGCGCGCCGGTCCAGCTCGGCGTACGTCAGCCGGCGCTCGCCGCAGACCAGCGCCACCCGGTCGGGCACCGCGTCGGCGACGCCCTCGAACAGGTCCGCGAGGTTGAACTCCATCCCCGCACCCCTACGCTCCCACGCGAGAGGGGGAGCCGGCATCGCCGGCCAGCCCGGCGCCGATCCTCAGCAGCTGCTCGGTCGCGCCGCCCAGCGTGAGCTCCAGCTGCTTCGCCCAGAGAAAGTAGCGGTGCAGCGGATACGAGACGTCCACGCCCACCCCGCCGTGCAGGTGCTGGGCCGCGTGGACCACGCGCTGGCCCGCCTCGGCGGCCCAGAACTTGGCGATCGCCACCGCTTCGTCGTCCTCGTCGCCTTCGGCCAGGCGGCAGACCGCCGCCAGCGTGGTGAGGCGGATGGCCTCGACATCCACGTACGCGTCGGCCGCCCGCTGCGATACCGCCTGGAATGCCGACAGGGGGCGACCGAACTGCTCGCGGCTGGAGGTGTACGCCGCCGTCATGCGCAGGGCCCGTTCCGTGACTCCCACCTGCATGGCGCACAGGCCCGCGGTCGCGCGCCGGACCAGCCAGGGCAGGGCGCCGGGCCCGGCCAGCCGCTCGGCGGGAGCGCCGTCGAGCGTGACGAGATGCTGCACCTCCCGCGTCGTGGACTCCTGCCGGGCCAGCGCGACACCGGCGTCGCCGGGCGCGACCAGGAACAGCTCCGCCACGCCGGCCCGGTCCTCTCCCCCGCCGTGCGGCCGCGCCGGAACCACGATGGCCGCCGACGAAGCGGCCGCCGGCACGGCCAGCTTGACGCCCTCCAGGTGCCACTTCCCGCCGCGCTCTGCGGCCCGCGTGCCGGGCGCCAGCGGGTCCGGGTTGCGCGGCTCGGCCAGGGCCGCCGTCAGCATCACGTCGCCGGCCGCCACCCCGGGCAGCAGCCGCCGCCGCTGCTCCGGCGAGCCGAAGGCGGCCAACGGCAGCGTGCCCATGACCAGCGTCGGATGGGCGGGGACCGGGGCCACCGCCCGGCCGACTTCCTCGAGCAGGATGGCCAGCTCGAAGAAGCCCAGGCCGCTGCCCCCGTGCTCCTCGGGGATGGCGGTGCCGAGCAGGCCGGCGCGGGCCAGGGCCGCCCACAGGTCCCGGTCCACGCGGTCGCCCGCCGCCTCGGTGGCGGCGAGCCGGGCCGGCGCGGCGTGGTCCTCCAGCACCTGGCGAGCCAGCGCCCGCAGCGCCTCCTGGTCCGCCGTGTAGCCGAGGTCCATCAGCCGGTCCCCAGGGGAGGAAGGAACCCGGCGGCAGCGTAACCATGGGCTCCGCCCTGCGTATGAGTCCGTGGTCCCGACGCCGACGACGCCACAGATAGCCCCGAAGGGACGCGCCGCAAGCGCCCCCAGGATCCCAGACAGAGGGGGGGCTCCGGAAGGGGGGGCCCGCCCCCCTTGCAGTTGTCATCGGCGCACCGCCATGTCGAGGCCGAACGCGCTGATCAGGTCGCGCTGGACCTCGTTGGTGCCGCCCCCGAACGTCAGGATCAGCGTGCCGCGGTAGGCGCGCTCCACCCGGCCGCGCAGGATCGCCTCCGGGGAGCCGCCCTTCAGGATGCCGGCCGGCCCCATCACCTCCAGCAGTAGCCGGTACGCCTGGCAGGCGAACTCGGTGCCGAAGACCTTGGTGGCCGAGGCGTCGGCGGGGCTGATCCGGCCCCGGGTCAGCGACCAGGCCACCTTCCAGTTGATCAGCGCCAGGAACTCCAGGCCGGCCCGGACCCGGGCCAGGTTGACCCGCGCCCATTCCTGGTCGATGACGCGCCTGCCGTCGGCCAGCCGTGTCTCTCGGGCCCACTCGGTGACCTCCTCGAACAGCCTGGCCATGCCGCCGGGGGCGCAGAGGGCGACGCGCTCCAGGTTGAGCTGGTTGACGATCAGCTCCCAGCCCCGGTTGACCTCGCCCACCACGGCGTCCGGGGGCACCCTGACCCCCTCGTAGAAGGTGGCGTTCGTGGACCCGTCGCCGATGGTCCGGATCGGGCTGAACCGGAAGCCCGGCGCGGTGGTGGGGACGATGAAGATCGAGATGCCGCGATGCCTGGGCGCGTCCGGGTCGGTCCGGGCGGCCAGCCAGACGTAGTCGGCGTCGGCGACCAGGCTGGTCCAGAGCTTGCTCCCGTCGATCGTCCACTCGTCGCCGTCGAAGACGGCGCTGGTCCGCAGAGCGGCGAGGTCGGTGCCCGCGTCCGGCTCGCTGTAGCCGATCGAGAAGTGGATCTCGCCGCGCAGGATGCGGGGCAGGAACGCCGCCTTCTGGGCCTCGCTGCCGTAGTGCATGATGGTCGGCCCTACCGTGTTGATCGTGAGCAGGGGGACCGGGGCTCCCGCCCGCTGGGCCTCGTCGAAGAAGATGAACTGCTCGATCGCCGAGCGGCCCTGGCCGCCGTACTCCTTCGGCCAGCCGATCCCGAGCCACCCGTCGCCCCCCATGCGCCGGGTCAGCTCGCGGTAGCGGGGACCGCCCCACTCGCCGCCCCCGTCCTCGGTGCCGGCCTCGGGGACCATCAGCTCGGCGAAGTAGGCCCGCAGCTCGTCCCGGAGCGCCGCCTGCTCGGCGGTCAGCGCCACCCTCATGTCAGCTGGGCTGGAGGCGGACCGGCATGGACTTGATCCCGCTCAGGAAGTTGGACCGCAGCCGCCGGACCGGACCGGCCAGCTCGGCCTCCGGGAACCGGCGGAGCAGCGCCTCGAACATGAGCCGGATCTCCAGGCGGGCCAGGTTGGCGCCCAGGCAGAAGTGCGGGCCGCCGCCGCCGAACCCCAGGTGCTCGTTCGGGTCCCGGCCCACGTCGAAGCGGTCCGCGCTGTCGAAGACGGCCTCGTCGCGGTTGGCCGACGGGTAGTACAGGATCACCTTGTCGCCCTCGGCGATCGGCTGGCCGGCGACCTGGCAGTCTCGCGTCGCCGTGCGGCGGAAGTTCATGACCGGGGTGACCCAGCGCAGCATCTCCTCGACCGCGGCCGGCAGGAGCGACGGGTCCGCCACCAGGCGGCGGCGCTGGTCCGGGTGCTCGACAAGGGCCAGCATCCCACCCGATATCAGGTTCCGCGTGGTCTCGTTGCCCGCCACCGCGAGCAGCATGAAAAAGAGGTCGAACTCCATCTCGGTGAGCCGCTCTCCGTCGACCTCGGCCTGCATGAGCACGCTCACCAGGTCGTCGCGCGGGCGCTCCCGCCGCTGCAGGGCCATCTCGTTGGCGTACAGGTACATCTGCATCGCGGCGTCCTGGCCGTCGTCCACAGGCGGCCTCAGGTCGGGGTCGGTGCCGCCCACCAGCCGGTTGCTCCATTCGTAGACCTGGTGCCGGTCCTCGGCGGGCACGCCGAGCATCTCGGCGATCACCTGGAGCGGCAGCTCGGCAGCGACCTCGGCCACGAAGTCGCACTCCCCGCGCTCGCCGGCGTGCTCCACCAGGGCGGCGCAGATGCCGCGGACCCGCTCGGTCAGCTCCGCGATCATCCGCGGCGTGAACCCCTTGTTGACCAGCCCCCGCAGCTTCGTGTGCCGCGGCGGGTCCATGTTGAGCATCATCAGCCGCTGCTGCTCCAGGGCGGAATCGGGCACCTCGGTGGCCAGCGCGCCGCGCCGCCAGGACGAGAAGCTGGCGAAGTCGCGCGAGACGGCCACCACGTCGCGATAGCGGGTGACCGCCCAGAAGTCGGGCCCATCCGGGTCGCGGTGGCGAAACAGGGGCGCCTCGCGCCGCAGCAGGGCGAACATGTCGTGGGGCGCGCCCTCGGTGTACACGTCCGGGCTGAGCAGGTCGACGTCCTCCAGCCGGGTCACCGCGGTCCGCGTCACCGGCTGCCTCCGACGGCGCCCGGGGCGGCCAGGGTGGTGTTCAGCCGGTCGATCGCGGCGACCGCCCCCTCGACCAGGTCGAAGACGACGTCGCGCGTCGCGCGCACGCTCGACATCCTGCCCACGATCTGGCCGACCGGGGTCCCGGCCAGCTCCGCGTTCTGGGACCGCCCGATCCGGTGCTGGGCCTCGGCCGTGAGCATGTACTGCAGCGGCATCGGCAGCGCGCCCGGCCCGGCCGGGTCGTCCCAGGCCTCCGTCCAGGCGGTGCGCAGCAGGCGGGCGGGCTTGCCCGTCAGCGACCGCGAACGCACCGTGTCGCGAGGGCCGGCCCGGAGCAGCTTGTCACGCACGACCGGCGAGAGGTCGCTCTCGGCGACCGTGAGCCAGATCGAGCCCGTCCACACGCCCTGGGCGCCCAGGGCCAGCGCGGCCGCCACCTGCCGGCCGTCGCCGATGCCTCCGGCGGCCAGCACCGGCACCGGTTCGACGGCGTCGACCACGTCGGGGACGAGCACCATCGTGGAGATCTCGCCGGTGTGGCCGCCGGCCTCGGTGCCCTGGGCCACGATCAAGTCCACGCCGGCCGCCACCTGCTTGCGGGCGTGGGCGGGATCGCCGACCAGCGCCGCCACCCGGACGCCACGGTCGTGCGCCAGGCCGACGACGTCGGCCGGGGGCGGCCCGAGCGCGCTGGCCAGCAGCGCGATCGGATGTGCCAGCGCCACGTCGACATGGGAGCGCGCCCCCTGGTCCGTCCAGCCCAGCAGGCCGCGCGGCCGGGGCGTGCCGGCGGGCAGCGGCGGCACCCCGTGGCGGGCCAGGACCTCCTCCACGTACCGGCGGTGGCCCTCCGGGATCATCGCCTCCAGCTGGTCGGCCAGGTCGGGCCCGGACATGCCGTCGCTCGCCGAGCGGGCGGGCATGATCACGTCGACGCCGTACGGCCGGCCGCCGACCTGCTCGTCGATCCAGCGCAGCTCCATCTCGAGCTGGGCCGGGGAGAAGGCCAGGGCCCCGAGGACACCCAGGCCGCCGGCCCGAGACACGGCCGCCACCACATCGCGACAGTGGCTGAAGGCGAACAGCGGAACATCGATGCCGAAGACGTCACAGAGCTCGGTGCGCACCTGGCAACCCTCCCGACCGCGACTATAACGCGTTCTAGAGGCGCGGCCGGAAACCTGGCCGGATCTAGTTTTGTGTCAAGCCGGCGATCCCGGCCCGGGACCGGTCACGATCCTCGCTTGACATGCCAGGTCCGCCGGACAAGACTCGGCGATGTCGTGCGGGGTGTGAGGTGTCGCCAGCGGGCGCAGTCTCTGGTGGAGTTCGCGCTGACCATCGGGGCCTTCCTGCTCGTGCTGTTCGGCGCGCTCTCGACCGCGCTGTACGCCATCCAGCGCTCGGCCGCCGTCACCGCGGCGGCGGCGGGGGTGCGAGCCGCGGCCAGCGCCCGTCCGGACAGCCCGAACGACGCCGACCTCGGCGCGGCCGCGCCCCTGGTCTCGGCCCGGCTGGCGGCCGTCCTGTTCGGCAGCACGCTGGAGGCGAGGCCGGCGGGGACCGCGTGCGACCCGCTCGGCGCAATCCCGTCCGGCCGGCTGCAGGTCTGCGCGACGCTGGACCCGAGCGACCCCGCCATGATCCTCGTCGTCGTGCGGGGCCGGCCGCGGCCGCTCCTGCCGCTGGTGCCCCTGCCCTGGACGATCGACGCGCCCGCGGAGATCCACCGGGTCACGTTCACCCGGTGAGGCCCAGCGCGGCCGGCCAGGCCCTGATCGAGACGGCCATCACCATCCCGGTCCTGCTCCTCCTCCTGCTGGGGTTCCTGCTGGCCATGGTCGTGTCCGAGGCCTACGTGGACCTGGACACGGCGACGAGCCTGGCGGCCGCCTCGGCGGTGACCGCGCGGGCCGGCGACGACGCCCAGAGCCGCGACTTCGCGCTCAAGACCTATCGCGGCACGCTGGTGCGCACCGGCTACCTGAAGCCCGGCGCCCTGGACGGCTGCGGCGGCTACGCCGCAGGCGGCAGCGTGGCCTGCGCCGGCCACGCCCGCCTGCTGCTGTCGCGCACGCCGATGGCGATCCTGGAGCCGTTCAACCCGGACTGGACCCTGGACCTCCAGGCTACCGCCACGGCGTACAGCTCGCCGTATCGTTCCACGTGAAACATGCAATGAGGGGCAGGCTGGCCCTCCGACCTGTGGCCCCTCCCCCCTCGCGGGGGAGGTTGGATGGGGGGGAACGAGGCAAGCCGTCGCCGACCCCCCCTCCCCACCCCAGGAAATCCGCACCCCACCACCCCACCCCACGAAATCCGCACCCCGCCACCGCGATTTCGTGGGGACCCCGGGGCCGCGATTTCCTGGGGACCCCGGGTCCGGCCCTGGCGGGCCACCTCCCCCGCAGGGGGGGAGGGACTTGTTCTGAGGCGGGGCAGACGCTTGTCGTCTTCACGGTCGTGTGCGCGTTCGTACTGGTGGCGACGGTCGCGCTGGTCGGCAACGCTCAGGTGCTGTTCGTGGACTCGAACCGCGCCGACGCCGACGCGCTGCTCGCCGCCCAGGCCGGCGCCTCGGCCATCGACCCGGACGCCCTGTACCTCAACCAGGTCCGGCTCCTGCCGGACGAGGCGGCCCGGCGCTGCGGGGCGGCGGCCCGCCAGGTGCCGCTCGTGACCGGAGTCGACTGCAGGGTCAGTGGGAGCTCGGTCACCGCCGTGGTCGTCGAGCGGGTCCCGCTGCCGGTGCCGCTGCCGGCCGTCACCGTGACGCTGCGCGCCAGGCGGACTGCCCGGGCCGCCTTCGGCGGCTACACCGGAGCCTTCTGAGCGGTGTCGGCCCGCGGCCTGGTCCTGCTCCTTGGCGGCAGCCTGGTGCTCCTCGCCGCCATCGGCGCCATCTACCTGGAGATCGTGGTCCAGTCGCGCTCGACGCACGAGGTGTGGATGGCCATCAGGGACGTGCCGGCCGGGACGCTGCTGACCGCCAACGACGTCCGGCGGGTCAGCGTGCCCGACACGGGGGACCCCATCCTGTACTATCGGCGCGATCCGATCGCGGACCACAGGCGAGCCGCTCACAACCTTCTGGCCGGCCACATGCTGGCCGACGACGACCTGCTGGCGGGCGACATGGTGCTCGTGCCCGTAGCGTTCCGGGCGGCGCCTCCGCTCGGCCGGGGCGACCTGGTCGACGTGTACACGCAGCTGGGCGGCCGGACGGTCCAGGTCGGCCGGAGCCTGCCGGTCGAGAGCCCCACCACGATCTGGGTCCCGGCAGCGGACGAGCCGAGCTGGATCACGCTCGAGGCCAACAGCGCGCCCCTCTTCGCGGTCGACTCCGGGGGCCTGGGCGTGCCGGCGGCGACCGGCCTGGGCATCCAGGACGCGGTCGCCGCGCTCTCGGGGTCGGTCAACGCAGGCCGGCCAGCGCTGGGCGCCGCGCCTCCGGTCGTGCCCGCCCCGGCCTCGCTCACCCCGGCGCCGGCGGGCACGCCCGGGCCGCTCGGGACGCCGCGCCCGTGAGCTACGTCGTCGCCTGGGTGGGGACCAAGGACGGCCAGGGCTGCACGTCCACCATGCTGGCGGCGGCCCACGAGATCGCCCGGACCCATTCGGTGCTGGTGGTCGACGCGGACATGTCCGGCACGGCCACGGCCATCGACCACCTCCATCTCCACCCGCGCGGCCGAGGCATGAACAACCTGGTCGGGGTGGGCCGCATCACCCGGGAGGCGCTGCTGCGCCAGGCGATCCCGACCCGGACCTCCCGGCTCGAGCTGGTCCCCGGCCTGATGGCGATCTACGGCACCGGCACCGCCAACCTCGTCCAGCAGCTCGAGTCGGGTGGCGCCCTGTCCGGGCTGCCCCACGACTTCGTGCTCCTGGACCTGGGCTGCGCGTGGTCCCACCCGCTGCTGGACGCGCCGAGGGCGGCGGCCCAGGCGGTGGCCCGGATCGCGTCGCGAGTGCTCGTCGTGGTCCAGGACAGCCCCACCCGGATCGCCCGGTCGATCCAGGTCCTGCAGGCGGCGCAGCCGCCGAAGGCAGAGCTCGTGCTGATGGAGACGCGGCGCGGCACGCTGAGCAGGCAGGTCGAGGAGGCGCTCACCGCCCGGCTGCCCTCCATCGGCCTGGCGGCCAGGGTCCGCTGGGACCCCAGGCGGGCGATCCGGGCCGAGAACCAGGGCGTCCCCATCCCGGACGTCGGCGAGGCCGTCGTCCGGGGCGCCCAGCTCGTGGACGGGGCCAGAGCCTGGCTGCGTGCGGCGCAGGGGGCGCCGGCCGGGGCCTCCCCGTGACGCAGGCCGCGACCGCCTCGGGGCTCCCCGTCATGCCCTGGCCGACCGTCGCCGACCCGGCGCTGGACACGGTGCGGACGCTCGCCCGGGTGGTTCGCGACCGCCGGCTGGCGGCCGACGTCCGGGCCTCTGCACGGGACGAGGAGCGGCTGGAGGACGTCGTCCTGGAGCTGGTCGACCAGGCCATCGAGCAGCCCGGCCGGTTCGGGCTGCACGGGGCCACGGCGCACCGGCTGGCCCGCGAGCCCGACTTCCGCCGCGACGTCGTCAGGGGGGCGATGGCGCACACGTCCTGGCTCGACCCGCTGTCCCGCCTGCTCTACCTGGCGGCCGGCGTCGAGGAGATCCACGTCAACCGCTGGGACCGGTGGGTCCTGACGACGAGCACGGAACGGTTCCTGCTGGACGAGACGGGCAACCCCTTCCGCAGCGACGCCGACGTGCTGACGTTCTTCAAGGAGAAGGTGCTGACCATGCCCGGCTTCAAGGGGTACCGCCAGCTCTCGGAGGGGCACCCCGCAGCCGAGGGCAACCTGGGCCGGGTGCTGCGAGTCTGCGTTGTGCAGGAGCCGGCCGTGTCGGGCGGCACCAGCGTGGTCGCCACCGTCCGTCTGCCGGGCGCCGCCCGGCTGCACTCGCTGAGCGAGTACGTGCAGCGGGGCGTGATGCCGCAGGGCGTCGCCGACCTGCTCGAGGCCTGCGTGCGCGGGCGCGCCAACATCATGATCGCCGGCGGCACCGCGACCGGCAAGACCACGCTGCTGCGCGTCCTCTGCGGCATGGTCGACCAGGGCGAGCAGCTGCTCGTGATCGAGGACAGCGCCGAGCTGAACCTGGACGGCGACCGCGGCGACGGCCGCGCGTGGCACCCGCTCGTCCAGCACCTGTGCACGGTGCCGCCGTCCTACGGCGGCGAGTCGGGCATCACGATGCGCGACCTGGCCAAGCTGGCGCTGCGCATGCGGCCCGACCGGATCGTCCTGGGCGAGGCTCGCGACGCGGCGATGGCCGAGGTGTGCCTGGTCGCCTCCACCGGCCACGATGGCTCGATGGTCACCGTCCATGCCGACGACGCCTTCCAGGGCGTGAAGCGCGCCGCGGAGTACGTGATGAAGAGCCCGGACTACGCCGGCAACAGCAACGCCTACGAGCTTGCCGAGATCGCGGTGCATCGGGCCTTCGACCTGGTCGTGCACCTCGTCCAGGACTCCGACGGCGCCCGCCGCGTCAGCGGCGTGCTGGCGCTCGGCGGTGAGCGCAACCACACGACCTGGGTCTACCGGCGCGGCCCGGACGGCACCCTGCAGCGCCAGGCTCGCCACGTGGGCGACCTGCCGCCGGGGCTGCGCCGCAAGCTCGGGCCGCAGCTCGGTCAGGTGGTGCCTCCGGTCTGATGCCGCCGCTGCTGTTCTCGCCGCTCGCGTTCTACGCCCAGGTCGTGCTCCTGCTGGCCCTGGCCGTGCTGCTGGGCGCGCTCGTGGCGGCGGAGGGGCGCCCACGCACGCCCTCCGGCCGGCCCCGTGCCGACACCGCGCTCGTGCGGCGGGAGGCAGCACGGGCGGTCACCATGGGCATGAGCCCGCCGGCCTGGCTGGCGCTGCGTGCCGCCAGCGCGCTGGGCGGTCTGGCGGTGGGCGTGGCCGTCGGCACCCCGGTCGTCGTGCTCGGCTGCACCGCCGCCGGCGTCTTCGCC
>DATFRD010000332.1:0-5631 GCA_035263645.1 Candidatus Dormiibacterota bacterium | reverse complement strand
GATCTTTGGGGCCCATGCACCCCATCTCCGGCGTTGCCTCCTGCGGTGCTCGCTCACGCCCTGGAGGGCGCTCGCTGCGCTCCTCGTCGGCGCCACCGGATCTGGGGCACCTGGACCCCAAATCTCTCGGCCCGGTTTCCGTCGGCGCTCCAAGGAGCGCCGACGAAAACCCATGCTGCCGGGGGCTGGCGCCTGGCTGCCGGCGACCGCAGCCGCATTTCGGAGGGTGGGGACCTATACTCCTCTGCCGGTGCGCTTCAGTCCACTGGATCCGGTGCTGATCGCCGGCACCGCGCTCCTCGTCGTTCACGCGGTGCGCAGCAGCTTCGGGCCGTACCTGACCGAGCTCCTGGCCTTCGGGCTCGGGCTGGGGGCCGCCCTGGCCTCGTTCGGGCCCATGGCCCAGGTCATCCACGGCCGCGTCGGGGTCACCCAGGGCGTGGCCGGGTTCGGCAGCTTTCTGCTCGTCCTGGTCCTGGTGCACGCGGTGGTGCAGGCGCCGGTCGCCCGCGCCGCAGCCTGGCTCGCGCCGTGGGTCGCGCTGCTGCCGCCCCGCACCAGGGCCACGGTCGCCGCGGTGCCGGCGCTCGGCGTCGCCCTGCTCGCGGCGACATTGCTGGTCTGCGTGATCGCGGTGCTGCCCATCGCGGGTCTACAGCCGGCACTCTCCGGGTCGATCCTCGGCTCCCGGCTGCAGGCGCAGGCCGGCTTCGTGCAGGCCCCCGTCCAGCGCCTGCTCGTGCCCACCACCAGCGTCGGACGCCGCATCCTGGAGAGCGACCCGGTGTCGAACCCGGGCGAAGACCAGTTCATCAAGCTGCAGTTCCCGACCAACCTGGCCGTCCAGGCGGACCCGGCCGCCGAGGACCGCATGCTCCAGAAGATCAACCAGGCACGCAGCCAGGTCGGCCTGGCGCCGCTGCACTCCGACCCCCTGCTCCAGCAGGCAGCCCGGGAGCACAGCACCGACATGTACCAGCGCCACTACTTCTCGCACAACACGCCGGACGGCAAGACGCCGTACGACCGGTTGAGGGACCTGCGCTTCCACTTCGTCACGGCTGGCGAGAACATCGCCTTCGCCCCCGACGTGGACCAGGCCTGGGACTCGCTCATGAACAGCCCGGACCATCGGGCGAACATCCTCAATCCCGACTTCCGCTGCGTCGGCATCGGGGCGTACAAGGGCCTGAACGGCTACGAGGAGATGTTCACCCAGGACTTCGCCGACTGCTCTTAGAGCCTGCGCGAATAGGGCCCGGCCCTACCCGCGCAGGCTCTTAGCCGAATTCACCGACGACACGAGGTAGTCGCCCATTTCGGGCGACCCTGGGTCGTCGAGGTCGTCACCTGGCTGATCGACGGGTGGGGCCGGCCGGCGTGAGTCCACCCGAATCCCGCTGGCCGGTCTCGCGCAGGCGGAACAGGACCTCCTGGGCTCGAAAGAGCACGTCCATCATGGCGAGCACCCGGTGACGTACCCGCAGCGACTCGGGCAGCTCCGGGCCGGGCACCGCCTCGAGAATGCTGGCGGCCCTCCGCCGCAGCTCGGGGGGCACCCGGTCGACACCCCGCAGGTTCAGATCCTCGAGCTGGAACAGGAGATCGTCGATCGCGTGGACCATCCGGTCGAGCTGCTGCCGGCGCCACCGCCGTTGCAGATCCTGCTCACCGAGCCGACGTATGTCACGGTTGGCGTCCTCGAGCATCACCCTTCGAAGCCGCCCCCCCTCCCCGCCGTGGCGACGAATCCTCTCCGGATTCTACGCCAACGCTTCAGTCGGTAAGAAGGTCGATTCTTGGACTTCTTCGCCGAGTTAGAGCCGATCCAGGTCAGTACAGGATCTGCCGCAGACGGCTGCGCAGCTTCTCCGGTGCCGCGCCCTGGTCGCAGCAGACCTTGACCAGGCGCTTGACGTGCACCTGCAGCTGGTACGTCTCCTCGCAGGGCGGACAGTCCTCGAGGTGGCGCTTCACCTCCGCCACCTCCACGTCCGTCAGCTCGCGGTCCACGTACCGGTGCAGCTTCTCAACGCAGTCACGACAGTTCACGACCCGCTCTCCTGTCCGTGGACGATCCCGGACTCGCTGGCGTAGTCGTAGAGCGATCGCTGGAGCTGACGACGGGCGCGGTGCAGGCGTGACATGACGGTCCCGATGGGGACGCCCAGCACGTCGGCCGCGTCCTTGTACGAGAAGCCCTCCACGTCCACCAGAAGCACCACCTCGCGATGGAGCTCCGGCAGCTTCTCCACCGCTCTCACCACCTCCTCGGCCGCAATACGGTCCAGCACGTCCGCCTCCGGAACCGCGGTCGGGTCCTTGAGCGTGTCGTACAGCGCGAACTCGCCGTCGCCATCCAGGCTCACGTCCTCCGGACGGCCGCCCTTGAAGCGATCCCAGAACAGGTTGCGCATGATCGCGAAGAGCCAGGCCTTCATGTTGGTGCCGACCTGGTAGCTGCCCTGGTAACGGAGGGCACGGACGTAGGTATCCTGCACGAGGTCCTCGGCCTGGGCGGGGTCGCGCGTCAGCCGCAGCGCGCCCCTGTAGAGAGTGTCGAGATATCCGATCGCCTCGTCCGCGAAGCGCTGCTGGGCGTCGGTGTCAACAGGGTGTTCCGCCACTGGAACCATAGTAGGGACCTTCGCCGAGTCAACTCGGTCGCCGGGCCCGGCTATTCCAGGTAGCGCCGCGCGACGCGATTGCCGATGGCCGTCAGCACCTCATGGGCGATCGTGCCGCTCCACTCGCCCACGTCCGCGGCCGAGATGCCGTCGCCGATCAGCGTCGCGACCTCGCCCGGCCGCACCCCCGGCACGTCCGAGACGTCGACGGTGATGGCGTCCATGCTGACCCGCCCGACGAGCGGCGCGCGCTGGCCGTCGATCGCCACCCAGCCCCGGTTCGACCGGCTGCGCATCACGCCGTCCTCGTAGCCGATGGCGACGGTGGCGATCCGGCACGTGCGCGCCGCCACCCAGGTGCGCCCGTACCCGACCGACTGGCCGGCGGGCACGTCCTGCACTCGCGTGACGAGCGCGCGGAGCGCCAGCGAGGGCCGCAGGCCCTCACCCACGAACCCGTACGTGGCCAGGCCCGGGCGGACCGCGTCGAGCGCCATGTCGGGGTGCCGGAGCACGGCGGCCGAGTTCGAGGCGTGCCGGATACCGGGCTCGACGGCGAAGCGGTCCAGGGCCGCCAGGAAGCGGTCGAACTGCAGCCGGGTGAACTCGGGATCGTCCTCCGCGGACGCGAAGTGGGTCATGGTCCCGGCCAGCCGCAGCCTCGGGGAGGCCGCGATGCGGCTGGCCAGGGCCGGCGCCTGCTCCGGCAGGCAGCCCAGGCGGCCCATCCCGGTGTCCACCTTGAGGTGCACGGCCAGGCGGCGGCCGTCCGCGCCCGCCTCCAGCACCTCCAGCATCTCCGCCGAGGAGCACATCACGGCGCAGCCCACGGCGGCGGCGGCGGCGCACCGGGAAGGAGCGAGCCCGCCCATAACCAGGACCTGCTCCGGGTCGCACAGGTGGCGCAGCTGCAGCGCCTCTTCCGGCGTGGAGACGCCGAGGCCCCAGGCACCGGCCTCCAGGGCTGTCCGCGCCACCGGCTCCGCGCCGTGCCCATAGCCATCCGCCTTGACCACGGCGATGAGCCGGCAGCCGCGCGGCAGCCCGGCCAGCAGCGCGCGCACGTTGTGCCTGATGGCGCCGAGGTCGATCTCGGCCCACCGCTGCGGCGCTGGTCCGTCGATGCCGGCAGCCGTCCAGTCCGCGCCGATCACGAGCGGAGGGCCCTCATCGCCAGCGGCACCTCGGGCAGCAGCTCCGACGCGAGCAGGCCGGCCGTCCCCAGCCGCGCCTGGACCCGGCGACCGGCCTCGGCATGGAGGTACACGCCGGTGACCGCCGCCGTGTACGGGTCGGACCCCTGGGCGAGCAGGCCGGCGATCACGCCGGAGAGCACGTCCCCGGTGCCGCCCGTGGCCAGGGCCGGCACCTCGTGCGGGTCCTCCGACAGCCGGCCGTCCGGTCCCGCGACGACCGTGCGGGCGCCCTTGAGGACGACCACGGCGCCCCACTCCGCGGCCGACCGCGCGGCCACCTCGCGGCGCGCCGCCTGGACCTCGCGGGTCGGCCGGCCGACGAGCCGCGCCATCTCCCCGGGATGCGGGGTCAGCACCCGCGTGGGGCCCAGCCCGGCGAGCCGCTCGGGTGTCTCCGCGAGCGCGTTCAGGGCGTCGGCGTCCAGGACCAGCGGGCGGTCGATGCTCGCGACCAGTTCGCGGACCAGCCGCCAGGTGGCCGGTGCCCGGCCCAGGCCGGGCCCCAGCAGCCCAGCGGTCGCCGCCCGCAGGTGCGCGGACACCTCGTCCAGCGCGGCCACGCCGATCGCCCCCGGCACGTCTGCCGGGACCGGCGTCGCCATCACCTCGGTGGACTTGACCGCGAGGATCGGGTAGACATCCTCCGCCACGAGCAGCCTCGCCAGCCCGGCCCCGGCGCGCAGACAGGCCGTGGAGCACAGGTGGGCAGCCCCCGTGAAGCCGCGGCTGCCGGCGACCACGACCACCGTGCCGAACGTCCCCTTGTGGCCCTCGGCCGGCCGCGCCGGCAGGCGAACGTCGGGCGGCGGCGGGAGCGGCCGCTCGTCGGGCTCGGGCAGCTCCAGCCAGGCGCTGGCGATGGCGATCCCCGCCTGGTGGGTGATGCTGACCTGGATGGCCGCGCCACCGCTGTCGCCGTCGAGCAGGCGCACGACCGGGGCGCCGGTCTCGGCAGGCAGGACCTCGATCGAGCGCCGCGGGAAGCAGATCGGGGTGCGGTCGAAGCACTTGATGACCGCTTCCTTGGCCACCCAGCGCCCGGCCAGCCGTTCCGGGCGGCCGGCGCAGTAGGCGACCTCCGCCGGCGTGAAGGCCCGGCCCAGGAAGCCCGGACCGGAGCGTCGCACCGCACGGGCCATCCGGTCCACCGCCAGGACGTCGATCCCCTGCCGCCGGATCATGTGCGTGGGATCTGCCCTCCGAGGCGGTGATCCCCCCCACCCGACCTCCCCCGCGAGGGGGGAGGGGCCGGAGCCGACCTCCCCCGCGAGGGGGGAGGGGCCGGAGAAGAGCGGCTGTCCACCCTACTCGACCGTGACGGACTTGGCCAGGTTGCGCGGCTGGTCCACGTCGCGCTCCAGTTCGACGGCGACGTGGTAGGCGAAGAGCTGCAGCGCCACGCTGGCCAGGACCGTGCTGCTCGCCTCGTCCGCCAGCGGCACCTCGATCACGTCGGCGGCCAGGCCGGCCAGGCCGCGGTCGCCCTCGGACACGACGGCGAGGACCGGCGCCCCCCTGGCCACCACCTGCTGCACGTTGCTCAGCACCTTGTCCCGCAGGGGGCTCGCGGTGCAGACAGCCACGACCGGGAACCCCGCATCCAGGAGCGCGATCGGCCCGTGCTTCATCGCGCCCCCCGTGGTCGCCTCGGCGTGCACGTAGCTGATCTCCTTGAGCTTCAGCGCACCCTCCAGGGCCACCACGTGGCCGAGGCCCCGGCCCAGGTAGAGGAAGTCGCGGTACCCGGCGTAGCGGCGGGCGAGGTGGGCGATCTGCCTCTCCGATGCCAGCAGCTGCCGCAGCGCGTC
>DATFRD010000331.1:0-11845 GCA_035263645.1 Candidatus Dormiibacterota bacterium | reverse complement strand
CCATCGGCTGGACCCGCGCGTCCTCGAGCCGGCGGACCTCGTCCACCCACGGACCGGCGGCGTTGACGGCGGCCCGGCACCGGACCCTCACGCCGTCGGCGAGGGCGGCCACGACCCTGCCGGTGCCGACGTCGAGCGCCGCCACGCGCATGTGGTTGGCGACCGCGGCGCCCGCCCCGGCCGCCGCCTTGACGGTGGCCAGCGCGAGCCGGCTGTCGTGCGTCTGCGCGTCCCGGTAGACGCCGGCCGCCACCAGGCCTTCCGTCCGCAGCGGCGGGACCAGGCGCCGGGCGCCGCGGGCACCGACGATCCGGGCCCGGCTGTGGTGGAAGCCGGAGAGCGCCGAGTAGGCCAGCAGCCCCGCGGCCATCGCCGCCGCGCTGTGGGGACCGCCGCGGTACGCCGGGAGCACGAACGTGAGCGGGCGGACCAGGTGCGGCGCAACCCTGTCCAGCAGCGCCCTGCGCTCCAGGTGGGACTCCCGGACCAGCCTGACGTCGCCCAGCGGCAGGTAGCGGAGACCCCCGTGGATCAGCTTCGACGAGGCGCTCGACGTGGCTCCACCGAAGTCGCCGGCGTCGAGGAGCGCGACCGACGCGCCCGTCCGCGCGGCCTCCAGCGCGATGCGGGCTCCCACGATGCCCGCCCCGATCACCAGCAGGTCGAAGGTCTCGGACGCGAGCCGCTCCCTGGTGGCATCGCGGCCGAGCTGCCGCCCCGCAAAGCGCTCCACAGGGTCCACCGTAACGGATGGCCCGGTCGCCGCAGGGCCGCGAACGGCGCGCCGGGCGCCGCCAGCGGGGTGGTGGACGCCCGTCGATCCTCGCGCAGCAGCCTGCTAGGCTGCGCCTCGCCGTGGAGCTCTTCATCGAACGCCTGACCTGGACCGACGTCGAAGCCGCCCTGGCCGCCGGCATGCGCCGCGCGGTCGTCTGCGCCGCCTCCACCGAGCAGCACGGGCCCCACCTGCCCGAGGCCACCGACGCCCTGCTCGGCGAGGCGTACGCCGGAGGGCTGGCCCGCCGCCTAGGCGATGCGCTGGTGGCTCCGATCATCCGCCCGGCCTGCTCCGACCATCACATGGCCTTTCCCGGCAGCCTGACCATCTCGAAGACGCTGCTGATGGACATCCTGGACGCGTACCTGGCGTCGCTCAGGCGCCACGGCTTCGAGCGGTTCGTCGTCCTGTCGAGCCACGGCGGCAACTTCCCCGTGCTGGCCGAGTGGGAGCGCGAACGGCGGCCGGAGGCCACAGTGGTGATCAGCGACATGCACGTCTTCGACGCGGGGTTCGAGGCGATCCGGCGCTTCGGCCGCTCGGACACGGCGGGCCCGCACGCCGAGGTGATGGAGACGTCGATGATGCTGCACCTGCACCCCGAGCTGGTGCACATGGAGCGCGCGGCTCCCGGCTTCACCGGCCAGAGCAGCCTCGACGACGTCCTCGCGCGCGGCATGCGCGCGATCACGGCCAACGGCGTCCTGGGCGACCCGGTGGGGGCCACGGCCGAGATGGGGCAGGCTGTGCTGGAGGCTATCGTGGACCGGCTCCACCACTGGGCGGAGCTCCCGCCCGCGGACCAGCCGTAGAGCCCTGCCGTGGAGCCCTGCCGGGAGCCGCCCGCCGAGCGCGCCGCCTGTCAAGCCGGACATACAACCGGACCGGCTGACCCTATACTCAGGCGAGTCCGGCAGCTCGAAGTGGGAGAGAGGGTATGAGATTGAATCTGCGGGTTGCCACGGTCGTGGCCCTGGCCGGCCTGGTGGTGGCGGCTTGCGGCACCGGCGGCGGGGGGCAGCAGGCCCCATCGGGACCCAAGCACGGTGGCACGCTCCGGGTCGCGATCGGCATCGACCCGGACACGCTGGACCCGGCCGCGCAGACGACGACGACCTCGTCGCAGATCGTGGACATGATGGCCGAGACGCTGGTCACCATCGACGCCAAGGGGGCCATCCAGCCGCTGCTGGCGACGAGCTGGAGCCAGTCGTCGGACGGCCTGAGCTACACGTTCACCCTGCGCAAGGACGTCACGTTCCAGGACGGCACGCCCTTCAACGCCCAGGCGGTCAAGTTCAGCATCGACCGGCTGCTCAGCCCCGACACGTTCAAGGCGCAGCCCAACGTCCTGGGGGGCAAGACCGGCATCAGCCGCGTAGACGTCGTCGACGACACCCACGTCAAGTTCACGCTCTTCACCAAGCTGGCTCCGTTCGTGGCCGCACTGACCCAGACCCAGGCCGCGATCATCTCGCCGGCGTCGGTGAACGTCGCCCCGAACAAGCCGTCGGTCATCGCCCGGCCGGTCGGCACCGGCCCGTACAAGTTCAGCGAGCGCGTGGCCGGCGACCACATCACGATGGTCGCCAACCAGAGCTACTGGGGGCCCAGGTCCAACTACGACACGCAGATCTACAAGGTCGTGCCGGAAGGTGCCAGCCGCGAGGCGCTGATCAGGTCCGGCGGTGCCGACGTCATCGCGCTGCCGCCGGCCAACGACATCCCTGCCCTTCAGGCCGACTCCAGCCTGCGGGTCATCCTCGGTCCCAGCGACCGCACCATCCAGATCATCATCAACACCCAGGACCAGGCGGAGCCCCTGCTGCAGAAGCCAGAGGTCCGGCAGGCATTGAACTACGCCGTCGACAAGGCCGCGATCATCAAGAACACGATGTTCGGAGCGGCCACCCCACTTGACGCACCGATGGCGAAGAGCCTGTTCGGCTACTGCTCGATCGGCACCTACGACTACAACCCGACCAAGGCCAAGCAGATGCTCCAGCAGGCCGGCGCGGCCGGCATGACCGTGAAGCTCGTGTCGCCGACCGGCCGGTACGTCCAGGACTTCCAGGTCGCGCAGGCGGTCGCCGGCTACCTCAGTAGCGCCGGCCTCAACGTGCAGGGCCCGAGCACGACCGACTGGCCGACCTATGTGGCCACGTACGCGCAGGTGGGACCGGCCCAGGCCAAGACGGACCTCAGCCTGCTGGGCTGGGCGCCGCCCTACCTGGACGCGCAGCAGCAGTTCGAGCAGTTCTACTCGCCCCGGGTCCCGCCCGCCGGGCTGGAGAGCTCGTACTACAAGAACCCGCAGGTCGACGCGCTGATCACCGAGGCGAACGCGGGCACCGACGCGACGCAGCGCCAGCAGCAGTACTGCCAGGCGGCCAAGACGGTCTGGAGCGACGCGCCCTGGATCTTCCTCTACAACCAGAAGTACCCCTTCGTAACCACCTCGGCGGTCAAGGGCGTGACGGGCCTGCCCAACGAGAAGTTCGTCACGACCTGGGCCTCCCCTGCCTAGGGGCAGCACTGTGAGAGGCGGGGCGGCGTGCTGACCTATGCAGCGCGCCGCCTCCTGGTCGCGATCCCGACGCTGCTCGGGGTCGCGACCGTCGTCTTCCTCCTGCTCCGGCTGCTGCCCGGCGACCCCGCGATCGTCATCGCCGGGCCCACCGCGACGCCGGAGGAGATCCACAACATCCGGGTCCAGCTCGGTCTGACCCTGCCCGGCTGGCAGCAGTACCTCGGCTTCATGGTCCGCCTGGCCCACGGCGACCTGGGGATCTCGACCCGAACAGGGGCCCCGGTGATCCAGGAGATCTCCACGCGCGTCCCCTACACGGCCACCCTGGCGCTGGCCAGCCTCGTCCTCGCCATCGCCCTCGGGGTGGCGGCGGGGATCCTGGCGGCGAGACGGCGCAACACCGCGGCCGACGTGGCGATCTCGGGCGGGGCGGTGTTCGGCGTCTCGATGCCGACCTACTGGCTGGGCCTGATGCTGATCGTCGTCTTCGCGGTGCGCCTGCGGGTGCTGCCGGCGGCCGGAACCGACCGCGGCATCGAGTCGCTCGTCCTGCCGGCCGTGACCCTGGCCCTCTTCTCCATGGGCCTGGTGGCCAGGCAGACGCGCTCGGCGATGCTGGAGGTGCTGGGCCAGGACTTCGTCAGGACGGCGAGGGCGAAGGGGGCCGGCCGGGCCGCGGTGCTCCTGCGGCACGCGCTGCGGAACGCGCTGCTGCCCATCCTGACCACGATCGGCCTCCAGTTCGGGACCCTGCTCGGCGGCGCGGTGCTGACCGAAACGGTCTTCGCCTGGCCGGGGATCGGGCGGCTGCTGGTGGACTCCATCGGCGCCCGCGACTATCCGGTGGTGCAGGGCGTCGTCCTGCTGCTCTCCGTGTCGTTCATCGTCATCAACCTGCTGACGGACCTCCTGTACGCCTATGTCGATCCCCGGATCCGGTACGGCTGAGTCGGCCGCCCCGGCCCTCGGAGCCACGGCGGAGCTGGCGCCGGTCCAGCTGGCGCCGCTGGCCGGCGGGGGCCGCCTATGGGCGCGGCTCCGCACCCACCCGAGCGCGATCGTCGGGATCGGGATCCTCGCCTTCTACGTCGCGGCGAGCCTGCTGATCCCGCTGGTGCTGCGCTGGGATCCGGTCCATCAGAGTCTCAACGACGCCTTCCTGCCTGCCTCCGCGGGGCATCCGCTGGGGACGGACGACCTCGGCCGTGACGAGCTCGTCCGCCTGGTCTACGGTGCGCGATACACGCTCTCGCTCGGCTTCGGCGCGGTCGCGATCGGCCTGCTGGTCGGGCTGCCGCTGGGCGCGGTCTCCGGCTATTTCGGGGGCTGGATCGACCTGCTGGGCCAGCGCCTCACGGACGTTATGCTGGCCTTCCCGAACATCCTGCTGGCGCTGGCGCTGGTCGCGGTCCTCGGCGTCGGCCTCCAGAACGTGATCATCTCGGTCGGCATCAC
Organism: Candidatus Dormiibacterota bacterium; assembly: GCA_035263645.1. GTDB lineage: Bacteria > Chloroflexota > Dormibacteria > Dormibacterales > Dormibacteraceae > CF-161. Next base: position 7,082 of record DATFRD010000331.1, on the reverse strand, counting down.
GTCGATCCCGATCTTCGTCCGCCTGGTGCGCGCGTCGACGCTCAGCATCCGCGAGCTGCCCTATGTGGAGGCGGCCAGAGCGCTGGGCGTCCCGGCCACGAGGATCCTCCTGCGCCACGTAGTGCCGAACGCGCTGGCGCCGGTGATCGTGCAGGCGAGCCTGCAGCTGGGGGCGGCGATCCTGATCGCGGCCGGCCTCGGCTTCCTCGGCCTCGGAGTCCAGGCGCCGACCCCCGAATGGGGCTCGATGCTGGGGCTGTCGCGCAACTACATCTTCTCGGACCCCAACCTGGCCACGTTCGCCGGGCTGGCCATCTTCGGCGCGGTGCTGGCCTTCAACCTGATGGGCGACGGCCTTCGGGACGCGCTCGATCCCCGCCTGAAGTAGGGACGCCCGCCGGGTCGCCCGGCTCGTGCCCCGGACACGAGGTCACCGGCAGGCGCGGATAGCGCGGGAAGCGCGGATCGGACCGGGAGCGCTCGCACAGCCAGAAGCGGCTCGCCGCGCCGGGGACGACCCGGGCGTGCCGGCAGGAGGCGCACAGCCCGGGGTCGGGCGACAGCATCAGATCGAGCGGGCCGCGACGCAGGTCCGCATGAACCGAGCATATCCAGCCGAGAATCTGCACCATGCCGGACGCGATCGCTCCCGACGGCTCGGAGATCACCTACCTGGTGGGCCACGCCCGCCGGGCCAGCCTCGTCGAGGTCCGGCTCCCTGCCGGGACCGCCAGCCGGCCGGTCCGCCACCGCACGGTCGAGGAGGTGTGGTACTTCCTCGCCGGCACCGGGCGGGTCTGGCTGCGGCCGCCGGCCGGCGAGCCGCTGCTCCACGACGTCGGCCCGGGCCGGAGCCTGGTCATCCCGACGGGCTGGGCGTTCCAGTTCCGGGCCGACCCGGCGGCCGACCTCCGCTTTCTCTGCTACACGTCGCCCCCGTGGCCGGGCGACGACGAGGCCATCCCGGTGGCGGCGGGCGGTCTCTGATCGGTCGGCTCAGATGAGCTTGTCGAGCGCCCGCAGCAGCCGCTCGAACGGGCCCGCCAGGCCGTGGCGCTCGGCCAGCTCGCGCACCCCCTCGGGGTCCGCAGGATAGCGATCACGCCGGCCGGCCGGGAGCTCCAGCGGCAGGTCGGCGACCGGCCTGACGACACGGCGGGCACGTTCCAGGTAGTCGCGGTCGGCCTCGCGCAGGCGGCCGGCGGACAGCAGCCCGTCCACCCCGCCGTGCGCGGCCACCAGCTCGGCCGCCCTCCTGTCCCCGACCCCGGCCAGCCCGGGCAGGCCGTCCGAGGGGTCGCCGCGGAGGATCGCGAAGTCCGCGTACAGGCGGCCGGGGATGCCGTAGCGCCGGGTCACCTCGGCCTCGTCCACGCTGGCCAGGCCGCGCCGCTCCGGATAGAGGACCCGGACGTCCGGGTCGCGGACGAGCGCGAACAGGTCTCGGTCGCCGCTCACGATGTCGACGCTGCAGCCGGCGGCTCGGGCCGTCCAGGAGGCGATCACGTCCTCGGCCTCGTAGTCGGCGACGCCGACGAAGTCGACGCCCGCTGCGTCCAGCACGTGGTGGATGATCGGCATCTGGGGCTCCAGCTGGGGCGGGACGGGCTCCGCGACGCGGTGCGCCTTGTAGGAGGGGACCAGGGACACGCGCCAGGCCGGCCGCCAGTCGTCGTCGCTGGCCACGGCCAGCCGCGACGGCCGGTACTCGACGACCAGGGTGGCGAGCCGGTCCATGAAGCCGCGGACCGCGTTGACCGGCCTGCCGTCCGGCGAGCGCATGCTGGTCGGCACGCCGTAGAAGGCGCGGAAGATCAGGCTCGATCCGTCGATGAGCATCCAGTCGGCCACGGAGCTACAAGGGTATTGCGTCGGTTCGGGGCGCGGCACGGGTCGCACCGGTCGAGGCGGCGCCCGGCTTCGAGGACCGGGGCGAGCCGCTTACATTCCGCTGACGTCGGGCTGACATCGGGGCGCCCAACCCGGCGACAGGGGCGGCTAGACTGTCCCGTCACTGGGCCGCCGGCAGAGGTTCCGGCGGCCGTGGAGGTCCGGATTGCGAGGTCGCGACGAGGGGATGCGATCGGCCGGCCGGTTGGCGTGGCGTCGTCGAGCGGTGCTGCCCGTGCTCGCGGCGCCGGTCGTGGCGGCCGTGCTGGCGGCGGCGGCCACCGGCCCGGGCATCGCGGCCGCCGGCCCGGTCCAGGTCGCTGCCGGCCTGACCGCGAGGCTAACGGTCACCAAGGCGAGCACTGACGGCATGGCGCTGGCCGGGGCGGAGTTCGCCGTGCACAGGGACAGGCGGGACGGGATCGTGGTCGCCAGGCTGGTGACCGGTCCTGACGGCTCTGCCTCCACGACGCTGCCTGCCAACGTCACGTACTGCGTCGTCGAGACCGCAGTCCCGCCGGGCTTTGAGCTGGCGCCCAAGTACTATCCGGCCGCCTGCCGCGTGCTGGCGTCGACCGGCACCACGATCCTGGTCGTCGACCCGCCGCTGACGCCCACCCCAACCCCTGGTTCAACGCCGGCGGCCACCGGCGAGCTCCAGGTGATCCAGACCGACCTCTCGGGCCAGCCCGTCAGCGAGCCGGGGTTCACCTTTGACGTCCACGTCGGGTCGGCCGGCGGCCCCGTCGCCGCCACGCTCACGACCAGCTCCAGCGGCACCGCGGTGGTGACGGCGCTGAACCCCGCCACGTACTGCCTGGTGGCGACCGCGGCGCCCCCCGACTACCAGCTCGCCCCCACGTACTTCCCCGGCGCCTGCGTCGCGGTGGCCGCTGACCCGAGTCAGGGCCGCAGCCCGACGACGGTAACCGTCAGCGACCCGCCGGTGCCGTCGCCCTCGCCATCGGCGGTCGCGACCGCGGGTCCGGTCCCCTCCACCGGGCCCGGAGCGCCGCAGGGACCGGGCTACCCGGCCGGTCCCGCGGCCTCCCACGGCGGATTCCCCAACACCGCCCTGTCCGCGGCGCTCCTCGGACTCGGTGCGCTGCTGGTGCTCGGCGGGGTCGTGATGATCGCGCTGGCCATCCGGCGCCGGCGGCTCCAGGCCGATCTGCCGCCGCTCGAGCCCGTCGAGCCGGAAGGCACCTGGTACGACTCCAAGATCACATGAGCGGGACATCCCCGCATGCGCGGGGATGCCGATGGTGCTTCACTGGAGGCCATGAGCTCGACGCCCCGCCAGACCTTCACCATCCGCGAAGCGACCCGTGAGGACATGCCCGCGGTCGTCGGGATCTACAACTGGGCGATCAACCAGACCTTCGCGACGATCGACTCGGAGCCGCTCTCGCACGAGGAGGCGGCCGAGTGGTGGGAGGCCCACGCGAGGCGCACGGTGACGCTGGTCGCCGACGAGGACGGCGACGTCATCGGCTGGGCGCGGCTGCTGCCCTGGCGGCAGCGCGGCTACGAGGTGGTCGAGGACCTGGTCTACGTCGACCCGCTGTATCAGCGCCGGGGCGTTGGCCGCGAGCTGCTCGCCCGCCTGATCGAGGCGGCCCGAGCCACCGGGTCGAAGACCATCGTGGCCTCGGTGGCCGCGGACAACGTGTCGGGGCTGCGCCTGCACCAGAGCCTGGGCTTCGAGGTGGTGGGCACGCTGAAGAACGCCGCCTACAAGTTCAGCCGGTGGATGGACATCACGCTGGTCCAGCGCGCGCTCGACCAGTAGCGGCAGCGGGGTGGGGACGGGCCGTCGCCGCTATGCGGTCGCCGGGGCCGCCAGCCTGGCGGCGGCGGCGGCGTTCACGGCGGTGGCCGCCCGCCGGCTGGGCGACCGGGTGCTGACGCTGCCGAACGCGCTCACGCTCACCCGCGCCGGGGCCGCCGCGATGCTGTGCGGCACCGCTTTCTCAGGACGGGGCCGCCGCCCCGGCCTGTGGGGCCTCGTGGCCGGCTGCACGGTGGTCGACTGGCTGGACGGGCCCCTGGCCCGCAGGCTCGGCGCCACCCGGCTGGGCGCCCTCCTGGACATCGAGTCGGACAGCTGGCTGACACTGTGGGGCGCGGTGGCGGCCCACCGGCTGGGCGGCCTGCCCGGCTGGTGCCTGCTGCCGCCCGCCCTCCGCTACCCGCTCGCCGCGGGAAGGCCCGGGCCGCTGCGGCCCTGGCAGCGGGCTGTCGGCGTCGCCCAGATGGTCATCATCGCCGGCGCGCTCACGCGATGGCGGCCACCCCGGCGACTCGCGCTGGCGGTGGCTGCGGCGCAGCTGGCCTCGCTCGGGGCCGGCGCGCTGGTGGAGGACGGGGGCCGCGCACGGCCCTGGGACGACGCGCCGCCGTCGGGCCCGAACGACACTGCTGCCGATCCAGAGCAGCACCGCCCTCCCCCCTGAGCGGCTGGAGAAGAGCCCGCCGTCAGCGACGGGGCGTTCCGGCTCGGGTGAGCACCGCCACCGGGACCACGGACTCCTCCAGCGAGAGGCCGCCGTGCGCGTACCGCGCCTCGCGGCCCCAGGCCGGGTTCTCGCGGAAGCCGTGGTCCGCCAGAACGACCAGCGGGACCTGGGGCGGCAGGGTCTGCAGCGTCGGCACCACCCGCCGGGAGAGCGCCGCGACCGCCTCGTCCAGCAGCCCCGCCAGCTCGACCGGGGTGTGGTGCAGCCGCTCGTCCACGCCCGTGGCCACGGCGACGCTGAGCGGGGGACCGGAGCCCCACAGGTCGCGCAGCCGCTGCGCCTCCCCGTCGCGGTCGGCGCCGGCGAGCAGGCGGGCCGCGTAGCCCAGGCCGGGGAAGGGCGGCACCGGGTCTCCGGCCGCGAGCGAGCCCTCGGGGACCGCGCGGCCGAGGAACAGGCTGGCCATCGCCTCCGCGGTCCTGGTCGGGGCGGGCACGACGGCCCAGCGCTCGCCGAGCCGGCGCTCCGGCAGCGCCTTCCAGAGCACGTCGCGGAGCCGGAGCCAGAGGTCGGCGCGCATTGCGTCCACGACCAGCACGGCGACGCGTCCGTGCTCGGACAGGAGCGGCTCGATCACCTCCGCCGCCACCTCCCAGACCCGGAGGCAGCCGGCGAACCCCGAGGCCGCCGCGGACTCGAACACGGTCTCGGCAGCGTGCCGCAGCCGCCCGGCGGCCGAGGCGAACGCGGCCACGGCGTCCGCGTCGACGAGCGAGGTGCCGGCCAGCGCCAGCTCGGCCTGGCTGACCAGGTCGGCGACGGGCGCCAGGCACTCCGGGTACACCTCCTGGACCAGCTCCGGGACCGTGAGACCGGCCAGGCGGCGCTCCAGCCGGGCCAGGCAGCCGCCGGCCTCGAGTAGAAGTGCGAGGGAACGGAGCTCTCGGGGATCGAGGAGCGCGTGCTCCGAGGCGAGGCGATCGAGGGCGCCGGCCGGCACCCGCTCGACAAGCTGCAGGTCGGCGCCGAGCCGGCGCACGAGCGCGCTCGCCGCCAGGCGAACGGGGTGCCGGAGCAGGCGCTCGGCCAGCAGCGCGCCGGCCAGCCCCGCGCCGTCCCGAGCGGCCAGGTCGAGCGCGCCCTCCACCTGGTCGCCGAGCAGCGTCCTCGGCCCGATGCGGGCGTCGAGCTCGGCGAGGTCACGGCCCGCGGCGGGGTCCTCGGCGGCGGCCCTGGCGGCGGCCGCCAGCTCCTCGTCCGCGGCGAGCCCGGGCGGCACCCAGTCCGGACGAGCGGGCCGGTCTCGCCACCAGGCGGCCAGCCAGAACGCGTCCGAAGGCCGGTGCTCGGGCAGCTCGCCGGCCAGGCGCGGCCAGCGCGCGCGCAGGAACGCGGCGGTCGCCGGCTCGTCCTCCGCCGCCGGGCGGGCGGCGCCGGCGGCCGCCTCGCCGCTGTCCACGACCTCGACGAAGGCGCGCTCGGGAGGTGGCTCGCCCGCGCCGCTGCCGTCGATCCAGGCCTGGACCAGCTCCAGGAGCCGCCGGCGCGGGTAGCGGCGTCCGATCAGGTCCTCCCGGAGCTGGGCCAGGTCGCGGCGGACGACCAGCTGCCGCCCGCTGAGCACCTCGCGCAGCGTGGCTCGCAGCTCCGGCCGGAGCAGGTGGACGAGTGCGACCGGCTCAGCCCGGTCGGGCGCCGCCGCGACGGCCAGGAGCCGCTGGAGGTCGCTCGCCGTCTCGGACCGGTCCAGCGAAGCGAGGTCGTCGGCCGCACGCTGCAGCCGGGCCCGGGTTTCCTCCCTGCCCAGCTCCTCGAGGTGCTCGGCCACCCCGCGCGCGGCCATGGTGACGAGGGCGGCGGCGTCCAGCGCCGGTGGCCGGTCACCCAGGTGGAAGCCGCAGCCGCACACGGGCCGCCAGGCCAGCTCGGACTCCACCCGGCGCCGGCACGGCTCCACGGTGGACGCGGCCAGGGCTCGGTCGACCTTCACGCGGTCGTCGGGCACGGCGGCGGCACCGACCTCGGCCAGGGCCGCCAGCGCCTGGTAGGCCGGGCTCGACCGCACCGAGCGGGCGACCTCGTCGCCGGCGGCCGCGTAGAACGCCCGGTGGGCCTCCTCGTAGGCCGCGGCGTAGGCCTGGCGGAAGCGTTCGAGGGCGGAGAACGCCTCGCGCGCCCTGTCCTCGGCGGCCAGCGCCAGCACCTGCCCGGCTACCTCCAGCGCCTCCCGGCGGAGGGCGGCCAGGCGGGGCAGCTCCGGCCCGTCCGGGATGACCAGGTCCGGGTGCGACGCGTACTCCACGGCCGTCTCGAACGCACGCAGCTCGACGCGCAGGAATCGGGCCAGCGCGCCGGTCCGGCCGGCTGCGGCCAGCAGCGGCACCGGGTCGGCGACCGCGCCCAGCAGCGCCTCCAGGCCCGCGCGGGCGCCCGCGGCCAGGTCGCAGGCGGCAAGCGCATCGTCGAGCACCTCCAGGTCGGCGCGGGCCGGGCGGACGTCGGACTCGGCGAACGCCGGCGACGCCGCGAGCACCTCGATCCCCCGCCGCACCTCCTGGGCCTCCTCGCGACGCGCTTGCACCCACTCCCGCGCGTACTCCCACGCCGTCTGCTGCACGCGCGCGTTCCAGGGCTCGTGGGGCCCCGGACCGAGCACACCGGCCAGCCCCCGCACGCGCTCGCGCAGCTCGGGCGCGACCAGCTCGCCCAGGCTCAGCGAGCCCGCCTCGGCCG
>DATFRD010000330.1:0-9248 GCA_035263645.1 Candidatus Dormiibacterota bacterium | reverse complement strand
CCCGCCCGCGGGCTCGGCGCTCGTCCAGGTGCCCAGGGCCATGACCATCACGTTCTCCGAGGCGCCCGAGGCCAACCTGTCGAGCATCGTAGTCGTGGACAGCTCGGGCAGGACGGTGTCGCGCGGTCGGGCCACGCCGGTGCCCGGCAGCGCGCTCCAGATGACCGTCCCGCTGAACCCGCTCCTGAACGGCGTCTACACCGTCCAGTGGAAGACGGTCTCGCGGGACGACGGCCACGCGAGCAGCGGGAGCTTCACCTTCGGCGTCGGGTCGTCGGCGTACGCGGCAAGCGCCGGCCCGGCGCCCGCTCTGGCCGTCCCACCGACCGCGGCGAACCCGCTGATCGTGACCGGGCACTGGATCTTCTACGTCGGCCTGGGCCTGCTCGTGGGGGGAGCGTGGGTGCCCCTCTTCGCGCTAGGAGCGGTGGCCGGTGGCAGCCGCCGGGTGCTCCTCCTGACGCTGCTCGGGGCGTGCACGATGATCGCCGGCCTGGTCATGTACGGCGTCGCTCAGGCCATCCAGGACGGGACCCCGCTCGTCGAGGTGGCGGGCACGTCGCTGGGGCTGGGGCTCATCGCCCAGGCCGTGCCAGGGCTGCTCGCCGCCGGCTGCGTCGAGCTCGCGCTCTGGCGGCGTGGACGGGTGCGCTCGGCGGCCCTCGCCGCGGCCACCGCCATGGCGGCGGTGACCATCCTGGTCCACGTGCTCACGACGCACGCCGCGTCCAGCCGGATGGCGCTGCTGGAGGTCGGGGTGCAGTTCGCGCACCTGGCCGCGTTCGCGACCTGGATCGGCGGCCTGGCGGCCCTGCTCGTGGCCGTGGGAAGCCAGCCGTCGCCGGCCAAGGCGGCGGCGGTCCGGCGCTTCTCGCAGGTGGCGGCCGTGTCGCTGGGCGTGGTCGGCCTCAGCGGCGTGCTGCGCGCGCTGGACGAGGTGGCCGCCTGGACGGCGCTCGTCGGCTCGCTGTTCGGGCAGCTCGTCGTGGTCAAGGTGGCGCTGCTGCTGGCACTGGCCGGGCTCGGCGCCTGGAACCGCTTCCGGTCGGTGCCGGCCGTCGAGCGCACCCTGCGCGGCCTGCGCCGGGTGGGCCGGCTTGAGATCGGGGTCGCGGCGGTGACGCTGGTGGTTTCCGGGATCCTGACGTCGCTCGTTCCGCCGTTCCTGGTCCAGACCGCCGCCAGGCAGCCGCCGCCTCCTGTTGTCACGGCGCGCGCCGCGGCGACGGCGGTCGGGACGCCGGTGCGAGCCACGCTGGAGGTCAGCCCGGGCTATCCGGGCCAGAACCGCTTCACGTTGCGCGCGTATGACGCGAGGACCAGCAGGGCGATCGCCGGCGACGTGACCCTGCGCTTCGTGATGCCGGCGCACCCGGAGCTGCCGGAGTCCACGCTCGACCTCTTCCGGGCGGTTGACGGCAGCTACGCGGCGCTGGGCACCAATCTGACGCTCATCGGGGACTGGCAGGTCACAGCGCTGGTCCGTCTGGGCGCCACGAGCATGGAGGTCCCCTTCCAGGTCGCCTGCAATCCCACGCCCGACCTGCTCCACCACATGACGATGGGCTCCCTGCCGATGGTGTACGGCCTCCGACTGGCCAACGGCTGGCAGCTCCAGGCCTACCTGACGCCCGGCCACACCGGGCGGAACACGCTCCACCTGACGTTCAGCGACCAGCGCGCCGGCCCGGTGCCGGTGTCGGGCACGCCGGTCGTGATCGCGAGAAAGGGCGGCGTCCGACGGTCGCTCCAGGTGCTGCGCCTCGCGTTCGGCACGCCCACGCCCAACCAGTTCTACGCTGTGGGCGCGTTCGCCGCCGGCCGCTGCGACTTCCATGTGACGGCCACGGGAGAGGACGGCACCCGGCTGGACAGCGCGTTCTCGCTAACGGTCGCGAAGTAGCGGCTCTCTCCGCCGCCAGGCAGCGGCGGTGGCAGCGCCGGCCGGCTCGCCGGCTACTCGACAGGCGCCCGCGGCAGCAGCAGCTCGAAGACGCTCCCGCCGCCCGGCCGGCGGCGCGCCCTCGCCGAGCCGGCGTGCGCCCGCATGATCGCCATCACGATGGCCAGGCCCAGCCCTGAGCCGCCCCTCCGCCCGGCGCCGCCGCGGCTGAAGCGTTCGAACAGCCGGCTCGTGTCTCCGGCGGCGATGCCGGCGCCGGCGTCGGCGACGGCGACGACCACCATGCCGTCCTCGTCGCTCGCCGAGAGCTCGATGACCTGGTCCGGCGTCGTGTGCTTGACCGCGTTCTCGACCAGCGCGTCGATCGCCAGCGCCAGCCGGTCAGCGTCGGCCTGGACCGTAGCGTCCACGACGCCGCCGAGCCGCCAGCGGCGGGGGATGGGCGCCCAGCGTCGAAGCGTGTCGAGCAGGAGCTCGCCGACCTCCACCGGCGCCCTTGTGAGGAAGTCGGGGTCCTCGGCGGTGGCCAGCAGGAGCAGGCGGTCGGACAGCCGGCGCAGGCGGGCCAGCTCCTCGACGACCACCGTCGCGTCCTTCCCGAAGGCGCCGTGGGCCGAGCGCTGGATCACCTCCGCGTGCCCGAGCGCGATGGTGATCGGCGTGCGCAGCACGTGCGAGGCGTCCTGGATGAAGGCCCGCTGGCGGTCGACCAGGCGGCGGTGGGACTCGGAGACGCGCTCGATCTGCTGGGTGGCCGCGAGGCGGCGGTGGGCGTGCCAGGCCATCACCGCGAACATGGCCGCCAGCAGCGGGACCTCCGTCAGCTCGCCAAGCGGCTGCGTGCCGCGCAGGTAGTCGGCGAGGATACAGACGCCGGTCGCGGCCGTCGCGACGACCAGCACGGCGATCGTCGGCCCGCCGCGCCAGAGGCGGAAGCCGTACAGCAGCGCAGCGCTGACCCAGATGAGGTGGAAGAACACCCCCTCCCATCTCGGGACGAGCAGCATCGCGACCAGGTTGAGCGCGGCGAAGACGCCCCAGGTCAGCTCCTGCCACGGGACCACCCGGCCGGCCGGCCGCACGTGGTCAGGCGGCGTTGAGCCGATAACCCTCGCCCCTCACGGTGACGATCGCGTCGGAGCCGAGCTTCTGCCGCAGCCGCGCGACGTAGACGTCGATCACGTTGGACCCGGGGTCGAACCGGTAGCCCCAGACCTCCGCCAGCAGGTGCTCCTTGGAGACCGTGCGGCCGGGGTGACGCGTCAGCTCCCACAGCAGCAGGAACTCCCGCTCGGTCAGCGTCACGAGCTGCGAGCCGACCCGCACCTGCCGGCGTACGAGGTCCACGCGGAGCCTGCCGACCTCGAGCGGCGCGGCGCTCCTGCGGGCAGTCCTGATGCGCAGCCTGACGCGCTCCAGCAGCTCGTCGAAGCTGAACGGCTTGGCCACGTAGTCGTCGGCGCCGAGCTGGAGGCACTGGACCTTGGTCCCGCTGTCCGTCAGGCACGAGAGGACGATGACCACCTGCTGAGGCCGACGCTGCATCAGGCGGCCCAGGACCGTGAGGCCGGGCAGGTCCGGGGACGATTCGCCGCTCCCGGCCCCTCCGCCGCCAGGAGGGGCCGGCCTGGTCGACATGAGCAGGTCCAGGATCACCAGGTCGTAGCCGCCCGCCAGGGCTGCCTCCAGGCCCGAGTCCGGATCGGCTCGGACATCCACGTCGTAGCCCTCGGAGCGGAGACGGCGCGCCACGAACTGCAGGATGCGGTCCTCGTCGTCGACGACCAGAATCCGCCCCGCCCCGGCTTCGGCCCCACACGACCCGGTCTTCACACTCTCACCATCGCTGCGGGGGAGTGGGAACAGTATGGCTCCCCCCGTCCCGGCTCTCACTTAGTCCGACTTATTCATCCATTAACGGCGGGTTCCGCCGATCGAGCGTCACCACGCGACGGGCAGGTCGACCAGGCCGCCGGTGAAGACGTGCCCGCGCCGGCGCAGCCGGTCGACCGGCACGGCCAGCTCCATCGACGGGAAGCGGCGGAAGAGCGTGCCGAACACGCACTGCAGCTCGACACGGGCCAGGCTCGCCCCCAGACAGAACCGGGGACCGTACCCGAATGCGACGTGTGGGTTGCCGGCCCTCGTGATGTCGAAACGGTCGGGCGTGGAGAACGCCTCCGCGTCACGGTTCGCCGCGCCCGTGCAGATCAGCACCAGGTCCCCCGCCGGGATCGTCACGCCGGCGATCTCGATGTCGGCGCTCGCGTAGCGGGGCATGAGGCCGAGTCCGGGCACCGACATGCGCAGGATCTCCTCCACCGCGGTGGGCGCCAGCGAGGGGTCCTGGCGCAGCATCTCGCGCTGGTCGGGATGGGAGAGGAGCAGCAGCACGCCGAGGTCTATCCGGGCGACTGTCGTCTCGTGGCCTGCCAGCAGCAGGACGGCGGCCAGCTGCACGACCTCCTGCTCGGTCAGCCCGCCCCGCCCGTCCGCGTCCAGCATGTCCGTGATCACGTCCTCGCCGGGCCGCCGGCGCTTCTCCTCGGTGAGCCGACCCATGTAGCCGTGCAGACGCTCGATCGACGCGGCGGCGTGGGCCGGATCGCGCATGTCGAGGGCTCCCGACGACCAGCGGCGGAAGTCCTCGTGGTCGTCGAACGGGACGCCCAGGAGGTCGCAGATGACGTGAGCGGGAAGGGGGAAGGACAGCGCCTCGTGGAGGTCGGCAGGTGGCGTCAGCTCGGCCAGGTCATCGAGCAGCCTGTCCAGGATGGCCTGGACACGCGGGCGGAGCGCCTCGGCGCGGTGACTCGAGAACGCCTTGCCCAGCGCGAGCCGCATCCTCCTGTGGTCGGCCCGCTCGGTGCCGCTGTCGCCGATCGGGCCGCCCAGCAGCGGCGTGTCCGAGAACCGGGCGGCCCGCTCGGGGTCGGGGTGCGATCTGCCCAGGGCGGGGTGGGCGAAGAGCATGCGCACGTCGCTGTGCCGGGTCACCAGCCAGGCGGGGTCGCCGGCCAGGGTGCGGACGCGCGCGACGGGCTCGTCGGCCTGCAGCTCCCGGTACCGGGGCGGGATGTCCAGCACTCCCGGACGCTCGAACGGAAGCTCCGGGTAGCTGTCCTGTGCTGGCACGGCGCCCTCCTCACCACCCCGCGTTGTCAGGGGCACTTGACGCAGTCCCGACGTACCGTTGACAACTCTAGCGCATCAGTGGGGTGGCTGCCCTGTGTTACAATGTGTTACGCTGTGGAACAGAAGGAGCATTTCTCCCTCCGACTGCACCCCTCGACCGTCAGGCGGCTGGTGGCACAGGCTCGGCACCGGGGACTGCCGAAGACGAGGGTGGCGGAGCAGTACCTCGAAGAGGCCGTGCGCATGGCCGACCATCCGGGCATCGGCTTCCGGGACGGGGCCGGGGGACGTCGCGCCGCGCTGGCGGGCCACCGGCTCGATGTCTGGCAGGTCGTGGAGACCGTCGGGCAGGAGGGGGGAGACCTCGAAGCGGCCGCCGAGTACCTCGGAATCAGCCCCGGGCTGGTGGGCGCGGCAGTCGGCTACTACGCGGACTACCGGGAAGAGGTCGACGCGTGGATCGAGCGCAACTCGGCCATGGCGCGGGATGCCGAGGAGGCCTGGCGCCGGCGGCAGTCGGCGTTCCAGCGTTGAGGCTGGTCCTGGACGAGCACTTCTCGTTCAGGATCGCCCAGCAGCTGCGAAAGCGAGGCCGCGACGTCGTGGCAGTGGCCGAGCGCGCGGAGCTCCGGCAGATGAGCGACGAGGACCTGCTGAGGTGGGCGCACGAACACGAGCGGGCGGTGGTCACGGAGAACGTGCAGGACTTCCTGCCCGTCCACGGCGAGTTCCTGCGCCAGGGTGAGCCGCACTCGGGGATCGTGCTGACGTCGCCGCATCGGTTTCCGCGCTCCAGTGCCGGCATCGGGACGCTGGTCAGGGCGCTCGCGGAACTGCTGCAGGACCGCGGCAGCCGGGGGCCGATGCCGTCCGACGTGCGCTGGCTGTGAGGTGCTGACCGTCAGGGTGTCCGCCCTTCGATAGCCGAGGCCTCCGCCCCTTCACGACTGCCGCGGCTCGTCCCCGAAGGCCGCTCGGAGCTGGGAGCGGCCGGCCACGCCGAGCTTGGCGTATGCATGGTGCAGATGGGTCTCGACCGTCCGGGTCGAGACCCCGAGCCGGTCCGCGATCTGCCGGTTGCCAAGGGCCTGCGCCGCCAGCCGCGCGACCTGCAGCTCGCGAGACGTCAGCGACCACCGCCGGGGTCCGCCCTCCAGAACCGGCGAGCGGCATCCCGCGCACCGCCTGGCGAGCTCGGCGGCCCTCGCTCCCGATGCCGCCGCCGCCGTGCGGCGACCGGCCTCCTGGTGGAGCCGGGTCGCCGTGACGGCCGCCTCGGCGGCGGGCAGATAGGCTCCCATCGCCGCGAACCGCTGGCTCACCGCGTCCAGGCCGGCGGCGTCCGACCGGCTCCAGGCCAGGGCCTGGCCCGCCAGCGCCGTCGGCAGCGGGCCCGTCAGGCGGCCGGCGACGGCCCGCACCCGGTCGGCCGCCGGTCCGACCCGCCCGTAGCGGGCGGCGTTGGCGGCGTGCACGACCACCGGCGCGTGGCGCCCGAGCTCGAGCGCCTCGTCGGCTGCCCTGAGGGCCAGGGCCTGCGCGAGCGCCAGGTCGCCGGACGCCGCCGCTACGGCGTAGCGGGCGGCGGCCATGTCGTCGTCGAACATGCCCACGCCGGGGGTGTGATCGGCCTCCATGTCGGCAAGCGCGGCCTCCGCCGCCCCGACCTCACCGACCAGGGCCAGCAGGCACGCCCGCACCGCGTGACCCGCCGCCCGGACCGGCCCTCCGGACATCGCGGGCGTGGTGCCGGCGAGCTCGGCCGCCCACCGCCGCGCGGCCGCGGCGTCACCGGCGGCCATGGCCTTCGTCCCCGCGAGACAGGCGCTGAACCAGAGCCCCAGGCGGTCGTCGCCCCCGGCGGCCGCCGCGTCGTAGATGCTCTCGACCGGCGACTGGTCGAAGTAGCCGCCGGTCACCGCCAGGACGAGCCGGAATGCCCACACCGCCCGCCAGGCCCCGTACACGGGCTCCTCCCCCTCCGGCTCAGCCAGGACACGGTCCACGACGGCCAGCGCGCCGTCGACGTCCCCGCCGTATGCCATGGTGCCGGCCCGGGCCGGCGCCCCGATCGCGAGCCAGGGGTCCGGAACTCCGGGTTCGGGAGCGGGGGGCAGCTCGAGCGCGGCGGCGGCGGCATCGCCGCGCACGAGGGCCAGCTGGGCCCGGCAGTATGCCATCCAGGGCGCGCCGCCAGCCGGCCCCCGGGCCACGCGCTCGAGCAGCAGCTCCGCGTCGGGGAGGCGGCCGAGCCGGACGGCGAGGTGGTCGACCCTCATCGCGAGCGCCCGCGCGGCCGTCGCTTCGGGCAGCGTCGCGATGTCTACCTCCTCGAGCACCGTCTCTGCCTCCGCCCAGCGCCCGGCGCTGGCCAGCGCGTCGGCGAGAACGATCCTGGTCTCGCTGGACGTGCCCTCCCTCCTGACCGCCCCGAGGAGGCGCTCGGCCAACCGCCAATCCCCGGTCTCGCGGGCCTGCGTCGCGCCGGCGAGCAGCACGTCCTCGGGCACCGGCAGGCCGGCCTGGAGGCGCCAGTCGCAGGAGCGCAGCAGGTCGCCCCGGCGCCGCGCGCCCGTCGCTTCCAGCGCGGCGGCGAGGCGGCCCATGATCCGCTGGACCCGGTGGGCCGGGATGGCCTGGCGGAGGACCTCGGCGTAGAGGGGATGGGCCAGCTCCACCGAGTCCCGCCGGCCGTCCCGCTCGATCGTGACCACGCCCTCGCGCTCGGCTTCGCGCAGCCGCTCCTCGCCGCAGAGGCCCTCGATCAGGAACAGCTCCAGGCGCTGGGCCACCGCGACGATCTCCAGCGTCTCGCGCAGCTCGGGTCCGAGGTGACCCAGGCGGCCGCGGACGACCTCGGCCAGGCGCGAGCCGACCTGGAGCGGACCCCGCCAGCGCCACAGGCCCTCGGCGCGGCGGAGATGACCGCCCTCCAGTCCGCCCAGCAGCACCTCCCGCAGGTAGAGGGGGTTGCCCAGGGTGGCGCGCCAGATCAGGTGGGAGGTCCGCTGGTCGAGCCCACCGTCCAGGACCTCCGCCGCCAGGTCGACGACGTCCTGGCGGGTGAGGGGGCGTACCTCGATCCGCTCTGCCAGGCCGTCCTTCCACAGCGCAGTGACGAGGTCAGGCACCTCGGCGTCGTCCCTCGCGGTCGCGACGACCAGCACGTTCGCGGCTGCCGCGGCCATGTGCAGGAGCGCCGAGGACGAGCTGTCCAGCAGGTGCGCGTCGTCCATGCCGAGGACCAGCGGCTGATCGCCGGCAAGGTCGCCGAGCGCGGCAAGCGACCGCTGGAGCAGGCTCAGCCGGCTGGCGCGGCCGGGAGCCGCGCCCGGCAGGAGGTGGGCCAGGGCACCGAAGGCGATCGGCCGCGTCGACCGGGTGGCCACCGCCCATCGCACCGGGTGGCCGCGCAGCCGGGCGGCCTCCAGCACCTCCTGGGCGAGGCGGGTCTTGCCGACACCGGGCTCGCCGGCCAGGACCGCGCCGCGGCCGCTGGCCAGGGCAGCAGTCGCCCGGCCCAGCGCCGCCTCGCGGCCGCGCAGCGGCCACCGCCCGGTGACGGGCGGGGGCGGTCCCTGCGGGGTGTTCTCCGGTGGCGGCGGCCGTCCCATGCTCAAGCGCGCTCCCTCGCGTACCGACGGGGCAGGGTCCCTATTCTGCGGGCCGGCGCCGCCGGCGACACGCTCGCCTCCGCAGGCCCGCGGCCCGACCTCAGTAGGCCGGGTCGGGGTTCTGCGTGGTGACAGCCGGCAACCCACGTGCCCGGCCGCTGACGACAGCCGACCCGCCCGACCGGTAGGGTGCCCGACGAGTCGTGCATCGTCAACGCCGATGGCGGGGCGATGCCCGCCGCCGCCGGCGTTCAACGTCCGCAGCCTGCGCGGCAACGGCTGACCCCGCGGGACTACCCCCCTACCCCGAGAGGGGAGCGTCGGTCACGGCGCTCCCCTCTCACCCGAATGGCGGGGTACCGCTAGGGGTGCGGCCGGGAAACCTGGCCGAGAGATTTGGGGTCCAGGTGCCCCAGATCCGGTGGCGCCGACGAGGAGCGGAAGGAGCGCCCTCCAGGGCGTGACTGAGCACCGCAGGAGGCAACGCCGGACCCGGGGTCCCCGCGAAATCGCGGTACCGGGGTCCCCAGAGAATCGCGGTGGTGGGGTGCGGATTCTCTGGGGTGGGGTGGTGGGGTGCGGATTTCGTGGGGTGG
>DATFRD010000329.1:0-24447 GCA_035263645.1 Candidatus Dormiibacterota bacterium | reverse complement strand
AGGTGCGCCAGATCGTGGTCCGGCGCCGAGCATCGCAGCGCGCGCACTCGGAGAGTGCGTAAGCGAGAAGCGCAGAAGCCGGGCCGCGAGATGGTGTGCCTGGGCGCCAAGGCGCCGTCGTGGATCGGTGGATCCCGGCTTAGCTTAGAATGGCTCCCCGACTTGGCGGACTCCACCCTGACGGGTCGCGCGCGGCGCGCCGGCCTCGGAGCTGCGGCCACGGAGCTGCCCTACCGGTTCACGCCGGCCATGGCGGCGCTGACCTGCGCGGCCGCGCCGACGTACGTCCTGCGCTGGCACGTGGGCTTCTACCCCACGGACCTGCTGGAGGTCCTGATCGGGGCGACGATCGTGGTCTTCGTGCTGGAGACCCTGCGGACCGGGAGTGCGATCGTGTGGCGCACGCCGTTCACGTACCCGGCGGCGCTGCTCCTCGTCGCCGGGCTGATCGCCGTGGCCGTCTCGCCCGACCACCGGGCGGGGCTCGGGCTGTACCGTGCCTATCTCGTCGAGCCCATCCTCTTCTTCTTCGTCCTCACGACCGTGGTGCGGCGGGCGGACACCGCCCACCTCGTGGTCGGCGGCCTGGCGCTGGGCGGCCTCGTCGCCGGCCTGGCCAACTCGGCGGTGGTGCTCAGGGCAGAGCGGGCGCACACGCTCAACCTCGCGGTCGCGCCCCCGGTCGTGATCTACAACACCCCCAACGCCGTGGCGCTCTACCTCGTGCCCCTGGTCGCGGTCGCCGCCGCCGTGGCGCTGCACGCGGGCCGCCCTCGCCTCAGGCTGGCGGCGGTAGGGTTCGTCGCCCTGGCCGGGCTGGCGGTCCTGCTCAGCTTCTCGCGCGGAGGCTACGCGGCGCTGGCGGTGGTCGCGGTGGGCCTGGCGCTGTCCCATCCCCGGCGCTGGTGGCTGCTGGGCGGCCTTGCGGCCGCCGCCCTGGTGCTCACCCGGCTGCCGCTGGTGGCGACCCGCCTGGCGCACGAGCTCAACGCGACCGACCCGAACAACTCGCTGGTGTCCCGGTTCAAGCTGTGGCAGGCGACGCTTCGCATGCTGCGCGACCACCCGGTCACGGGCTCGGGGCTCAGCGGCTTCGCTCGCAGCATCGGCCCCTACCGCGGGGGGATCTACCAGGAGGACCTGATCTACCCGCACAACGTCCTGCTGAACTTCTGGACCGAGACCGGCCTCCTCGGCCTGGCGGCGTTCGCGTGGCTGCTGGTGCAGGCGTTCCGGACGGGCGTCGGCGGCTGGCGGCGGTGCGCTGCCGAGTGGCGGCCCCTGCAGCTCGGCGTGGTCCTGGCCATGGTGGCGATCCTGGTCCACGGCATGGTGGACGTGCCCTACTGGAAGAACGACCTCAGCCTCGAGTTCTGGGTGCTGCTGGGAGTCGCCGCGGCGGGGGTTCTCCACGGGCTGGCAGCGGGTCAGGGAGCGGAGCAGCCGAACCGGGCCGTCCCGTAGCCGGGTTCCACCGACGACACGCGACGCGGCACCGGCCGTCCGCTTGGGCGGTGGAATCCGGGGGCTGGACTCTGGTGCTATCGTCGGGGCCGGCGGGCGTGGGAAGCGGCCCCAGGAGACAAGGAGGGAGGGTCATCATGGCCATGAGCTACCAGCAGGTGTGGCAGGACGCCTACGACCTGGACGCCCTGAACGTGCGCCTGCACGATGGGGTGCCCCTGGACCACCTGGCTGACCGCGGACGGTCCTATCGCGACCTCATGTTCCAGCGTTTCTACCCGTTGGCGGCGCCGCGGCCGGGAGACCGCGTGCTCGAGATCGGCGGCGGCGTGGGATGGATCATGCAGGCGGTCCTGGAGGGCTACCCGGGTATATCGGAGCTGGTCGACCTCGATATCTCGGAGAACATGATCCGGCGGGCTCAAGAGCGATGGTCGCACCCGAAGGTTCGCTATCAGCTGTATGACGGCCTGACCTTCCCCTTTCCCGACGACAGCTTCGACGTCGTTTACTCGTGCGCGTGCATTCAGCACATCGAGAAGCACGCCGCCTACTTCGTGTTCAAGGAGGCTCACAGAGTCCTGAAGCCGGGCGGCCACGCTGTGCTGCACCTGCTCTCGATCCACCAGCTACCGCGGCCGAACAACTACACCTACGAGGAGGAGTGCCGCCACCACCTGGAAGGTCGTGGTGACCACCACTGGCACCATTACTACGGCCTGGACGAGCTGGTGGCCATGCTCGCGATGGAGATCGGCGTCTCGGATTTCGACCTCCAGGTCCAGGAAGGAGAGACGCACCAATTCGTCCACTTCAGCAAGCGGACCGGGCAGCGCTTCCTGGATGCGGATCTCTTGCAGCTGATGTACCCGCAGAGTCTCACGCTGCTCGCCGAGCGAGACGAAGCTCTGGCGGCCGTGGCTCGCGCCCAGGCGACGATAGAAGAGATGCGCGCCACACGGCGCTGGCGGTTCGCCGAGGCACTGCGCCGAACCGCGCGGCGCCGCTGGAGCCGGTGATTGATGCTGCTGGTGTAGCGCAGCCGAGCAGGATCGAGGCGACTACTGTCCCTGGGTAGCGATCGGAGGCGGTCCCGCAGCGTCGCGCCGACCCAGACTCAGGAGCCGCGCTCCGGCTTCGGGTCCCGGGCGGCGTGGCCCAACTGCCTCTCCAGGCGCCGGCGAGGTCGGGCCGAGAAGCGCCCGCGCATCCCCAGCCAGTACCAGTGCAGGTAGTGGGGCAGCCACTCCCAGAGGCGGAACCGGCTCTCGCCCGCCGTGCGGTCCCGCCAGGTCGTCGGCACCTCGTCGACCCGCAGGCCCAGGAGATGGGCCTTCACCGTGAGCTCGAGCCCGAGCTCGAAGCCGGCGCGCGACTCCACGGTCACGGTGTCCAGCAGGCGCCGGCTGTACAGGCGGAAGTTGGACGTGGAGTCATGGGTGGGCACGCCGCCGATCCAGTGCAGCGAGAGGCCGGCCGCCCGCGACAGCGTCCGCTTGACGATGGGCCCGCCCAGCTGCCTGCCGCCTCGCATGTAGCGAGAGCCCGCAACGACGTCGGCGCCGCTGCGGGCCTTCTCGACCATGGCGTCCATGACCTCCGGCTCGTCCGAGCCGTCGGCCATCGTCACCAGGACATAGGGGGCGGAGGCGGCCTGCATGCCGGCCCGGATGGCGTTGAGGGCCCCGCGGCCGACCGTGTTGCGATGGAGCCGGAGGCCGGGCATCTCGGGCTGCAGGCGCCGCACCACCGGCACGGTCGTGTCCTCGTCGAAGTCGTGGACGACCAGGACCTCGAAGGGCCGGGTCGTCACCTGGCCGTAGATGCCCCGCAGTGTCGGCTCGATGTTGTCGCCCTCGTTGTAGACCGGGATCACGACCGAGAGCGCGGTCATGTCAGCCAACCAACCCCACCGGCAACCCAAAGCACGAAAAGACACCGGCGGCAGCGTAAGCAAGGGCTCCGCCCTGTGTATGAGTCCGTGATCCCGACGCCGATGACGACACAGATAACCCCGAAGGGAAGCACCGCAGGTGCCCCAAATGTCCCAGACAGACGGGGGGTTCCGGACCACCCCACGAAATCCGCACCCCGCCACCGCGATTTTGTGGGGACCCCGGTGGAAGGGGGGGCCTGCCCCCCTTTGCATCCTTCATGTCAGATCCGGCCTGCTGTGATCTCGTCCCGTATCCAGGGGATGACCTCGTCCAGCATCTCGTCCAGTGTGGTCGTGGCCTCGAAGCCCAGCATCCGGCGCGCCTTGCGGACGTCCGGCACACGGCGCTGGACGTCGTGCTCGAACGGCGGATCGGAGACCACCCGCAGCGGCCGCTCCGGGCCGTGCACCTTGTGCCAGATGGCCGTGGCCAGCTCGAGCACGGTGGTCGAGCGCGCCGTGGACACGTTGAAGTCCTCGTTCATCGCCTGCGGGCACTCCATGCAGAGGCGAATGCCCCTGGCCAGGTCCCCACCGTAGGTATAGTGCCTGATCTGCGACCCGTCGCCCAGGATGTGCAGCGGGTCCTGCCCCTTCAGCACCTTCTGGGCGAGGTCGGGGACCACGTGGCTCATGGCCAGCTTCACGTTCCCGCTCAGGATGTCGTGGTCGCGGAGCGCACGGCGCTCTCCGATGCCGACGCAGTTGAAGGGCCTGATGATCGTGTAGGGGAGCCGGTACTGCTGCCACGCGCCCTGGGCGAAGTACTCGGTCGCCAGCTTCTGGAACCCGTAGGTGGACTTCGGCGGCGGGCTGGTGACCTGCGCGCCCTCCGGGGTCGGGAACACCTCGACGCTCTCGAAGACCATGCTCGAGGAGAGCACATCGATCTTCTGCAGCCGGCCGCCCCTGAATGCGCGGATGGCGGCGTCGAACGTGGCCGCGATGATCCGCTCGTTCTCCGCGACCAGGTCGTAGGCGAACTCGTGGAAGTAGCTGATGCCGCCGATCATCGCCGCCCCGGCGACGACCTGGTCGCAGTCGGCGGCCAGCTCGGTCAGCAGCTGGACGTCCTTCGCGTCGCCCTCGACGAGCCGGTAGCAGGGGTGGTCGTCGTAGCTCCTGCGCAGCGGGCCGTACTTGCTGAAGTTGTCGAGCCCCACGACCTGGTGCCCCGCCTCCAGCAGCTCCGGTACCAGGTAGCCCATGATGAACCCGGCCGCGCCGGTGACCAGGGCCTTCACAGGCGGATTCCCTGCCCGGTGATGCCCCAGATGTCCACCACCTGGTGCCCGTCCAGGACCAGGTCGCGGTACCGGGCGTGGGGGGCGCCGATGACGAGCACGTCGGACTCGCGGACCACGGTGTCCAGCGGCACCAGGCAGGGATCTGCGACGAACGGATCGCTGCACAGCACCCGGGCGCCCCGGAAGAGGGCCAGCTTGCGCAGCTTGTAGCTGAGCGAGGCCCTGGGGTCGTCCGAGTCGCCCTTGAACGCCATGCCCAGGATGCCGAGCGTCCGTCCCGCGAGCCGCCGCTGGCCCTCCAGCGTCTCGATGATGTACCCGGGCAGGCCCTCGTTGATCAGCATGGCCGCGTGACCCATGGGGAAGTGGTCGTGGCTGAACGCCGCGAGCTGCATCGTGTCCTTGAAGAGGCAGGGGCCCGCCGCGAAACCGGGCCCCGGCAGATCGACGGCACGGGGGTAGTTGTGCCTGATGGCGTGCAGCACGTTGTCGTAGTCAACGCCTGCGCGATGGGCCATCTCGAAGAACTGGTTGGCGATCGCGAACTTCATGTACCGCCAGGTGTTCGTGAAGAGCTTGGCGAGCTCGGCCTCCCTCGGGCTCGTGCGCACGATCTCGACGTCCAGGCAGCCGAAGAGCTCGCTGGCCCGTTCGAAGGCCGGGTCCGTGACGCCGCCGATCAGCTGCGGGAGCGACCGGATCTCCTCCAGCGCGTGGCCCTCCGCCACCCGCTCCGGGCAGAAGGCGACGTCGGCGCGAAGGCCGTGGCCCTGCAGGCGCGCGGCGACGTACTCGGTGGTGCCCGGGTACACGGTGCTCCGCAGGACCACGAGGGCGCCGTCTTCCATGTGCGGCGCCAGCTCGTCGACGGCCCGCTCGAAGATGCTCGTGCTCGGGTTCATGAACTCGTCGATCGGGGTGCCGATGACGAGCACCACCGTGTCCGTGCGGCAGAGGATGCCGGGACCGGTGTCGAAGTCCAGGCGGCCGGTGGGCAGGACCCGGCGCAGCAGGTCCTGCGCGCCCTCTTCCAGGAAGGGCACCTCGCCGGCCCTCACCCGAGCGATCTTCTGGGCGTCGATGTCGTAGATGCCGACCCGCAGCCCGGTCTCGGCGAAGGACAGCGCGAGCGGCAGGCCGACATGGCCGCAGCCGCCGACCACCACGAGATCGAGCGAGCCGGGCCTGGCGCTGCTGCCTGCGGTGGGGCCGGGCATGACCCGGAGAGTCTAACCGTCCGGTTGAACCCGCCGCTACGCGGTGTGCAGCACGCCAGCAGGGGCCGTTTCCCGGGCAGCCCGCCGGCACGAAGGTCGGTCGCGCCGGGCCCTCCGGCCGGCCGTCCAGCCGTTCGCTTAGGATAGGGCGGCCCAGGATCTGAGCAGGAGTTTCGCATTGAACATCAGGGTGACCCCATCGCGCATCCCGGACGTCAAGGTGATCGACACCGAGTTCTTCCAGGACGAGAGGGGCTTCTTCATCGAGAGCTACCACCACCGGCAGTACGTGCAGCAGGGCATCAGCGACGAGTTCGTGCAGGACAATCACTCGCGGTCGAAGCGGGGTGTGCTGCGCGGCTTCCACTACCAGGACGAGTCGGCCCCGATGGGCAAGCTCGTGCGGTGCCTGCAGGGAGCCATCCTCGACGTCGCGGTGGATCTGCGTGCGGGCTCGCCGACGTTCGGAACATGGGTCGCCGAGGAGCTGACCGCTGACAACAAGCGCCAGCTCATGGTGCCGGTGGGCTTCGGGCATGCGTTCATCGCCCTGACCGACGACGCCGAGGTCTTCTACAAGTGCACGGGCTACTACGAGCCCTCGGCGGAGGGCGGCGTGGCCTGGAACGACCCGGACATCGGCGTCGACTGGCCGATCGCGGCCCCGGTCCTGTCGCAGCGCGACCAGCACCACCCGAGCCTGCGGGAATACCTGGCGCATCCGGCGTTCACCTACCGCTCGAGGGAGGGTTAGATGGCAACGGTACTCCTGGTGGGAGGTGCCGGCTACGTCGGCTCCGTGCTCGCCTCAGAGCTGCTCGAGCGTGGCTACGCAGTCCGCGTCCTCGATCGCCTGTACTTCGGCGACCAGGGGCTGGCCGGAATCCGCGACCGCGTCGAGCTGGTGGTGGGCGATATGCGGTCGGTCCCCGCCGAAGTCCTGGACGGCGTCGAGGCCGTGGTCAACGTCGGCGGCCTGTCCAACGATCCCACGGCCGAGTTCAACCCTCGCGCCAACTACGAGATGAACACGTCGGCCAGCATCGCCCTCGCCGAGCTGTGTCGGCGGCAGGGCGTGCGGCGATACATCTACGCGTCCTCGTGCTCCGTGTACGACCGCGGCGTCATCGACGAGACGCGCGACATCGTGGTCGACGAGACCTGCGACGTGGACCCGCCCGGCGCCTATGCGGGCTCCAAGCTGGCGGCCGAGCACGAGCTGCTGCCCATGGCGTCGGAGGAGCTCTGCGTCGCGGTCGTGCGCAAGGCCACGCTCTACGGCTTCTCGCCCCGGATGCGGTACGACCTGGTGGTCAACACGTTCGTGAAGGACGCGCTCCAGAAGGGCAGGATCTCGCTGCACTACGGCGGCGAGATGTGGCGTCCGCTGTCGGACGTGAGAGACGCCGCGCGAGCGTACATCGCGCTGCTCCGCGCCGAGCCGGCCCGCGTCAACGGGCAGGTCTTCAACGTGGTGCATCGCAACTTCCGCATCGCCGAGCTCGCACTGCGCGTGCGAAGCGCCCTGTCGGGTCTCGGCATCCCGGTCGAGATCGAGACCGACTACGGCTACCGCGGCATCAGGAACTACCGGGTGAGTGGACGCAAGCTGCTGGAGGAGCTGAAGTTCGAGCCGAGCCTGACCGTCGAGGAGGCGGTCAAGGACATGGTCGAGAGCATCAGGCGCTACAAGTACGAGGACTTCGAGAACCCCCGCTACTACAACATCGCGTGGATGCGCCTGCTCGAGCAGGCGCACACGGTCATCCGCGTCACCGGAGGCGTCTTCGACGCGCCGCCGGCCGCCGGGGGCGGCACGCTGCACGTGGCCCGCAGTTGATGCGGAGCGTCCTCCTGATCGGCAGCAGCGGTCAGCTCGGCTCTGACCTTCGTCGCCGGTGGGAGGAGGACCGGCCGGGAGACCGGCTCATCTGCCTCACGCACGCCGAGGTCGAGGTGGCGAACCGGGACAGCGTGCGCGAGGCGGTGCTGCACCACCGGGCGGCGGTGGTCATCAACACGTCGGCATATCACCGGGTGGATGCCGTCGAGGATGACCCGGAGCGAGCGTTCCTGGTCAACGCGGCCGGGCCGCACCACCTGGCGCTGGCTTGCCGTGAGGCCGACGCCGTCCTCGTCCACTTCAGCACGGACTACGTCTTCTCCGGCGCCGCCGACAGGCCCTATATCGAGGATGACGCGGTCGGCGCGGTCAACGTGTACGGGGTCTCCAAGGCGGCGGGGGAGATGCTGGTCCGGAATGCCTGGGGCAAGCACTTCATCGTCCGCACGAGCGGCCTGTACGGAGTCGCGGGCTCGTCGGGCAAGGGCGGCAACTTCGTGGAGACGATGCTGCGCCTGGCCACGGCGGGGCAGGAGATCCGCGTCGTCGACGACCAGGTGCTCACGCCGACGCACACGGCCGTCCTGGCGGCTCAGGTGGCCGCCCTGGTCGAGTCCGCCGCCTACGGCACCTACCACGCCACCTGCCAGGGTGAGTGCTCCTGGTACGAGTTCGCGAAAGAGATCTTCCGGCAGGCGGGTCTGGCGCCGGCCCTCAGGCCGCAGACGACCGCGGAGTCGGGGGCCCGGGCCGCCCGTCCAGCCCGCTCGGTGCTGGAGAATCGCGGGCTCCAGCTGCTGGGCCTGGACCAGATGCCGGCGTGGGAGGAGGCGCTGTCCGTCTACCTGGCCGCTCGGTCCGCCAGGGAGACGGCGCCGGCTTCCTGACCCCCGAGCGGTCGCCGTGCCGGGCGCGCGGTTCGGCCGACGCGGCCGCGTATCATGCAGGCGTCTTGAAGGGCGTGATCCTGGCGGGCGGCATGGGGAGCCGCCTGTACCCTCTCACCCGCATCACCAACAAGCACCTGCTCCCGATCTACGACCGCCCGATGGTCTGCCATGCGATCCAGGCGCTGGTCCGGGCGGGGGTGGAGGAGCTGGTGCTGGTCACGGGCGGCACGCACGCCGGCGAGTTCTTCCGACTGCTCGGGGATGGCCGCGAGTACGGCATCCGCCGCCTGTACTACGCGTACCAGGAGCGGCCGGGTGGCATCGCCGAGGCGCTGGGCCTGGCCGACCACCTCATCGACGGCGACCAGTTCGTGGTGATGCTAGCGGACAACATCTTCGAGAACGGCCTGCACGGGGCCGTGGACGCCTTCCGGCGCCAGCGTGGGGGAGCCAGGATCCTGCTCTGCCGCCTCGATGACACGAGCCATCTCCGGCACCTCGGCGTCGCGGAGTTCGACGACGATGGTCGAATCCGGCGGGTCCACGAGAAGCCCGAGGTCCCGCCCAGCCAGTTCGCCGTGACCGGTGTGTACTTCTACGACTCGTCCGTGTTCGACGTCATTCGCACGCTGCAGCCGTCCGCCCGGGGCGAGCTCGAGATCGCCGACGTCAACAACCACTTCATCGAACGCGGCTGCATGGAGCACGACGTGATCGAGGGCTTCTGGGGCGACGCGGGGGAGTCGATCGACGCCTACTACGAGGTCAACGACTTCGTCCGCTCCCGCGCCGCGGCCCGCGGAGACTGAGCACGGGCTCAGGGCCGGGGGTCGTCGTCGTCCAGGGGACTCAGCGACCGGCCCAGCGCGGTAACCGCGTCTCCGCGACGGCTCCCGACCGGCGCCAATCGGCGCACGGCGGACCGGAGGGCTGACGCGAGCCGCCAGGCCCGACTCGTCTCGATCTCCCGCAGCCTCGAACGAGCCGCCAGCACCTCTCCGCCGGCGGCGTTCGGGTCGCCTGCCAGCAGCCGCTCGACGTGGTACGGATAGGCGATGTACGGCAGGTCCTTACGCAGGAACCTGCGACCCGTCCCCTTCGAGAAGTGGACGTAGAGATTGCTGATCCTCTCGTCCAGCCGAATGTCCAGGTCGTCGACGCGCAGGACGTTGCCGAAGACCTCGACCAGCTCGTCGTAGCTGTAGAAGTGGTGCCAGTGCGCGTCCCTGCGATTCTCGACGTGATTGCGGCACTCTTCCTCGAAGCTCGTGGAGTTGTGCGAGAGAACTGCGGTGTACAGGAGATGCAGCACCGCATGTCCGCCGGGCTTGAGGACTCGATCGATCTCCTTGAAGATGAAGAAGGCGTGGTGCTTCTCGACGTGCTGCAGGGCGGCGCAGGAGTACACCACGTCGAAGTAGCCGTCTTCGAACGGAAAGTGCATGCCGTCGTACAGGACCCAGCGGGCGAGGGGATGGGTCCATCGCTCCTGAGCACGCTTGATCATGTTCTCGGAGATGTCGAGCCCCACGACCTCGGCGATGTCCGGGTAGCCCTCGGCTGTGGCCTGCATGATCCAGCCCACGCCGCTGCCCACCTCGAGCACGCGGTCGCCGCGCTGCGGGCTGGCCATCGGATAGAAGTGCTCGAACATCTCGCGGCGATAGTTGTGGGCCCGCTGGTGCAGCCTGTCAACCGGGATCTCGTCGTGGATGCGGCGCTGCAGACTGTCCAGGTCCTCGTCCCGCGTCCAGACGTCCGCGTAACCGCTCGCCGTCACGGCCACCTGGCCGTCCGAATCCATGGGCGTACATGCTAACCAGCCCCCCGGCGGCCCGCAAGCGCCTCGTCCCGGCCACTCGAGGCCGACCTGCGCGGCGCGGTCGACGGCCGTCCAGCCCGGCGGACTCCGTCGCGATGCGACCCCCCGCGAAAGAGCGGGCTGGAGGCGGCCGCTATACTCCAGGCCCTGAGTGCGCCCAGTGGAGACGAGCAGCCCCCAACCGAGGATGTCCGGCCCGTGAGGTTGTGCCTGGTCAAGGCGAGCCGCGCGAACTCGTTCATGCACGAGCTGATCGACGTGGTGGGTGACACGGCCCGCGACCTGGGCGTCGAGGTCGCGGACGTCTGGGATGCCTTCCCCACGACGGATGACGGACAGAGTGTCTACGTGCTCGTCCCCCACGAGTACTTCGCGCTCGCGCCGGTCACCGGCTGGCCCAGCCTGACGCAGCGCCGCCGCACGATCGCGTTCTGCACCGAGCACCCGGGGACCGAGCACTACGAGGCCTCGTTCTCGCTCCTGCGGGGTCTCGGCGGCGCGGTCGACATCAACCGGAGCGCCGCCGCCGAGTCGGGCCGCCGCGGGGTGCGGGCCGAGCACTTCCAGCTCGGCTACGTGCGCCGGTGGGACCGCTGGGGCGGGGACCCCGGCGCCGAGCGGCCGATCGAGGTCCTCTACCTGGGCTCCGCCGACGAGCGGCGGGCGCGGCTCCTCGCCGGCTACAGCGACGTCCTGTGGCGCCGCCACTGCCGTGTGCTCGTGTCGCCGATGCAGCCGAAGGCCGAGAGCCGCGGAGACTTCCTGGTGGGCGAAGCCAAGTGGGACCTGGCCCGCGCCTCCCGGGTGCTCCTCAATCTCCACCGTGGCGCGTCGCGCGCGTTCGAGTGGCAGCGCTGCCTGGAGGCCATCTGCAACGGCTGCGTGGTGGTGTCGGAGCACTCCGACGACCTGGACCTGCTGGTGCCGGGCGTCCACCTGGTGTCGGCCCAGCCTGGCAGCGTGGGCTACCTCGCCGACCACCTGCTCGATCGCCCGGACCTGCTGGCTCGCATCCGTGACGATGCCTATGCCTTCGTCCGCGACGAGCTGTCGGTGGTGCCGTCCGTGGAAGCGCTGCTGGCCATCGCCCATCGCCTCGCGCGGCGACCGCGCCGGATTCGCCGGGGCGCGCTGCCCAGGGTGGCCCGAACCGCGTCTCCACCCGTCCCCGCCGTCGCCACCGAGCCGCCGCCGCCCGCCTCGGACGACGTGCTGCGGATGGCGGTCAAGCAGCTTTTGCTCGAGAACCGCCAGCTCCGCCGCGACCTCCAGCAGGTCGCGGCCCGCAGCGAGGGGGTCGATCCGGACCGGCCGGCGCTGGTGATCGAGAGCGACTCGTACGACCTGGCCCGGCCCCGCGTGACCGTGGCCATCCCGCTCCACAACTACCAGCGGGAGGTCCTGGAGGCGATGGCCAGCGTCGCCGTGTCGGACTTCCCCGAGCTGGAGCTGGTGGTGGTCGACGACGCGTCGACCGATCGTTCGGCGGCCGTCACCTGCTCGTTCATCGAGCAGCATCCCTGGCTGCCCGCCCAGCTCTGGCACCACCCGGTGAACCGGGGCCTGCCGGCCTCTCGAAACGCCTGCGTGGCGCGGGCTCGGGGCGAGTACGTCTTCATGCTGGACGCGGACAACCGGATCTTCCCGGCCACTATCTCGCGTCTCGTAGCCGCGCTCGACGCCGATCCCGGTGCGAGCTTCGTCTATCCGATCCTCGCCCAGCATCGTGCCGGCGGCCCATCCGGTCTCTTGAGCCAGCACGCCTGGGACCCGGAGCTCATGCGTCACGGCAACACGATCGACGCGATGGCGCTCATCCGGCGGGAGCACCTGCTGGAGCTGGGCGGCTACAGCGAGGACCCTCGCCTGTACGGATGGGAGGACTACGACCTGTGGTGCCGGTTCGCCGAGTCCGGGCGGTACGGCACGCTCCTGCCCGAGATGCTCGGCTGGTACCGGAAGAGCGAGCACTCGATGCTGTCTCTGACCGACATCGACGTGCGGGTCGTCAGCTCGATGCTGCGGGCCCACGCGCCCAGGCTGATGTCCGGCGAGCTGACGAGGCAAGGACCGGCAGCGACATGATATCGACAGGGGGGAGCGTGAGTGGCAGTGCCTGACAGGGGAACCCGGACCCGCAGCGAGTCGGACGTGGTCCCCATGCCGTCCTCGGCCGCATCCGGCGAGCGCTTCGATCCTCGCGTGCTCGGCGGTCGCCTCGTCGAGGCGGAGCACCTGGCGCGGTACCTGGTCGCCGCCCAGTTCGTCGGCGGCCGCGACGTCGTCGACATCGGCTGCGGCACGGGCTGGGGCACCGCCCTGCTGGCCCAGGCGCCGGCCCGCCGCTGCGTGGGGGTCGACCGGGACGAGGGCGCCGTCGCCCAGGCCAGGAAGGCCTACCCGGACGCCGGCGAGTTCAGGGTGGACGACGCACAGGAGCTGTCCCTGCCCACGGATGCATTCGACGTCGCCATCTGCCTGGAGACGATCGAGCACCTGGCCGACCCGGAGCGGGCGCTCGACGAGATCCGGAGGGTGCTGCGGCCGTCCGGGCTCCTGGTCATCTCGTCCCCGAATCCGCGGGTCTACCCGCCGGGCAATCCCCACCATGTTCGGGAGTTCGATCCCGCCGAGCTGGAGGACGCCCTGGGCCGTCGCTTCGCGCACGTCTCGCTCCTGCGCCAGCAGAGCTTCCTCGCCTCCCTCGTCGCGGGGTCTGCGTCCGCCGGGAAGGCCAACCGGACCGAAGCCCAGGAGACCGACGTCTTCAAGCTCGCCGCGGTTCGCGACGGCCAGCAGCTGTACACCGTGGCGCTGGCCAGCGACGCTGCCGTGCCGAAGCTGCGCCCGGCGGCGGTGCTCGCCAGCGCGGTCGAGCTGCGCTTCTGGCACGAGAGGCTGGCCAGGCTGGACGCGGCCGTGGCCCGGGCCGCCGACCTCGAGCAGCAGGTGCGCGAGCTCGGCGAACGGCTGCTGGAGGCCGAGCGGGCGTCCACCCGAATCGCCAGGCTGGAGGGCGAGAACGAGCGCCTGCGGTCCGACCTGACCGAGTTCCACGAGCTCGTGCATACGCAGGCGTGGCGGCTGCTGCAGCCGTGGCGGCGGGCGATGCGCCTGGCCAAGAAGGTCCGGCGCGTGCTGGGCTCGAGCGGCGGCACGTCCCCCTGAGCGGCCGCACTGGACGGCCCCCCTCCCCTCGCGGGAGGGGTTGGGGGAGGGGGGCTGGCCAGGGCCGGCGTCCCGCAGCCCTCGCGTGAGACGACGGTGGCCATGCAGATGACCGGTGCCGACGACATCCTCTCCGTGGGCCTGCACCGGGACCCGGACTACCACCAGGCGGAACGACGGGCCCTGTCGGGCGGCCGGCGCGCCGGCCCGCTCTTCGGGGGAGCCCTGCTGCTGGTCGCCGCCGTGCTCTTCCTCAAGGCCTGGGGTTCCGTCGTGACCGAGCGGGACGTGCTCGTCCCTGCAGCGTTCCTGCCCGACTGCTGCCAGCCCTGGACGGCGGAGTACGGCCGGCCGCCGGCGAACCCGCTCCTGGCCGACCCGATCCTCCAGTTCCTCCCCTGGCAGAAGGTGACTGCGGACGCGCTGCACCACGGCCGCCTGCCCCTGTGGAACCCCTACGCCCTGTCGGGCAAGCCCCTCCTGGCATCCGATCAGCCGGCCCCGTTCTCGCCGTTCAACCTGCTGGCGCTGCTCTTTACCCCGGCGGTCGGCATGAGCCTCGCGATGCTCGCGAAGCTCTGGGTCGGCGCCGTCGGCATGGCGGTCTTCCTCCGCCTGCTGGGGGCCAGGAGCCCGGCCACCGCGATCGGCGGCATCGCCTACGGCTCCAGCGGCTTCATCGTGGTCTGGCTCGGGTGGCCCCACGCGTCGGTGGCCGCGCTGATCCCGTGGGCATTTGCCGCGGCGGAGTGGTGCCTCGCCGGGGGCGGGCTGCGTGCGCAGGCGGCGCTGGCGGCAGCCATCGGCCTGCAGTTCCTGGCCGGGCACGCCGAGAGCTCGCTGCACCTGGGGTTCGCGCTGGCCGTGTACTGCTCCGTCCGCTGGCTCCTCGGGTCGCGGGACGTTCGAGCGCTGGTCGGCCTTGCGGTGGGCGCGCTCGCCGGCACGATGGTCGCCGCCATCCAGCTGCTGCCGTTCCTCGAGCAGCTGCGCCAGACAGCCCTCGTCGCCGACCGGAGCGCGTCGGCCTATGGCCTTGCGCACCTCCCCGCGCCGGCCCTGCTGAGCTGGCTGGCGCCGAACGCCCTCGGCAACCCGGCCTACGACGGCGCCGCCGCCGGCTACGCCCTGAACTACAACGAGTCGACCGGGTTCGTAACCGTGTCGGTGCTGGTGCTCGCGCTGGTCGGCGCCGTGTGGGGAGCCCGCCGCCGGTCCGCGCCGGCCCTGGCCCTGGTCGTGCTGACCGCGGTGGCCCTGGGGTCGGTTTACGGGCCGCTGACGGGTGTCGTGGGTCGCCTGCCGCTCATGTCGGTGGCCATCCTCACCCGGATGATCGCGCTCGGCTGCTTCACGCTGGCGGCGCTCGGCGGCCTCGGCGCCCAGGTCGTGTGGGACGCGACCCGGCCTCGGAGCACCCGCCCGGCCACTCGCCTCCTGCAGACTGGCGCGCGGATCGGCGGGCCCGTGGTCGGAATCGGCTGCCTGGCGGGCATCGTCGTCGGGATCTACCTCGATTCGCACCTCGGCGTGGAGAGGGCCGAGCACCTGCTGCATCCGCTGCACGGCTACCTGACGTACTGGCTGGTGCTGGCCGGGCTGGCGCTGACGGCCGCGACCGGGTTCGTGGTGACGGGCCTCGTGGGAGGAGCCGGGCGGCTGGCCGTGGCCGCGCTGGGCCTGGTGGTGTTGAGCGAGGCCTGGCTGTTCGCCCCCCACTACCAGCCGCTGCTCCCGGTCTCCGAGGTGGCGCCCCGGACCGCGCTCACCACCTGGCTGCAGCAGAACGCCGCCGACGTCCCGCTGGCCGCCACCGACCCCACGGTGATGGTCCCGGACTCCGCCACGCTCTACGGGCTGCACGACGTGCGCACGTACGACGTGATCCGCAACGCGCGGTCGCGCCTGTTCTGGTCGGCGGCCGACCCCGGCTACCACGATGAGTTCACGTACACCTGGCTCGTTCGTCCGCGGCTGGACTGGCTGGCGGCGGCCGGCGTTCGGTACTTGCTGACGCTCAACGGCCACGAGCTGCCGGGCACGACCCCCGTGTTCCGCGCCGACGGCGTGACCGTCGCCGCGGTGGCAGGTGCACGGCCGTTCGCCTGGGCGGCCCCGTCGTGGCGGTCCGCCGGCAGCGCCGGCGCGGCCCGCTCCCAGCTCGTCGCGGACGTCTCCGGCCCGCCCGTGGTCGAGGGCGTTGCGGCGCAGACGTCCGCCGCGGCCGCGGTGCCGGCCGACGTGACCGTGCTGTCGAACCAGCCGGGCTCGATCGAGCTCCGGGTGTCGTCACCCGGCCGCCAGGTGGTGGTGGTGGAGCAGTCGTGGGCTCCGGGCTGGAGCGCGATCGTCGACGGTCGCGCGGAGCCGGTCCACCCGGCCAACGTCACGTTCCAGGGCTTCGATGTCCCGGCGGGATCGCACGATGTCAGCCTGCGCTACGAGCCGGCCACCGTGACGGGGGGCCTCTGGGTGAGCGGCGCGGGCCTCGGGGTGGTCGTTCTGCTCCTCGTCCTGTCGGCCCTGCCCCGCCTGGCGACCGCGCCGACCCGGATCCGGATCCCCGTGTGGCGTCCGGAGCGGCAGGCAGGTCTCAGACGGCAGCGAGGAAGGTGATGTCCACCGCCCCGCTGTAGTCGCCGGGCCGGTCGGAGACGATCTGAAAGCTGCGAATCGACCGTCCTGACCGACCACCCTCCAGGTAGTCGCGCAGGTCGGCGAGGCCACCGATGTAGGACCCGACCAGGAGCCCGTCAGGGCCCACCTGGGGGGTGTAGCGATAGGCGGCTGCGGTGCCGTCGCCGAGCGTGAAGGCGATGTGAAGCTCGCCCGGTTGGAAGGCCAGGTTCATGAGCTGTCCCCGCAGGCTGTACGGCACAGAGACCTCGGCATAGACCGGGCCCGGCCCCGCAGTCGGCACCGTCACGACCTGGCCCAGGTGCGCGTGTTCGGTCGAGATCGCCCGGAGCTCGATCGGCCTCGGCTGAGCGCGTCGGGAGAGCACCAGGAACGGTCCGTCCTGCGCGTCGACCCGGTAGGACGCCGCGATCGCACGGAGCGCTGCTGGCTCCTGGAACGGGAAGTAGTAGTTGTCGATGGTCTCGTCCGCCAGCAGCAGTCGCTGCGGAGCAGCCGGGCTCTCGAAGTAGCGGGCGTCGAGCGCCTCCAGGCTCGGCAGCGTCGCCAGGAAGGACTGCAGGACCGGTCTGGGCGTCCAGCGCAGCCCGTACGCGTAGGCCAGGCTGATGTCCCAGGGCAGGACGTCTACGGTCGTTCCGGTGTCGTCCCTGACTGCCGAGGCGAGCCCGTACTGCGCGCGGATCCGCGCCCGGCTGGTCTCGCCCAGG
Organism: Candidatus Dormiibacterota bacterium; assembly: GCA_035263645.1. Taxonomy (GTDB): domain Bacteria; phylum Chloroflexota; class Dormibacteria; order Dormibacterales; family Dormibacteraceae; genus CF-161. The sequence goes on along the minus strand of DATFRD010000329.1, from coordinate 7,513 downwards.
GCCAGGCGCTGCTCCGGGTCGGCGATGGTGGACGCCGCCGTTCGATAGCTGGCCAGTCGCACGCCCAGGTCGGCGGCCGGCCACACCGGAGCCACGGCGGTCCCGCTCGAGGCGAACGCGAGCCCGGAGACGAGTGCCGCCGATGAGATGGCGGCGACGCCCGACTGGACGGCCGGAACCAGCCGGAGGCGGGGGCGTCGGAGGTCCAGGGCGCGGACCAGCACGAGGGCCTCGATGACCGTGGCCAGGGCATAGAAGAACAACTGCCGCTCTCCGAACCTTACGAACCCCTCCTTGTAGGCGGTGAACAGCAGCGGCAGCGCCAGCAGCTGGAGGCAGGCGAGCTCCCGGTCGCGGTGGAGGATCGACCACACCAATGCGAGTCCGGCGCTCGCCAGCACGGCCACTGCGAAGGCCACCTGGAGCTCGACGTGGAAGACCGGGGGCTGCAGGTTGTACAGGACCGACTGACCCGGCGTGTACGCGGAGATGACCTGCAGCGACGTGCGGACGTAGGCCCCGATGCCGGCCGGCGACTGGCCGGCCAGCAGCCAAAGGACCAGGAACGCGGCGGCCCCGGAGATGAGGGGTGGAACGAGGCGCTGGGGCCGGCGGGTGATGACGACGAATGCCCCGTATGTGGTCAGGAGGGCCGCGGCCGAGATCATGCCGGTGCCCTTGATCAGGATCAGGAGCGCCAGCAGGCAGCCGGCAAGGGACGAGAGGAGAAGCGCCCGCCGAAAGGAGCTCGCGATGGCGGCCATGTGGAGGAGCAGCAGCGCCCCCAGCATGCACTCGTATTCAGTCGAGATGAACTCCGCGAGCGGCAGCGCTAACACTCCCGTGGCCAGGGCCCAGTGCCACCATGCGCCACCGAGCGCCCGAACGTATCCCGCCAGCACGGCGAAGAACAGGAGATGCACACCCAGGGCGGCGCCGAGGCCCAGCAGCCACGTGCCAAAGCGCACATAGACGAGGTGGTCGACGAACTCGTAGGGGCCGTAGGTGTACACGACCTGCGTTCCCCACTGGAGATGCTGCCGGAACGCCATGCTCAGGCCGACCTCGAATGACGAGTCCAGGCCGGCGGTGGGCAGGACGAGGGCCGCCGGCAGCGTGAGCACGACGAGCCCGGCCAGCCAGGCGTACGGCAGCACGTGTCGGGCGCGGACACGAGGCCGGCCCCGGCGTGGCTCCGTCGAGGCCAGCGCGGTCATCCCACTCGAGGCACCCACGGCGGTCACGATCGGACGAGAAGTATGCCCGACCCTCGAGACCCGCCGCGGCCGTCGAGGGGCCCCGTCCCTGCACCGGCCGTACCCGCTATGGAGAATGGACGCGTGCTCGACGTTCCCACCGGCCCGACCCGGAATCGCGCCACCCACCAGTGCCCGGCCGGGACGATCGCAGACGCGTTGACGAGGGGGAGGGGAGGGGAATGAGACGTTCCGATGAGGGCGTGTCCCGCAGCCTCGCGACCGAGCCGATGCTCCGGGACCGGGGCTCAGGTTCATCAGAGCTGCGGGCCGGCGCCGGGCTCGCCGGTGTCCCGGTGCCCAGCACCTGGGCAGACGTGCGCCTCCCGTACGCGCTGCCTGCCTGCATCGGCCTGGCCGCGGCGGCGGCGGCCCTCGTCCTCTACCTGACGCGGCGGTTCGGCTTCTTCTTCGACGAGTGGACCCTGATCCTCTTTCTCCCGCACTTCACCGTCAGGGACTATTTCCTGCCCCACAACGAGCACTGGAGCACGATCCCCTACCTGATCTACCGGGGCTGGTTCGCCCTGGTCGGCGTGCGGACGGTGCTGCCGTACATGGCCACGTTGCTGACGCTGCACGTCATGGTGGGGCTGGAGCTCTTCGTGCTGATCCGGCGCCGGGCAGGCGACCTGCTGGCCCTCGTCGCCGCGGCGCTGATGCTGTTCCTGGGCCAGGGCTTCGAGGACATGATCTGGCCGTTCCAGGTGGCGTTCGTCGGGGCGGTCGCCTTCGGCCTGCTGGCCCTGCTGCTGCTCGACCGCCCGGACGCGCGGTGGACGCGCCTGGCGCTGGCCTCTGCCGTGCTCGTCGTGTCCCTGATGTTCTCGGGGGTGTCGCTCTTCTTCTGCGCGGCCGTCGCGGTCGAGCTGGCGCTGGACCCCCGCCGGCGCCGCTACCTGGCCGTGCTGGTCGCCCCCGCGGTGGTGTACGGCGCGTGGTACGCGGTGTTCGGCGGGCAGGGGGCCACCTCCCACCGCAACCCGTACACGCTGTCCGCCCTCCTGTCGCTGGCCGACTACGTCCCGTTCGGGATCGGGGCTGCCGCCGCGGGCCTGGTGGCCCTGCCCGTGATCTGGGGCCAGGCCGCTCTGGGGGTGCTGGCGGGCATCGTCGGACTCCGCCTCGGCCAGCTCGGTCGCCTGGAACCCCGCGTGGCCGGGGCCGGCGTCGGCCTCCTGGCCCAGTTCGGACTGACGGGCCTCGTGCGCGCCGAGTTCGGCGCCTCACAGGCGGCCTCCTCGCGATACGTCTACATCGGCGTCGTCTTCCTTCTGCTCGGGCTGACGCCGCTGGTCCGCGGCCTGCGCTGGCGCAGGACCTGGTGGCCGCCGCTCGCCGCGGTGCTGGCCGTCATCCTGGTGGCCGACTGCCTGGCCCTGCGGGACATGGTGCACTACCGCAACGGCCAGTTCGACGTTCAGACCGCCGAGCTGCGCACGGTGCTGGCCTTCCAGCACGCCCCGGGCATCCAGCAGGACGCGGCCATCGACAACGACCTGGTGCCGGGGGCGACCGTCCGCCTCTACCTCGAGACCCGCGACCGCCTGGGCAGCACTGTTGCCGATGCGACCGTCGCCGACCTGTCCGGGTTGAATGCCCAGGGCGTGAACCAGGCCGTTCGAGACGTGATGCCGCTGTCGTTCGCGGCAGCCACCCGGGCGCCGGCGGGACTGCCCTGCATGACCCTGGAGCCGGCGCAGCGCTTCACCGACCTGACCGTCGGCTCGTCGGGTCGCCTCTGGGTGACCAGCAGCGTCGACGGCTCCTTCGGGGTCGGCCTGTCGCTGCTCGGACCCGCACCCGCCCAGCCCGGCCTCGAGGTCCCGGTCAGCGCCGGCGTCCCGGTGCTCGTCACCCTTCCCGACGCCGGTCAGCCGGTGTCGTTCAGGGTTCGCGTGCAGCCGCCGGCGAACAGTCGGGCGACCGTCTGCGGAGACTGGCAGTGAGCCATCCCGCCGCCGGCCCCGTCCCGGTTCTGTGGGGCCGGCGGCCGTGAACCGGGTGCTGGTGCTCTGCCCCGACCACGTGAAGCGGCAGATGTCCGGACCGGCCATCCGCTACTTCGAGCTCTCCCACCAGCTCCACCGGGCCGGCCACGAGGTCGTGCTGGCGACCCCGGCGACACCCGACCTGGAGCCGCAGCCGTTCGAGATCATCACGAGCGATCCCGTCGTGCTCCAGGACCTGTGCCGCCGGCAGGACGTCCTGGTCATGCAGGGGTACATCCTGGAGCTGTTCCCGTTCCTCCGCGACGCGGGCGCGGCCATCGTGTGCGACCTCTACTGCCCCTTCTACCTGGAGCTCCTGGTGGACCGCCAGCACAACCCGGATCCCGACCTGGCCGCCCCGCTGGAATCCCTGCGCGTGACCCTCGACCCCATCCGGCAGTCGGACTTCCTGATCTGCGCGAGCGAGAAGCAGCGCGACTACTGGCTGGGCGTTCTCACGGCCCTGAACCGCGTCAACGCGGACACCTACGCGATGGATCCGACCCTTCGGGCGCTCATCGACACCGTGCCCTTCGGGCTGCCGGACGAGCCACCCCACAGGGAGGCTCCGGCCATGCGAGGCGTCATCCCGGGCATTGGCGAAGACGACTACGTGGTGCTGTGGGGCAGCAGCATCTACAACTGGTTCGACCCGCTGTCGCTCATCAGGGCCGTGGCCGGGGCTCGCGAGCGGGTGCCCGAGATCCGCCTGGTGGTGATGGCGACCCGTCACGCCAGCCCGAACGTGACCGCCGAGACGTGGATGCTCCACGAGGCGAGACGGCTCAGCGCCGAGCTGGGGCTGACCGGGCGAAATGTGTTCTTCAACGAGGGCTGGGTGCCCTACGAGCACCGGGCCGACTGGCTGCTCGAGGCCGATGTGGGCGCGTCCGTGCACCTCCAGCACATCGAGACCCACTTTTCCTTCCGGGTCCGGTTCCTGGACTACCTGTGGGCGCAGCTGCCCATCCTCTGCACGCGCGGCGACGTCCTGGCCGAGGCGGTCGAGCGGGAGCGCATCGGCGTGACCGTGGACCCCGGAGACGTGGACGGGCTGACGGCCGCCCTCGTGCGGCTGGCCGACCCGGGGGTGCGCGAGGAGTATCGGTCCAGGGTGGCGGCATACGCAGCCCGGATGACGTGGAGCCGCGCGGCCGAGCCGCTCGTCCGGTTCTGCGACGCCCCGTGGTCGGCACCGGACCTGGGCCGGGTCTCGCCGCTGCGGGCACTACCGGTCCCGCTGCGGGACTACAGCCGCCGCGATTGGCGCTACTACGCGGTTCGGGCGATGCACGGCCTGGTCCACGAGGGGCCGCTCGCGCTGGCGGCGAGGGGCTCACGGTTCGTGGGCAGGCGTCTGGGCCGGCGGCGAGCCCTCCAGGTGTGACAGCCGCGCTGGATGGCCGCCGGCGGGGGGTGGGCGCTATGCTACTCCGACTCGGCGGCGCGTCCGCAGGGAGCATTCCGGAAGAGGAGGAGCGGGGCTTCGATGTCCTCGGGTGAGCGGGCCGTGTTCGTCGAGGGGCTGGGGAGCGAGTGCGCGGAGCTGGGCCGTCAGCTCATCGCGTCGGAGGGCGAGCTGGCCCGGGCCCTGACCCGAGCCGCTCGGGCGGAGGCGGAACGGGACCGCCTCGCCGCGGAGCTGGAGTCGACCAGCTCCGAGCTGGAGCGGATGCGGTCCAGCCGCAGCTGGCGCGCGACGCGGTTGCTCCGGGTCGTGGGGCGACGGCTCCTGGCCCGCTGACGCCGCCTTCGGTGGCGGATCAGCCCGCCTCCCGCAGATCGTCCGCCCCCAGCACGGCTGGGTACAGCTCCGAGAGCGCATCGAAGAGCTCGGCGTGCGAGAGGTCGACCAGGGTCGTGCGGGAGCTGCCGGTGACCCGGAACCGGGCCAGGATCTCGGGGACGTGCCGGCCCCGGTGGCCCAGGGCGGCGAGGCGACACCAGAGCTCGTAGTCCTCCCAGCCGCCCATGAAGCGGCGGTCGGTCGTGAACATGCCGACGTCACGCAGCAGCCCCGTTCGGATGAGCGCCGACACGGCGATGTAGTTGCCGAAGCGGAACAACGACGGGTCCCAGGGCCAGATGCTGTCCAGCCTGAAGCAGCGTCCGGAAGCGTCGAAGCGCTCCGCGATCCCGTAGGCGAAGGCAGCGGCCGGGTCCGCGTCGAGAGCCTCCACCAGGCGCGCCAGGGCATGGGGGTACAGCTCGTCGTCGGCGTCGAGCAGGAACACGAACTCGCCTCGGGCGTGCGCGATGCCCGTGTTCCGGGCGTCGGCCACCCCGCGGTTGTAGGGATGGCCGACGAGCAGGCAAGGGACGGGCGGATGGTCGTCGCACCAGCCGGCAGCCGCCGCCACGGAGCCGTCCGTCGAGCTGTCGTCGACGACCACGATCTCGAACGACGGGTGGGTGCTGGCGGCGATCGTGTCGAGCGCGTGGGCCACGTAGCGGGCGTAGTTGTAGACGGGCACGACCACCGTGACCCGGGGCGTGGCCGTCTGCCACGCCTCGGTGCGCCCCAGCACTTCCACCGTCTCCGGCCGCCCCTCCAGCCTCAGCCGCAGCCGCGCCAGCTCCCGCCGCGTCTCGACCACCTCGAGCCGCAGCTGCTTGATGGCCCTCTGCTGGGCCGCCGCAGCTCCCTGGCCCTCCGGCATGCCCGGACGGACCGCCGGAGGGCTGGTGAACCCCGCGAAGAGGCGGTCACCGCCCACGGGCACCGGGCTCGTCCGCTCGACCCGCTCGGCCGCCTCGACCAGCCGCTCCGCGGCCTCCCGCATGGTCGGCTCCGCCCGCAGCGCCTGCAGCGCGTCCTCCTGTATCCGGCCGCGAAGCTCGTCGTCCACGAGCAGCGTCCGCAGCACGGCGGGCAGCGCCGCCGCCCGGGCGCTGACGTAGTGAGCCCCGGCCCGGAGCCGCTCGAGGTCGGGGACGTGCTCGCTGACGATCACGGCGCCGCTGCAGACCGCCTCGACCAGGTGGAGCCGATCCGCGTACGGATAGTCGCCGGGAAGGGCGTGAAGCAGCAGGCGGCTGCGCCGGAGCAGTCCTGGCAGATCGCCGGTCAGGGGATCCGCGACCTCCGTGCCGAGGGAGAGGACGTGCACGCAGCGCCGGTCGGACAGGGCGGGCGCGCAGTCGCCGAGGACCTGCATGTGGCGCGGCCGAGGAGCGCCCAGGGAGAGCAGGTCCACCTCGCGGGGGCCGTCCAGCGGCGACCCGTCCCAGCGCTTTGCGTACCCGAGGGGCAGGTGGGAGACGCTGGTTCCGTGGCCGTCGAGCAGGGCCGCCGCCGACGGGTCCAGGTGCAGGACCGAGCCTGCCAGCGGCGCCAGGCTCGACACCTGCGCGAAGTGGGAGGTGCCGGGTGCCTCAGCGCAGAGGAGCACCGACCGGCGCAGCAGCGGCGGGGCGGGTGGGCGGTCGCCCGACGGGCCGAGGCAGTCGTGCGGCTGAACCAGCACGTACACCAGCCCGTCCCCCGGCGGGGGAAGCCCGGTGGTGCTCACGCTCCAGCTCACGCCCAGCTCGCAGAGCTCGTCTCCCAGCGCGTTCACGAGCTCGGCGAAGCTCCGGTGCTGGCGGGAGCTCAGAACGAAGGCGAGCTCGACCATGGCGCGGCGGGAATCCTAGCAGGTCGCGGGCGAGGATGCCCGCCGGAGGACCGGGTTGTCCTCGGTCGGGCGGCGTGCCGGGCCTGGCCCTCCTGGGTGCGAGGGCCAGGCCCGAGTGGCCTCAGGTCCGGGTCCCGCCGACGCGCTGCCCTGCCGGTGCGGTCGTGTGGACCTGGGCTCCGGCCGGCGCGCCGGCGGCGAGCCGCTGGCTGAGCGGCGCCGGTCCGGCCTCCCCGGCCGCCGGCAGCGCCGCCGCCGCCGCCGGCGGCGCGGGGGCCGTGTTGCCGTAGAAGCCGAAGACGTCCACGACCACGTCGACGGAGCCCTGCTGGTTGAAGACGTTGAAGAACCGGTCAATGCTCAGGCCGGCGATGGTCAGGTTCGGCACGGTCTGCCCGGCTACGAAGTTCAGGTCCGAGGCGAGCGGCTGAGGAGCCCCGCCGGGCCAGACGGTCAGGAAGCTGGACGCGGTGGCATCGGTGGCCGTCACGTTGAGCACCAGCGCCGTCATCGGCCGGGGATCGGCCGGGTTCACGTGAAGGAAGAGGACCCCGCCGCCCGGAATCGGTCCGGTGGTGCCGCGGGTGTCGAAGAAGCGGCCGGGGATGGTGGCCACCAGGCCGCTGCCCCCGGCGGTGCTGGTGGCGTC
>DATFRD010000328.1:0-6574 GCA_035263645.1 Candidatus Dormiibacterota bacterium | reverse complement strand
AACACGTCCGCCTCGGCCGCCGCGTACGCGGCGAGCCTGCGCCTGCGCGCCATCGTGGTCGTGCCGGCCGGCGAGATCGCCATGAGCAAGCTGGCCCAGGCCCTGATGTACGGCGCCAAGGTCGTCGCCCTGCGCGGCAACTTCGACGGCGCGCTGGACACCGTGCGCGAGCTGGCCGAGCACTACCCGGTGGTGCTGGTCAACTCGGTCAACCCCAACCGTCTGCAGGGTCAGAAGACCGCGGCCTTCGAGGTCGTCGACGCGCTCGGCGACGCCCCCGACTACCTGGTCCTGCCGGTCGGCAACGCCGGCAACATCACCGCGTACTGGATGGGGTTCAAGGAGTACCACGCGGCTGGACGCTGCTCGGTGCTGCCCCGGATGGTCGGCGCCCAGGCCGAGGGTGCGGCGCCGATCGTGACCGGCCGGCCGGTCTCGAGCCCCAGGACCGTCGCGTCGGCGATCAAGATCGGCAACCCCGCGTCCTGGGAGGGCGCGACGACGGCTCGCGACGAGTCGGGCGGGCTGATCGACGCGGTCTCCGATACCGAGATCCTCCAGGCGCAGATCCGCCTGGCGTCCACCGAGGGGCTGTTCGCGGAGCCGGCCTCCTGCGCGCCGCTGGCGCTCCTGGTGCGCCTGGTGCGCGACGGCCGTGTCGCTCGGGACGCGACCGCGGTCGTCGTGCTGACCGGCTCCGGCCTGAAGGACCCCGAGGCCGCGCTCGGCAACGTCGAGCCGCCGATCGAGCTCGACGGCGACGCCCGCGCCCTCGCCAAGGTCTTGAAGCTGTGACCGGGGAGATCACGGTCCGGCCGCAGCGCCCGGGAGACGGCGCCAGACTGGCCCGCGCCTGGCTGGACGCCGGGCGCTACTACGCCGAGCTCGCGCCGGACACTTTCCAGGTGCCCCGGCTCGAGGGCCTGGAGGAGTTCATGGATCGCGACGGGACGATCTCCGACGAGCCCGACGTCCTCCAGCTGGTCGCGGAGGTCGGCGGCAGGGTCGTCGGCGCCGCCGCCGCGCGGATCGAGGCGCCGGTGGAGGGGGCCGAGTACCAGCTCCAGCGCCAGTTCGCCGAGACCCGGCTGTTCGTGGACGCGGTGATCGTCGAGGAGGCGCACCGCCGGTCGGGCGTCGGCCAGCGGCTGATGGCCGCCCTGGAGGAGTGGGGCCGGGAGCGCGGCGCCACCGTGTCCCTGCTCGACACCTACCCGGAGAGCGCGCTCTCCCTGCCGTTCTTCACCGAGCGCATGGGCTACGGCCGCCGCTCGGTGCGGCTCTGGAAGCGGCTGTGAGGGTCCGCGTCCCCGCATCGGTGGCCAACCTGGGCCCGGGGTTCGACGTGCTGGCGATGGCCGTGGACCTCTGGCTCGAGGTCGAGGCCGAGGAGGCCGACGAGCCGGACTGGGAGTTCGAGGGCGAGGGCGCCGATGTGCTGACGGCCGGCGCCAACCCGCTCTCGGCGCTGCCCATGCGGGGCTGGGTGACCAGCGACATCCCGCTCGGCGTCGGCCTCGGCAGCAGCGCCGCCGCCCGGGTCGCGGCCGCCGCCCTGCTCGGCTCCGAGGACCCCATCGGCGACGCCGGGCGCGAGGAGGGCCACTACGACAACGTCGCGGCGGCCGTGATGGGCGGGGTGGTGGCCGTGGTTGGCGACGAGGTCCACGGGCTGCCCGTGCCGGACCTGGAGGTGGCGCTGTTCGTCGCGCCCAGCCCGGTGCCGACCGAGCAGGCGAGGGCGGTCCTGCCGGCCAGCGTCGACCGCGCCGACGCGGTGTTCAACGCGGCCCGCGTGGCGTCGTTCGTCCAGATCCTCCACACGAGGGAGTGGGCCATGCTGGACGCTGCGATGGAGGATCGCCTGCACCAGCCGTACCGGCTTCCGCTCTACCCCTGGGCCGAGGCGGTGATGGAGGCGGCCAGGGAGGCGGGAGCGTACGGCGCCGCCCTGGCCGGGGCGGGCCCGAGCGTGTTCGCGTTCTGCGACCGGCGCCTGGGCGAGGACGTGGCCGCCGCGATGGAGGAGGTCGGCCCGGAGGGCGGCTACGGGCTGGTGACCCGGGTCGTCCGGCAGGGCCTCGACGTCCGCGGATGATCGTCCAGAAGTACGGCGGCACGTCGGTCGGCAGCGCCGCCAGAATCAGGCGGGTCTGCCGGCGGATCGCCGACACCGTGCGGGCCGGTCACCAGGTGGTGGCGGTGGTCTCGGCGATGGGCCACACCACGGACCGGCTGATCGACCTGGCCCGACGGGTGAGCGACGACCCGCCCGCGCGGGAGCTGGACATGCTGGTCGCCAACGGGGAGACGATCACCGCCCCGCTGGTGGCGATGTGCCTGCAGGAGCAGGGCGTGCCGGCCATATCGCTGACCGGCCCGCAGGCCGGCGTGCGGACGAGCAACCACCATTCGAGGGCGCGTATCCAGGAGATCCGGCCCGACCGGATCCGGGAGGCGCTGGAGGCGGGCCGCGTGCCCGTGGTCGCGGGGTTCCAGGGCGTGACCGACGACTTCGAGATCACCACGCTGGGCAGGGGCGGATCGGACACGACCGCCGTGGCCCTGGCCGCCGCGCTGGGCGCCGAGGTCTGCGAGATCTACACGGACGTCGACGGCATCCTCACCGCCGACCCCCGCGTGGTTCCCGAGGCCCGGCTGCTGTCCCACATCTCGTACGAAGAGATCCTGGAGCTGGCCGCGGCGGGCGCCCGGGTCATGCACCCGCGGGCGGTGGAGATCGGCGAGCTGTACGGGGTGGCGATCCACGTCCGCTCGAGCTTCCGCCGGCGCCCGGGTACCATGATCGTCTCCGAGGTGCCGATGGAGGACCGCAACAGAGTCAGAGGAGTGGCGCAGGAGCGCGGTGTGGCCAAGGTGACGGTGCTGGGCGTGCCCGACCGGCCGGGCGTCGCTGCCGCCATCTTCGAGCCCCTGAGTGGGGCCGGCATCTCCGTGGACGTCATCGTCCAGAACGTGTCGACCGCCGGCCACACCGACCTGACGTTCACGGTCAGCGACACCGACCTGGCCCGATCGCTTGAGCTCGTCGGGCCGGCGGCGAGGGAGGTCGGGGCCCAGGGCCTCAGCCACTCGGCCGGCCTGGCGAAGGTGTCGCTGGTGGGCACCGGCATGCTGGGCACGCCGGGGATCGCAGCGAGGATGTTCGGCACGCTGGCCGCGGCCGGGATCAACATCGAGATGATCAGCACGGCCGAGATCCGCATCACTTGCATCGTCGACGGGCAGCACGCCGCGACGGCGGTGCGCGCGCTGCACGCGGCGTTCCGCCTGGACCAGGTCGAGGGCCCGACCTCGGCCGCAGGCCCCGCCTCGGCCGCGGCGCCGGCCTGACCGATGCCCGTCAGCGTTGCGATCGTCGGCCCGCCGGGGGCCGGCAAGACCACCCTCTTCCATGCGCTCACGGCGGGACGCGGGTCGGACGGCGTGGGCATGGTCGACGTGCCGGACGAGCGCCTCGACCGCCTGGCCGCCGCGGTCAGGCCGAAGCGGGTGGTCCCGGCCCAGGTCCGGCTGGCCGACGCGCCTCCGGGCAGCCGGGCCCAGCGCATCGCGGCCGCCCGCGAGGCCGACGTGGTCATCAGGGTCCTGCGCGGCTTCGGACCGGACCCGGACCCGGCCGGCGACCTGGAGGGCATCGAGCTGGACCTGGCGCTCACCGACCTGGCGACGGTCGAGCGGCGGCTCGAGGTGGTCGCCCGCGAGCTCAGGGTCGGCCGCAAGCAGCTGGCGGCGGAGCACGAGGTGCTGGAGCGGGCGAAGGCCCACCTCGACGAGGGCAGGGGCCTCGCCTCGCTGGAGCTCGACCCGGAGGCGGCGGCGCTGCTGGAGCCGCTGTTCCCGGTCTCGTCCAAGCCGACGGTCGTGATCCTCAACATCGGCGAGGACCGCCTGCCCGACGGAGGCGACCTGGCCGAGCCCGTGCGGGCACTGGCCCGGGAGCGGCGCTGGGCGGCGCTGGCCGTCGACGCCCAGCTGGAGGCGGAGCTCGCGGAGCTGGAGCCGGCCGACGCCAGTGAGCTGCGGGCGACCTACGGCCTGCCCGGCACCGGCCTGGACGCCGTCGCCCGGGCGGTCTGGGAGGCCGGCGGCCTGATGACCTTCTTCACCGCCGGCGAGCCGGAGGCGCGGGCCTGGCCATGCCAGGCGGATGCGCTGGCCCCCGTCGCGGCCGGCGTGATCCACTCCGACTTCGAGAAGCACTTCATCAGGGCGGAGGTCACGTCTGTCGACGAGCTGGTCCAGGCGGGATCGATGGAGGCGCTGCGGGCGGCGGGCCGGCTGCGCGTGGAGGGCCGGGAATACCACGTCCGCGACGGGGACGTGGTGTTCTTCCGGGTCGGCCGCTGAACCGTATGGTGGAGCCACCATGCCTGACTTCGACCTGACGGTCATCGGCTCCGGGCCCGGCGGCTACGTCGCCGCCATCCACGCCGCCCGGCTGGGCGCCCGTGTCGCCATCCTGGAGCAGCGGGACACGGAGTGGGGTGGCACCTGCCTGAACTGGGGCTGCATCCCGACCAAGGCGCTCGTGCAGAGCGCCGAGGTCCTGAAGGCCGTCCGCGCCGCGGGCGAGTTCGGGGTGCGCGTGGCGGAGCCGGAGATCGACTGGGCCGCCATGCAGGGTCGCAAGGACCGGGTCGTGCAGGGCATGCGGCGCGGTGTCCAGGCCCTGCTCATGGCGAACGGCGTCGAGATGATCACGGCCCGCGGCCGGCTGGCAGGCGGCACCCGCGTCAGCGCGGACGGACGGGACCTGGACGCCGGCTCGGTGCTGCTGGCGCCCGGGTCCGTCGTGGCCCTGCCGCCCGTGCCGGGCGTCGAGCTGGGCCTGACCAGCGACACGATCCTCGGCCTGGACCACGTGCCGGAGTCGCTGGTGGTGATCGGCGGCGGCGTGGTCGGCATGGAGTTCGCCGGCATCTTCAGCCTGCTCGGCACGCGCGTGACGGTGATCGAGATGCTGGACCAGCTGCTGGCGCCGCTCGACCCGGAGGTCGCCGGCCGCTTCCAGCAGCTGATGGCGAGGCGCGGCGTGGGGTTCCACCTGGGGGCGCGGGTGGAGGGGATCGCCCGCGCCGGCGAGGGCCTGCGCGTGCGGTTCTCGGGCGGCGAGGTGGACGCCGAGCAGGTGCTGGTGGCCACGGGCCGGCGTCCCAACACCGGCGACCTCGGGCTGGAGGCGGCGGGGGTGGCCACCGAGCGCGGCGCAATCACCGTGGACGAGCAGCTGCGCACGAGCGGGGACCGGCTGTACGCGATCGGGGACGCCACGGCGAAGTCGATGCTGGCCCACGCGGCCTCGTACCAGGGCGAGATCGCGGTCACCAACGCGTTGACGGAGAAGCGCATCAGCGCCGACTACACCGCGATCCCCGCGTGCATCTACACGGACCCCGAGATCGCCTACGTCGGGCTGTCCGAGGCGCAGGCGCTGGCGGCGGGCGAGGAGGTGCGGGTCGGCCGCTTCCCGTTCTCGGCGCTGGGCCGATCGATGATCCTCGGGGAGACGGACGGTCTGGTCAAGGTGGTGGCCGACCGGGACGGCTACCTGCTCGGGCTGACCATCATGGGTGCGCGGGCGACGGACCTCGTCGCGGAAGCGGTCCTGGCGCTGAACGTGGGCATCACCGCGGCGGAGCTGGCGCACGTGGTGCACGCCCACCCAACCCTGCCGGAGGCCATCGCGGAGGCCGCGCTGGACGTGGACGGCCGGGCGGTGCACATCGCACCCCGGCGCCGCTGAGAGCGCGGACTCTCAGGGGCCTCCGCAAGCCTGGCTTACTGTTCCGGCCTGCTCCAGCGCAGCCGCGGGAATCGGGCAAAGTCACGATCGAAGCTCACGACCTCTCCGCCATGCTCGACCGCCAGCGCGGCCAGCACCGCGTCCGGTAAGAGATCGGCACTCGCCTCGCCACCTGCGCACACTCTGCGCAGGCAGTCGAGGTGCTGATCGCCGGGCTCCACCGGGATGTGCCCAGGCTGGGCGCGCAGGGCCGCGATGAACTCGAACGCCTCGGCCGCGGGGGTGGGCACGGGGAACACTCGCGGGTGGCTGGACAGCCGGAGAAAGGACCACCAGACCGTCCACGGAACGCCGAACTGGTTGCCGGACGACAGGAGGGCGTCCAGCCACGCCCGCGTCGTGGCATGGTCGGGATGATCCGCGCGATGCGCGGGAAGGACCACGTTCACGTCCAGCAGCTTCATCGCTGGTCGACGGGGTTGGCGGGCTCGATCAGGTCGATCAGGGCGCGATTCGATCGCAGGTCCACGCCCGGCCGCGGACCTGTGCCACCTCGAAACACGGGCACCTCGGGCGGCAGGACTGCACTGTGCTGAACGAGCTCACGGCGAAGTGCCTCCTCGATGAGCCGGCCCAGCGTGTACCCCCGCTGCCGCGCAGCCACCTTCGCGGTGGTCAGGAGCTGGTCGTCGATGGCGATTGTGGTGCGCATATCATCATGTTAATCGCATCAGGTGCATCACATGGCCGCCGGCGCTGTCGAGCCAGCGGCCTCAGGGTCGGCCACCTCCTTCTCGTAGAGGCTGC
>DATFRD010000327.1:0-2539 GCA_035263645.1 Candidatus Dormiibacterota bacterium | reverse complement strand
GTGGTGGAACAGCGAGCCGGGCTCGACCGCCGGCTCGGCGGCCGGGTACAGGACCGTGGCCTGCTGGCGCGACGACGTGGCCGCCGCCCTGGCGGCCTCCTCGGACGGCGCGGCCCAGGCGTCGACCAGGGGGCCCAGCGCCGCGGAGAACGCCGCCTCGAAGCCGGGGTGGGCCACGACGACGTCGCCGAGGCGGCGGAGCTGGTGGCCCTGCGGCTTCGGCCACAGCGACTGCAGGCCGTCGAGCTCGGCCCGGAGGCGGGCCGTCGTGGCGGCGGCGTCGGCTGCCTCCCGCGCCTCGCGCGCGGCGTCGGCCCAGGCGGTCTCGGCACCTGGCAGCTCGGCCTCCGCCGGCACGACCACCCCCTCCAGCCGGGCCACCGACTCCTCCTGGAACCGGACGCGGCTGCGGACGGAGGCCAGCGCGGCCGCCGCCGCGGTCGCCGCCCGGCGCGCCCTATCGGCGGCCTGGGCCGCGTCGCGGGCCGCCTCGGCGTCTTCCTCGGGCGGTACGGGCGGGGGCTCCGGCACCGCGGCCAGGCCCGCCTCGGCAGCGGCGAGCTGGTCCAGCAGCTCCTGCCGCAGCGCCGACGCCGACTCCAGACGGGTGGCCAGCTCGGCCTGCTCCAGTCGGGCGGCCTCCGCGAGGGCGGACTGGCTCCGTTGGCGCTCCTCCGCCAGGGCCAGGTCGTGCTCGGCCTGGGAGAGCGCCAGGCGCCGGGCGCCCACGACCTGCTGCCGCTGCAGGCGGCGGTCCTGGGCCGCCTGCAGCTCCATCCGGGACCGCTGGTACTCGTGCTCGGCCGCCTCGGCGGCGACCCTGGCCTCGGCCACGCGGCGCTCCAGGGCCAGCTGCTGGGCGGCGGCCCGGCGGTGCGCCTCGCGCGCCTCCCGCCACTCCTCCCACGCGATGCTGCCCCTGAGCAGGTCCAGGCGCCGGCGGGCCTGGTCGGCCTCCCGCGCCACCTCGGCCTGCGCCCGGACAGCCTCGAGGCGCGGCTCGATCTCCGTCCGCAGGTCCATGAGCCGGGTCAGGTTGCCGGCCAGCTCCTCGAGCTTGACGGCGGCCTCCGCCCGCTTCGCCTTCACGCCCCGGACCTGGGCGGCCTCCTCGATGAGACGCCGCCGCTGGTCGGGCGTGCAGCTGATGATGTTGTCGACGTCGCGCTGGTCGACGATCGCGTACGAGTCGGTCGTCAGCCCGGTCGACGCCAGCACGTCCATGAGATCCGCGCGGCGGACACGGCTGCCGTTGAGGCGATAGTCGCTGCTCCCGGTCCGGTCGACCCGGCGGTGGATGGCCACCTCCTCGTAGTCCACGGGCAGCCGGTGGTCCGAGTTGTCGATCACGATCGTGACCTCGGCCTCGGCGGCCCGGGCCCGTCGCTGCCCCCCCGAGTAGATGACCTCCTCCATCCGGCGGCCGCGCACCTCCTTCGCGTTGCGCTCGCCGAGGACCCACTTGAACGCGTCGACCACGTTGCTCTTGCCCGAGCCGTTGGGGCCCACGATGGCCGTCACGCCGGAGTCGAAGGTGATCTCGGTCTGGCGGGCGAAGGTCTTGAAGCCGGCCAGCCTGATGGAGCGGAGGCGCACCTGGAAGGCAGGGTATCAGCCGGCGTGCGGAATGGCGGCCATGGGCCGTCCAAGATACGGCATGGGCCCCCTCCTAGCCCGGCGCCTGGTCGCGCTCGCGCTCGGCGGCGGGACCGGCCGGCACCGGCCGGGCCACGACCGGTTCGTCCGGCTCGGGGGGCCACGCGGACGCGGCCGGCGAGGCGGGCCCGGGAGGGTCGTCGGGGTCTCGGGGCATGAGCCCTTCGGCGTCTAGCGGGGTGGGGTCTGGGGCCTGCTGCACGGCCGGCTCCTCGACCTTGCGCGGCCGCCGGGTGCGGCGCCGGGGCCGCGCCTCCGGCTGCTGCGTGACGGCCTCGGAGCGGGCAGGCTCCGGGCCGGGCGGCTCGGGGCCGGGGACGGCCGCGGCCGGCTCGGCCACCTCGACCGGGCGCTGGACCTCGACGCTCGATGGCGACGCCGCCAGCGCCACCGCCTTGGCCAGTGGCCCCGGCCCGGCCTCCGGACCCACGTCGGCCGGGAACGCCTCGACCCCCGGCGCCGGGGCGGGCTCGGGGGCCGCGCGCGGCCGCTGGCGGCCCCGGCGGCCGCTGGACCTGCGCTCGATCTCGGAGAGCGCGGCCCTGGCCGCCTCCTGCTCGGCGGCCTGCTTGGTGGTTCCGTGACCGGTGCCCAGCGGGTCGGCGCCCGCGTAGACCACCGCCGTGTACTCGCGCTGCCGGCCGATCGCTCCCCTGGCCCCAGCGCTGTCGTAGTAGGGCGTCAGGCCGTAGCGCTCCTGGACCACCTGCTGCAGGCGGCCCTTGTAGTTCTCGTCCTGCACGGGCTCGGGGAGTGAGCGGAAGCGGTCCAGGTAGTAGTGGTACGCGGCGTCGTAGCCGGCGTCGAGGAAGATCGCGCCCAGCACCGCCTCGAACACGTTGGCCAGCAGGGACCTCAAGCTGCGACCGCCGCCCTTGGCGAT
>DATFRD010000326.1:0-2869 GCA_035263645.1 Candidatus Dormiibacterota bacterium | reverse complement strand
TCGGCCGGCGACCAGTCGTCCCACTCGATTGCGCATGTAGCGTCGCGAGGGGGGACGTAGGGTGTGGGGGTCGCTCAGACAGCTCCACCAGGATGGGAGCTCACCTCCGACTCTTCCTGTCGACCCCCCACCGGGTCGTGGCCGACCCACCTCCCCCGCGAGGGGCATTAGCGCTAACTTTAATTTGACGATGTTGAGTTCATAGTGCTCGGCAAGGAGTTAGCGTCAGCGGAGCTTGGTCGAAGCGGCGTCGTGGCGGGCTACTGAGGGCGGGGATCACTCGGTGGAACGCCTCGACGCAATGGACAACGGTTGCTGCACGCAGCAGCCAACCGCGCAGCACGTCGTACCAGAAGCGGGCGACCCGCCAAACGCTAAGCGGCCGTCGGGACGAGTTGGTAGGCCCAGGGGGAAAAGTCGGCCGCTCGGCCGAGGAGTTCCTCGGCCAGGAGGGCCGCCAGGATCTTGGCCAGCAGGTAGGTCTGGGCCAGATCGGGGTCGCGTGCTCGTAAGTGGTCCAGGTGGAGCAGGCTCTTGAGGCGTTTGAAGAGGAGCTCAATCTGCCAGCGGAGGCGATACACCTCCAGGATCTGCTCGGGAGTGACCGCCGCCTCGCAGTTGGTCAGAACGACCACGTAGCGAGCCAAGAGGAGCGTTTCCGGCCTTGGCGTGCGGCCCTTGCGCCGACTCTCGCGCCGCACCCGCACGATTGCCTTCTCCGCCGCCTCCGGGCTCTTGCGCAGGGCGACCAGACGCAGCGACCACGTCGACTCGTCGTCCGATCGCAGGACGACCTCGCATTCCGCCGCGGCCGCGTCCGGCAGCTCCTCCAGCCAGCCGATTGGGTCGAACCGATCTCCCTCGGGCGATTCCAGCGGCGATTCCAGCCGGATGCGCTGCAACGAGGTGCGCGCGATGAAGCTGCCGCCCTGCGCCAGCAGGTGCAGTAGCCCCGGGCCGGTCCCGTAGGCCTGGTCGGCCACGTACACCACGTCGCGCTCGACCTCGATATGGCTCAAGGTCTCTCCTTGCGAGGAGTCCGTGAGCTGGGCCCGCTCGATCCGATGTTCGGACAGGTCGTAAGTGAGGTGCAGACGCCAGTCGGCCCCGTCGCTGCCCGGCCGGCTGACCGTGCTCGCATCCACCAAGCCGATGCGTAGGGAGGAGCGAGGCAGGAACTCCAGCCGACGCTCCAGGATCCCGGCAATGACGCGGCGCAGGAACTCCGGGCAGGCACGAAGCCGCTTCAGAATCGCGACATCGGACATCGTGTGCCAGTCCAACGCCTGCGCCATTGCTGCCGTCTGGCGGAGGGACCAGTCCTCGACCGCGTAGGCGAGGGCGAGCCGGAGCAGGTCGTGACCTGAGGCGACGATTCGGCGCCGACGCAGAGCGCCCGTCTCCGTTGCTAACTCATCCAGGTTGGCGGGGAGCAACCCACGCAGGTAGGCCCACTCCTCCTGTACCACGTCTCGTACTCGATCAACGGCCACGCCTGGACCGTAGCACATCGCGCGGAGGTCGCGTGCGTAAGTTAGCGCCTATGCCCGCCAGGGGGGAGGGACATCCGGCGTCCGCCGCCGGGCCCTCAGGCCAGGCCCAGGGCCTTCTTCACCCGACCGATGGCGGCCGCCTCGGCCGGCGTGACACGGACACCGCCGAAGCCGCCGAGGCCGCCCTCCACGTGCGCGTTCGCGGCGGCCTCGGCCAGCTCGACCACGAACGCCCGGAACGCCCGGAGGTCACCGGGGGCCTTGGTCGTAACCAGCGCAGTGGCCGTCCTGATCGCCGCCAGCGACTCCTCCTCGTACTGCGACCGCCTCATCCCGGGCCGCATGCCGGTCTGCACGTTCGCCATCGCCGCCAGCTCGCGGACGAGCTGGTTCGGGTGGTTGCGGCCGGCGCCGCTGATCCGCTGCGTGACCGCGAGGATCTCGCTGAGCATCTCGGCTCCGCCGCCCTCGGACCACGCCACGATGTAGCCAGCGGACGTCATCGCCCGCCGCATCGTCACCCACTCGTCCGGCGTGAAGTCGGCCTGTCCGGCCATCGCCCGTCAAGCATGACATCGGTGCCGGTCAGCGCGGCCGAGTCGGGGCCGGCGCGCCACACCGCCAGGCGCAGGCAGAGGGAGCCGCCGAGCAGCGCGGCGCCGCCCAGCGCGGCCGCCCAGCGCCGGCGCCCCAGCAGGCCCGTGAGGCCCGCGCCGGCCAGGGTCAGGGCACGCGCCGCGCGGACGCCGCTGGCCGGGCGGCCCCGCCGGTACACCTCGCCGTGGTCGCCGAGCGCGGACTCCATCCAGGCGCTGGCGGCCACCTCGGCGATCGCGCCGCCGGCCGCCAGCAGGCGGGCCGGGCCCGCCTGGGACGCCGGGGTCACGACGCACGCGAGACCGCCGGCGCTGGCGGCCGCGCTGGCCGCGAACACGGCCGGCAGGCGGCGCCGGGCGCGCGCCCAGACCGGCACCGACGTCTGGCCGAGCAGCACCGCGGTGTACGTGGCGAGCGCCGGGCCGAGCAGGCCCGCGGCCACGCCGGCCGCGCGGCCCAGCGGCCGGGCCCGTCCCGTGACGTCGGACGCCACGGCGGCTGCCGTCGCGCCGCCGAACAGGGCGAGCGTCCACGAGCCCACGCTCATCGGCGAAGTCGGCCGGAAGACGCGCAGCATGTTGGCGAAGCGCTCGGGCCGGCCGAGGTCCGAGATCAGCAGCAGCGGGCTGGCGGCCGCCCCGGCCGCCGCGGCCAGGCGCGCGTTCCGCGCGAGCGTCCGCTGGCCGGCCAGCTCGGCGGCCAGCCCCAGCACCGAGGACGCGCCTGCCAGGCCGCCGAGGAAGAAGTAGACGGGCACCTCCCACGTCCACACGGGCCGC
>DATFRD010000325.1:0-4761 GCA_035263645.1 Candidatus Dormiibacterota bacterium | reverse complement strand
ACGACCGCCCGCGGCCTCACCACCGGGCCCATCCCCTACCGCGACGGGGTCTTCGAGGTCGAGTTCGACTTCATCGACCACGAGCTGTCAGTGTGCACGAGCGACGGCAGGCGCCGGGTGCTGGCGCTGGAGCCGCGCTCGGTGGCCGACTTCTACGGGGACTTCATGGGCGCCCTCGGGGCCCTCGGCATCGGCTGCCGAATCAACCCGATGCCGGTCGAGGTTCCCGATTCGATCCCGTTCCCGGCGGACCACGCCCACGCCGCCTACGACCCCGAGTACGTGCATCGCTGGTGGCTGATCCTGACGCGGACCGACCAGCTCCTGGAGGAGTACCGCTCCTCCTTCGTCGGCAAGAGCAGCCCGGTCCTGTTCTACTGGGGCTCCTTCGACCTCACCGAGACGCGATTCTCCGGCCGCCCGGCGGAGCCTCCGGCCGGTGCGCCCCTGTTCGTCCAGCTGGCCGAGGACCAGGAGAACATGGCGTGCGGCTTCTGGCCGGGGAACACCTCGGCGTCGGGCGTGACGCTGGCCGAGCCGGCCTTCTACGCGTACGCGTATCCGGAGCCGCGCGGCTTCAAGGAGGCGCCCGTGCGGCCCGCCGCCGCCCACTACGACGAGGGCCTGGGCGAGTTCATCCTGCTCTACGAGGACGCCAGGCGGTCCGACTCGCCGGAGGGCGCGATCAGGGACTTCTTCGAGAGCACCTACGAGGCGGCCGCGACCCTGGCGCACTGGGACCGCGGCCGGCTCGAACGCCGCTCCTAGGCGGCGCGCGTCTGAGCGGCCGACCCGGCTAGCCTTCACGCGGATGCCTCTCCTCTTCCTGGTCGGCGGGGCGCGCAGCGGCAAGTCCCGGCTGGCGCGGCTGCTGGCCCAGCGGACCGGCGGCCCGGTGACGTTCATCGCCACGGGCCAGGCCCGTGACCGGGAGATGGAGGAGCGGATCGCCCGCCACCGCGACGAGCGCCCGGCCGGCTGGCGGACGATCGAGGCGCCCCTCGACCTCCGGGGCGCCCTCTCGTCCGTCGACGCAGGGGACTGCGTCATCGTCGACTGTCTGACGCTGTGGGTCGCCAACCTGCTGGAGGCCGGCGCCGGGGTCGATGAGGTCCTGGCCGCCGCGCGGACCTGCGCCCAGCGGGCCGCCGGGCGCGGTCCGACGACGACGATCGTGGTCAGCAACGAGGTGGGCCTCGGCATCGTTCCCACCAGCGCGCTGGCCCGCGCCTACCGGGACGCGCTGGGCTCGACGAACGCCGCGTTCGCCGACGCGGCCGACCGGTCCCTCCTGGTGGTGGCCGGCCGGGCGCTCGAGCTCCGTGCGTTCGGCGCGTTCCTCGACCAGGCCGACAGCGGGAGCTCCTGGGATCGTGGTATACGTCTTCCCACCAAACCACCCAGTGGCATGAACACGTAGCGGCTGCCGGAGAGCGAGGGTGGTCGACGGCGAGGCAGGGGAATGACCGAGGAACTTGAGCGGGGCAGGGCCGAGCTGCATGGATTGGGGGCCGAGCTGACGCTGGCCAGCCAGCGGCTGTGGGACTACGTCGAGGCGAACTACGCCGACGGCGAGCTGCTGGGGCGCGTGCGCGCGCTCTTCGAGGCGAACGTCGCCTACCACCGCCAGCACAGAGCGATGTGGGACGCGGCCCGGCGCCACGCCCGCCGGCAGCCGCCGCCGACCGCCTAGGGCTGCGGCCGCACCCCTAGGAGCGCGTTACCCGCCGGGGCGCCGCGCGTTTCCGGGCCGAGATGATCGGAAGCGAACGGACATCGTCGAGCTCCGCCGTTCCCTGGCCGTGGCTGCGGGGGCGTGCGGCCCTGGTGGCCGCCGCGGGCCTCGTGTGCGTCGTCTGCCTCGGGGCAGGCGGCGTCGTCGCCCTCGGGCTGGCCGGTCGGGCGGGGTCCAGCCCGCCGCTCACGTCGATCGTGCCGGCCGCCCCGGCGGTCGACTCGGGCGGGCCGGCCCAGCAGGACGCCGCAGGGAGTGCAGCCGGCGCCGCGCCGGCCGCGGGCGCGGCCGCTCCCGCGGCCGGCCCGGCGCGCGGCGGTCAGGCCGGCACCACGGCCCTGCCCGGCGGCGTGGTGGTGCCCACCTCCTGCGGAACCGCACCGGCCGTCCAGTTCCGGGGCCGGGGCCTGGCCGTCACCGGCGTCGCCCCGGTCGCCACCTCCGCGCCGCAGGTGACGACGCTCACCGCCACCCTCCAGGAGCACGGCACCGACGCCGCCAGCGTGGTCGAGATGGCGCAGGCCAGGGTGGACGCCGTGGTCGCCGCCCTCCAGCAGGCCGGCCTGCCGGCGTCCGCTGTCCACCGCTCGTCGTTCAGCAGCTACGGCGACGTCCTGGGCCGGTCGTTCACCGCCTACGCGACCGTCCAGGCCGAGCTGACTGGCACGGAGCAGGTCGCCCGGGCCAGCCGCGCGGTCCTCGAGGTGGGCGGGGTGTCCGGCTACTCGACCAGCGCCGGACTGACCGCCATGCCCAGCGCCGAGGAGGTCCAGGCGGCGGTGGCCGCCGCCACCACCCAGGCGCGCGACACGGCGTTGGCCGTCGCCCGGGCGGCGGGCGTGCGGCTGGGCGACCTCCAGGCCCTGGCCACCCAGCCTCCGTCCATCTGCTACGGAAGCGGCGGCCCCACGCGCGTGGTGCAGGTCACGGCCTCGTACGCGATCCTCTGAGGCGCGTCCCACCGCACAGCGGGACAGCCGGACATCAGGTCCGCCGCCCAGGAGCGTGGCTGGAAACCGGGCCGAGAGATTTGGGGTCCAGGTGCCCCAGATCCGGTGCCGCCGACGAGGAGCGCAGCGAGCGCCCTCCAGGGCGTGAGCGAGCACCGCAGGAGGCAACGCCGGACCGGGGTCCCCGCGAAATCGCGGTGGTGGGGTGCGGATTTCGTGGGGTGGGGAGATGGGGTGCATGGGCCCCAAAGATCCGGCTTGGTTTTCGGCCGCGCTCCTAGGAGGCTATTGTGAGCGCCGACGGCCAGCGCCTTGAGGCGTGTGGCGGCGGCGCTCACGCGTCGCGGCGGACCGGGAGGCGGCGGCGCCCCGCCGGCCCTCGAACAAGGAGATGGAGCTATGAGCACGGTGGTGGCCCCGGTCAACCCGATGGCGGCGGACGGGAAGGAGGCCGTTATGGGCATCCTCCGCCGGGACCAGCGGAAGTTCTTCGACCTGGTCGAGAACCCGGGGAACTGGACCGTCCAGACCCGCTGCACGGACTGGGAGGTGCGCGACCTGGTCGGTCACATGATCGACGTCACCGAGGGCTACCTGTCCCGCTGGGAGGTTGCCCGGAAGGGCGAGATCGCCGGCGCCCTGGGCCTGGCCATCATGGGCGAGACGCTGAACGACCACGCGCTGGAGTTCCGCAGCCTCTCGCGCGACCAGGCGCTCGCCCGCCTCAAGGACGACGCGGCCAGGATGATGGCCATCTTCGACGCGCTCACCCCCGAGGAATGGACCGGATTCATTGTCACCCACCCGTACATGGGGCCGGTGCCGGCCGGCTTCTACCCGGCGTTCCACATCATGGACTACGGCATCCACCCCTACGACATCGAGTACGGGCTGGGCGACAAGCTGGCCGAGCTCGACGAGGCGACGGCAGGGGTCCTGATCCCGTACTGCCACATCATCATGCAGTACACGGTGGACCAGGAGTCGGCAAGCGGCCTGGACTGCGTGTACGGCATCGACGTCTCCGGACCCTGGGGCGGCCGCTGGCGCGCCACCGTGAAGGACGGCACGTGGCAGGCGCAGCCAGAGGAGGGCAACTTCGAGGGCTGCGACGCGGTCTGGCGGTACACGCCGTCGGACTTCGTGCTGACGGTCTTCGGTCGTTTCCCCGGCGGCGCCGCGACCGGCGACCCGGACGTCATCGAGAGGGTCCGCCGCCTCTTCTTCCGTTTCTGACGGCCCGGCGGCGGGCCCGGCAAAGCTTCGCCGGGTCCGCCGCCCCCGCGATCTAGGAGCGCCGGGGGAGGCCCGCCTGCCCCTGTCTCCGCCGGTTCTCCAGCTCCTCCAGGCGGGCGGTGTCGGCATCCAGGCGCTGCCGGGCGCTGGCCAGCAGCCGCTCGACGTCCGCCCGCGGCCAGACCACGACCCCGTCGTCGTCCGCCACGACCAGGTCGCCCTCGTGGACGAGCACCCCGCCGCAGGACACCGCAGCCCCCATGGAGCCGGGCCCGAGCTTGGCGGACGCGGTCGGGGTCACGCCGCGCGACCACACGCCCAGCGGCAGGCGTCCCAGCTCCGCCGCGTCGCGGACCAGGCCGTCCGTGACGAATCCCTCGAATCCTTCGATGACCATCTGCAGGCCCGTGAGGCCGCCCAGGCAGGAGCCCCGCGAGCGGCCCCCTCCGCCGGCGACCAGGATGCGACCGGCCACCGGGCCGCGCTCGATCGCCAGGGGCATGAACCGGTTGTCGTCGGTGCCGATGGCGACCGTGCACGCGTAGCCGGCTGCCCAGGCCCCGGGCCGCAGGGGGCGGATCCACTCGGGCAGCACGCCCCTGCCCCCGGCCGCGTCCGACGCCAGCGTCGACGAGAGCCACGTCAGCCCGCTGGTCGGGCCGGTCCCCGAATCGCCGGTCACAGCATCCCTCCTCTCTCGTCCCGAGCCGGTCGCCGCCGGTCGCCGCCGGCGCCGGGCAAAGCCTACGGCCGCCGGTCGGGGCGGTGCAGCCCACTTGTCACATTGGGCTGATGGTCGTAACATCAGTCCATCTCGGGAGAGGGGGGCCGGGGCGTGCC
>DATFRD010000324.1:0-8021 GCA_035263645.1 Candidatus Dormiibacterota bacterium | reverse complement strand
GAGCCGGCCCCGGCGGGGCCCAGCCGGACCTGTGTGGGGTGGTCCAGGCGGACGCGGATCGAGCGCGTGAGCTGCCACTCGTCGCCCTGGGCTACGGACACGGTGACCGGGTGGGCGGAGCTGGCCGCCTCCGTGCCCCGGACCGCGGCGAAGATGTGAGCCGGCGTCCCGAAGAGCGCGACCAGCACGAAGACCGGCACGGCGATCGCGAACAGCTTCACCGCGAACTGCATCGCCTGCACGATCGTCACCCCTCGCATCCCTCCCGCCATGACGATGGTCACGACGACGGCCGCCATGGTCAGCACCCCGAACGGGTAGGGGAGCCCGGCCGCGCTGGACACGGTGATCCCGGCTGCCTTCATCTGGGGCAGCGTGTAGAACAGGCCGACCACGATCACGAGCCCCACGGCGAGGCGGCGGAACCGCGGGCTGTTGAACCGCCCCTCGGCGAAGTCTGGGATGGTGTACGCGCCGAAGCGTCGCAGCGGCCCGGCGATGAACACGAGCAGGACGAGGTAGCCCGCCGCGTAGCCCACCGGGTACCACAGGACGTCGTAGCCGAACTTCATGACCAGCCCGGCGATGCCCAGGAAGGACGCAGCGCTCAGGTACTCGCCGCTGATGGCGGCCGCGTTGGCCACCGGCGGGACCGCGCGGGCGGCCACCAGGAAGTCGGAGGTGGTGTGGGCGAACCGGCGCGCGAAGATGCCGACGCTGACCGTCGCCACCAGCATCGCCAGGAGCCCGCCCACCGCCGGTATCGACGTCACGGCTCGAGCAGGTCGCTGAACTCGTCGTCGATGGCCTCGGCCTTGCGCACGTAGTACAGGCCGAGGGCGATCAGCAGCGGGTAGGAGCCGACCCCGAGCACCAGCCACGGGAGCGGGATGCCGAAGACGCGGACGTCGCCGTACGCCGGCCAGAGCCACGCCAGCAGCGGCTGGCCGCCGAGGGCAGCCACGAGCGTGGCCGTCACGCCCAGGCTGAGCTTCAGCTGTCGGCGCATCTGCGCAGCGAGGAAGATCTCGCCGACCTGGGTCTGCTCGCGCAGGTCGCGCAGGCGCTGGACCTCGGCCGGCCCGTCCACCGGCGCGGCGGCCGCCCTGCGGCGCTCGATCAGCCGGATGCCGTCCGCGGCACGGGAGACGAGCCAGGACGTCCGCCCGCGCAGCGCCCAGCTTGGGAGCGGGGGGAAGAGCGGGCGGCTCACAGGCGGATCGCCGTCTTGAGGTCGGCGGCGTGGCGCCGGGAGACCGGCACGGTGAGGTCCGGGATGCCTTCGACCTTCAGGAGGTACGTCCCGTTGAAGAAGGGCTCGATGCTGGAGACATGGTTGAGGTTGACCAGGTAGGCGCGGTGGACCCGGAGGAAGCCGTGCCCGCTCAGCCGCTCCTCCAGCTCGTGCAGCGTGTGGCGCACGTGGAACCGGCCGTCCGCGGTCCGGACGCTGACCCCCTCGCCGTCTGCGATCACGAAGCGGACGTCGCCGACCGGCAGGAGCCGGATCTGGCCGCGCACGGTGACCGCGATCCGGTCGCCGAGCCCGGACGCGCCTGGCCGCCGGTCGGCCGCCGCCTCGCGCGCCCGGACCAGGCGGCCGATGGTCACCCCGAGGCGCTCGGGCCGGACCGGCTTCATGACGTAGTCGACCGCGGCGAGGCCGAACGCCTCGACGGCGTGATCGCCGAACGCGGTCACGAAGACGACCTGCGGGGGCCGGGCCATCTGACCGATGAGCCTGGCGAGCGCCAGGCCGTCCAGGCGCGGCATGCGCACGTCGAGGAAGACCGCGTCGAAGCCTCCCCCGGCCAGCAGGTCCAGGCACTCGGTCGCGTCCGCGGCCTGGGCGATGCGTCCGACCTGCCCCTGCCGCTGGAGCAGGAACGCCAGCTCGTCGCGCGCGGGCGTCTCGTCGTCGACCACCAGCACGCTCAGCGTCATGACGCGCGGACTCCCGGCCGGTACTTGGGCACGCGCGCCTGCACGCTCGTCCCGGCCCCCAGCCGCGACTCGATCACCAGGCCGTAGGCGGGGCCGAACACCTGGCGGAGCCGCCGGTCGATGTTGGCCAGGGCGCCGGCGCCCTCGGTGGCGGTGCTCGCTCCGGCGAAGCCGCAGCCGTCGTCCTGGACGACGATGAGGCATTCGTCGTCCTGGTCCTCGGCGCGTACGGTGATCGTGCCTCCGACCTGCGCCGTCTCGATGCCGTGCTTCACGGCGTTCTCCACGAGGGGCTGGACGAGCAGCGTCGGGACGGTCGCGTTCAAGACCTCCGGTTCCACGTTGAGTCGGACGCGCAAGCGGTCGCCCAGCCGGGCCTGCTCCAGCTGCAGGTACTGTCTCACGTAGATCAGCTCGTCGGCCAGGGTCGTGAACTCGCCCTGCGGGTTCTGGAACGCCCGGCGGGTGAAGTCGGCGAACTCCAGCACGAGGGCCCGAGCCCGATCCGGGTCGGTCCGGATGAAGGCCGCGATCGTGTTCAGCGTGTTGTAGATGAAGTGGGGCGAGATCTGGGC
Organism: Candidatus Dormiibacterota bacterium; assembly: GCA_035263645.1. Classification (GTDB taxonomy): domain Bacteria; phylum Chloroflexota; class Dormibacteria; order Dormibacterales; family Dormibacteraceae; genus CF-161. The sequence goes on along the minus strand of DATFRD010000324.1, from coordinate 5,502 downwards.
CCGAAGCGCGCGCAGCTCGCTCCTGGCCAGCGCGACGCGCTGCCCCTCCGCGTGCTGCAGGCGGAGCTGGGTGGCCAGCAGCTCGGCCAGGTCGGCGGCGATGCGCAGCGCGGCCGGGCCGGGTGGCTGCACGTGGTAGGTGACAAGGGCCGCGACGGGCTGCTCGTCCACGATGAGCGGCGCCACGACCCCGGAGCGCAGCTCGCAGTACTCCGACCCCCGGGGGTGCAGCTGCACGAGCTTGAGCCGACCCGCGGCCAGCGCCTCCAGCACCGCCGCGGTCTCCACGCCCGCGTGGAGGCGGTGGCTCTCGGCCGGCCCCACCGCAGCGATATGGAAGCCGAGCAGCCGCTCGCGGTCGTAGAGGGCCACGGCCGCGGCACCCGCCTGCTCCGCGACCTCGGGCAGCACCCCGCTGGCGCTCTCCGGGCTGAGCCCGCGTCGGAGGCTGCGCAGCGCAGACGTGGCGAACGCCAGCGTCCGGAGCGTGGCCCGTTCCTCGACCGTGCCGAAACCTCGCCGCTGGCGCCGCAGCAGGAGGTATACGAACAGCGCGGCGAGGCCGGTCAGGACGGCCTGCGCCCCAAGGGCGGCCGGCCAGCTCATCGTGCTGATGATTCCGCAAAGCGGCGCGGCCGGCAATGGTCTGCCGCTCGGCGCACGCTGGCGACCGCTCGACGGCGCCGCACGACCGCTCGGCGTGAACCGCTACCTGGTGTCGGCACGATGGCGTATCACTGCATTCGCGGGCACCTGCTCGCGTGTCGCCATTTGGAGGAGAGGCTATGGCGGAAGAACGACCTGTGCTCCCAGTTGCAGACCCGGCTCCACTCGGGCTCGCCGCGTTCGGGCTGACGACGTTCCTCCTCAGCGCCCACAACGCACTCGGTGACTCGGTGCCCCTGCTGGCCTTCTTCGGCTATGCCGCGTTCTACGGCGGCCTCGGCCAGTTCCTGGCCGGCATGTGGGAGTTCCGCAACCGCAACACGTTCGGCGCGACGGCGTTCAGCACCTACGGCGCGTTCTGGATGGGCCTGGCGGCCTTCGTGGCGCTGTTCCTGTTCGGCAAGGTGGAGGCCAAGGACCTGGCGCCAGCACTGGGCTGGATCCTGCTCTCGTTCGCCATCTTCAACACGTACATGATGCTGTGGAGCACCCGGATCAACATGGCGGTGTTCGCCGTGTTCCTGACCCTGGAGCTCACGGAGATCCTGCTGTTCATCGGCAACTTCGCCGGCAGCGCGGCCGGCACCGGCCTGGTCCTGGTCGGCGGCTGGGTGGGGATCCTGACCGCCCTGACGGCCTTCTACGCGTCGGCGGCCGGCGTCATCAACGGCATGTCGCCGAGCCCGGTGCTGCCGGTGGGACGGCCGCTGTGGGCCGCGGCGCCGCCGGCCGGTGCGGTGTCCATGCCGAGGGCCGAGGCGTAGGCTAGCGGTACCACTGGACCCCCTGGAGGAGTTGGCCGATGTCAGCAGAAGAGACCACCGGGCACGCGATCGAGACCCTCTTCCTGGAGGAGCGCCGCTATCCCCCGTCGGCCGGGTTCGGCGCTCAGGCCAACGCTCAGCCGGACATCTACCAGCGGGCCGATGACGACTTCGAACGGTTCTGGCGCGACGAGGCCGAGAGGCGGGTGACCTGGTCGAAGCCCTTCGACCAGGTCCTGGAGTGGAACCCGCCGTACGCCAAGTGGTTCCTCGGCGGCCGCTTGAACGTCTGCTACAACTGCGTCGACCGCCACGTCGAGGCCGGCCACGGTGACCGGGTCGCCTACTACTGGGAGGGCGAGCCCGTCGACGACCGGCGGGTGATCACCTTCGCGGACCTGCAGCGTGAGGTGGTGCGGTTCGCGAACGGGCTGAAGAAGCTCGGGGTCGGCAAGGGAACGCCGATCGGCATCTACATGGGCATGGTCCCCGAGCTGGCCGTGGCCATGCTGGCCTGCACGCGGCTCGGCGCGCCGCATACGGTCGTGTTCGGCGGCTTCAGCGCCGACTCGCTGCTCGGCCGACTCAACGACATGGGCTGCGAGATCCTCATCACGCAGGACGAGGGGTGGCGGCGCGGCGGCCGCGTGCCCCTCAAGAAGACGTCAGACGACGCCATGGCGGAGGCGCCCGGCGTGCGGCACTGTGTCGTGCTCCGGCGCACCGGCGGCGACGTGGCCATGGCCGGCGACCGCGACGTCTGGTGGCACGAGCTCCTGGAGGGCGTCGACGAGGACCCTGCGAGCTGCCCGTGCGAGGAGATGGACTCGGAGGATCTCCTGTACCTCCTCTACTCCAGCGGCACGACCGCCAAGCCGAAGGCGATCGTGCACACGACCGGTGGGTACCTGGTCGGCACGGCGACCACCCACCACTACATCTTCGACGTCAAGCCGGACTCCGTGTACTGGTGCGCGGCCGACATCGGCTGGGTCACCGGGCACAGCTACATCGTCTACGGCCCGCTCTCCAACGGGACCACGGGCATCATCTACGAGGGCACCCCCGACTTCCCCGATCGCGACCGCTGGTGGGACATCATCGAGCGCTACAGGGTCGACATCCTGTACACGTCTCCCACGGCCATCCGCACGCACCTGAAGTGGGGCCCCGAGCACGCCCGGAAGCACGACCTGAGCTCGCTGCGCCTGCTGGGCTCGGTGGGCGAGCCGATCAACCCCGAAGCATGGGTCTGGTACCGCGAGAACATCGGCGGCAACCGGACGCCCGTGGTCGACACCTGGTGGCAGACCGAGACCGGGATGATCCTGATCACCCCGCTGCCGGGGCTCACCACGACGAAGCCGGGATCGGCCACGAAGCCGTTCCCCGGCGTGAAGGCCGCTGTCTACAACGACCGGGGCGAGGAGGTCGGGCCCGGAGGCGCCGGGTACCTCGTCCTCCAGCGGCCCTGGCCGGCCATGCTGAGGGGCCTGTTCAAGGACCACGACCGGTACGTGCAGACGTACTGGAGCAGGTTCCCCGGAGCCTACTTCGCAGGCGACGGCGCGCGTGTCGACGAGGACGGCGACTTCTGGCTGCTGGGCCGCGTCGACGACGTGATGAACGTTTCCGGCCACCGCATCTCGACCATCGAGGTCGAGTCGGCGCTGGTCGACCACCCCACGGTGGCCGAGGCGGCGGTGTGCGGCCGCTCCGACGCCACCACCGGACAGGCGATCGTGGCCTACGTGACGCTGAAGGGCAACGAGGAGCCGTCGCCGGAGCGGCTCCGCGAGCTGCGCGACCACGTCGGTCGCAAGATCGGCAGGTTCGCCGCTCCGGCCAACATCGTGTTCACGCCCGAGCTGCCCAAGACGCGGTCGGGCAAGATCATGCGCCGGCTCCTGCGCGACGTCGCGGAGAACCGCGCGCTGGGCGACACCACAACCCTGGCCGACCCGACCGTGGTCCAGGAGATCGCCCGCCGCGGCCAGGAGCTGGCGGCCGCCGGCGAGGAACAGACATAGGGAGGGGGAGGGGCCGCGTGCCCCTCCCAACCCGCCGGAACGGGACCGGTCAGTCCCAGCCCGGCGGCCGGCGGAAGCCGAAGCCGTCCGCCCGCTCCAGCTGCTCTGCCAGCGCGAGCAGCCGCCACTCGTCGTTCGGACGGCCGACCAGCTGCACGCCCACCGGCAGGCCGTCGTGCAGGCCGGCCGGGACGCTGACCGCGGGCAGGCCCGCGAAGCTGACCGGAAGCACGAACTGCGTGTAGCTGAGCCACTCCGGGCCGAGGAACGGCGGCACCTGCTCGATCGGCATCGGGAGCAGGCCCAGGGTCGGCGTCAGGACGGCGTCGGCGTCCCCGACCAGCTCCTTCAGCGGCCAGGCGGCCCTGATCCCGGCCGACAGTGCCTCCAGGAACTCGGCCACCGGGGTGGCACGGCCGCGGGCGATCAGCCGCCCCGCGGCGGCGCCATAGTCGGCGGGCTCGCCCGGCATGACGGAGACACTGGCCGGCCGCACCACCTGGTACGCGCGGGCGACAGGCTCCGGGTCCCACGCCGGCGTCTCCACGACCACGTGGCCGGCCTCGCGCAGCGCGGCGGCGGCGCGGTCCCTGGCCGCCGCGCAGGCCGGGTCGACGGCGAGCGGGCTCGCGGTCACCACCACGACGCGGAAGCTGCCTCCGGGGGCCGCGGCGGCCCGCTCCCCGACCATCGTCGCGAACGCGACGCGCAGGTCGTCGACCGAGCGTCCGAGCGGCCCCGGCACGCTCAGGTGGGTCGGGTCGGGCCGGTGCCTCGGCACGCGGTCGGCCGAGGGCCGCAGGCCCGCCACGCCGCAGCAGGCGGCAGGGATGCGGATCGAGCCGCCCATGTCGTCGCCGAAGGCGATCGTGCACAGCCCGGCCGCGACGGCGGCCGCGCTGCCCCCGCTCGATCCTCCCGGGGTCGTGTCCGGTCGCCACGGGTTGCGCGTCGGTGGGAAGAGGTCGTTGACCGTGCCCACCGAGGCGGCCAGCTCGGGCGTGTTGGTCTTGCCCACGACCGTGCAGCCGGCCGCCCTGGCGCGGCGGACCGCGATCTCGTCCTCGCCGGCGACCTGGTCCCGCCAGCGGCGGGACCCGAACGTCCACGGCATGCCGGCGACGGCCTGCGTGTCCTTCACGGCCAGCGTGACGCCGCTCAGCGGGCCCGCGGCCGCCGTCGTCCCCTCGGCCAGATGCACGTAGGCGCCGAGGGAGGGGTCCAGGCGCCGGATTCGCTCCCGGTGCGCGTCCACCATGACGCCCGGCGCCGTGCCCTGCTGCACGCGTTCGACGACCCCCGCGGCGGTGAGCCACTCGACGGCATCCGTGTCCATGGGGCTATTCTCGGCGGATGCCGATCACGTGGACGGGACGGCCGGAGGCGGACGAGCTGCTGGAGAGTGACCCGCTCGCGCTCATGATCGGCCTGGTCCTCGACCAGCAGGTGAAGATGGAGAAGGCGTTCGGGGGGCCGTACGACCTCAAGGAGCGCATCGGCCACCTGGACGCGGCGCGGATCGCTGCGATGGACCCGGACCAGCTCGACGAGGTGTTCCGGCGCCGGCCCGCCCTCCACCGCTTCCCGGGCAACATGGCGAGAAGGGTCCAGGCGCTCTGCCAGGTGGTGGCCGCGGAGTACGGGGGCGATGCGGCGGCGATCTGGCGGGGTGTGAAGGACGGAGGGGAGCTGGCGCGGCGGATCTCCAACCTGCCCGGCTTCGGAGCCCAGAAGACCCAGATCACGATCGCCGTCCTGGCCAAGAAGCTCGGTGTCCAGCCGCCCGGCTGGGAGCGGCACGCCGCCTCCTGGCATACCGTCGCCGACGTCGACTCGCCGGAGTCGATGGCGGAGGCGCGCGAGGTGAAGCGGCGCATGAAGGCCGAGCACCGGGGCTAGACTCGCCGTGCTGCGGCAGCGCCTGGAGACCATCGTGCGCTCCGATGCGGCGTTCATGGACTGGCTCCGGGCGGCCCGCGACTGCTGCCCCGCGGACTGGGCTCTCGGCGCGGGCGCTCTGCGCAACCTGGTCTGGGACCGGT
>DATFRD010000323.1:0-14651 GCA_035263645.1 Candidatus Dormiibacterota bacterium | reverse complement strand
CCGCAGGAGCGTCCGACCGGCACCCCGCACCTCGACCGACACCCGCCGGGCGCCGGCGCCCAGCGAGTTCTCCACCAGCTCCTTGAGCACGGACGCCGGCCGCTCCACCACCTCCCCGGCCGCGATCGCATCGGCCACGCGGGCGTCCAGGACCCGGATGGTCACCGAACGATCCCCGGTCGCAGGGGGGGCTCCGGAAGGGGAGGCCCGCCCCCCCTTGCACGGCGCCAGGTAAGCAAGGGCTTCGCCCGAGCGTGTGAGTCCGTTCCGGACACCCCAGCATCAGCGCCAAACCCCGAAGGGAAGCACCGAAGGTGCACCGAACGTCCCAGAAAGAGGGGGGGTTCCGGAAGGGGGGGCCTGCCCCCCCTTGCAAGTTTCACGGCAGTCGCGCGCGCAGCTCGTAGAGCTTCTGCAGCGCCTCGAGCGGGCTCAGGCGGTCGAGTTCGATGCTGCCCAGCGCCTGGTGGATCTCGTCGCCGGCCGTGACCAGCGGCAGGCCGAGCTGCAGCTCGCGCGGCTCGAGCGGACGCTGCCGCTCCAGCTCCTGCAGGATCTCCCGCGCCCGTGCGACCAGCTGTGGGGGCAGGCCCGCCAGGGCGGCGACGTGGATCCCGTACGACCGGTCGGCGCCGCCCGGCACCACGCGGTGCAGGAACCGGATGGTCCCTCCCTCCTCGATCACCTCGACGCGCTCGTTCCGCACCCGCGCCAGGCGGTCCGCCATGGCGGTCAGCTCGTGGTAATGGGTCGCGAACAGCGTCCGGCAGCCCAGCCGCGGACTGTCGTGCAGGTGCTCCACCACCGCCTGGGCGATCGAGACGCCGTCGTACGTCGAGGTGCCCCTGCCCACCTCGTCGAGGACCACGAGCGACGAGCGCGTCGCGTGGTTGAGGATGCTGGCCGTCTCGGTCATCTCGACCATGAACGTCGACAGCCCGGCCGACAGGTCATCGTGGGCTCCCACGCGGGTGAAGATCCGGTCGGCGAGCCCGACGGAGGCGGCCTGAGCCGGGACCAGGCTGCCGCACTGCGCCAGCAGGACGATGAGGGCCACCTGCCGCAGGTAGGTCGACTTGCCGGCCATGTTCGGGCCGGTGAGCACCACGACCTGCTCGCGGTCCGGGTCCAGGAGGGTGTCGTTGGCGACGAACCGGTCGAATCCGACGGCGGCCTCCACCATGGGGTGGCGTCCGGCCCTGACCTGGAGGCGCAGCCCGGCGGTCACCTCGGGGCGGACCCAGCCCAGGTCCGCCCCGGCCTCCGCCAGGGAGGCGAGCGCGTCCAGCTCGCCCGCCGCCTCGGCGCAGGGGAACAGGGCCGGCGCGGCCTCGGCCACCCGCCGCTGGAGCTCGCGCAGGATCTCCAGCTCCCTGGCCGCCCGGTCCTGGAGCGCGTTCAGGACGACGGCCTCCCTCTCCTTCAGCTCGGGCGTCAGGTAGCGCTCGGCGCCGGTCAGCGTCTGCTTGCGGACGTAGTCGCCCGGCACCAGAGACTGGTTGGCGTGGCTGACCTCGATGTAGTAGCCGAACACGCGGTTGTAGCCGACCTTGAGGCTCCTGATCGCGGTGCGCTCACGTTCCGCCTGCTCCAGCCCGGAGATCCAGTCGCGGGCCGCGCGCGAGGCATCCAGGATGCCGTCGAGCTCGCTGTCGTAGCCGGTTCGGATGGCGCCGCCGTCGCGGAGCAGCGCCGGCGGGTCGTCGACCAGGGCACGGGCGAGCTCGCCGGCCAGGCCCGGGTCCGGCCGGATCGCCCCGGCCAGCTCGCGGACCAGGAGCGAGGCCGCTCCGGCCGCGGCCTGCGCGACGCCGGGAAGCGCCTCCAGCGACCGGCGCAGCGCGACCAGCTCGCGAGGCGAGGCCAGGCCCTGGGCGGCGCGGCCGACCAGGCGCTCCAGGTCGCCAACCTCGGCCAGAGCGGCGCGCAGCCGGTCTCGCAGGTCGCGCGTTGCGGCCAGCTCGTGGACCGCGCCCAGGCGGAGCTCGATCGCCTCCGCGTCGCGCAGGGGAGCCCAGACCCACCGCCGGAGGCGGCGCGCGCCGATGGGCGTGCGGGTGCGGTCCACGAGCTTCAGCAGCGCGGGCAGCTCGAGGTTGCGCTGCGTGGCCGCGTCCAGCTGCATCGTCGCGTCCGGCGAGTACGTGCGGACCCGGAAGAGGCCCGGCTCGACCCGCACCTGGTTCAGGTCCAGGTACTCCAGCACGACGCCCGCCGCGCCGATGCCGAGCGGCGCCGCCTCCGCGCCGATGGATTCGGCAAACGCGACGCCGAGCCGCTCCCTGAGCAGGTGCCTGCCGCGCTCCGGGTCGAACCGGTAGGGGTCGACCGCCGGCGGCTGCAGCAGCTCGGCCGGGGCGAGGCGGTCCAGCTCAGCCTGGAGCCGCTCCACGGGCAGCTGGCACAGGAGCAGCTCGGCCGTCGACACGTCGCAGGCGGCGAGCCCGCCCTCGGCGCCCCGGGCCCACGCCGCCACCAGCCAGTTGGAGCGGGCCGGCTCCAGGTAGGCGTCGTCCACGACCGTGCCTGGTGTCAGGACCCTCGTGATCTCGCGCCGGACCACCTTCCGGCCGGCGGCCTCCTCGACCTGGTCGCAGATGACCACCTTCCGACCCGCCCGCAGCAGCCTGCCGACGTAGGTCTGCCAGGCATGGTGCGGCACCCCGCACATCGGCTGGCGGCCCTCTTTCATCGGGCGGGAGGTCAGCGTGACGCCCATGATGGGCGCCGCCTCCACGGCGTCGTCGAAGAACACCTCGTAGAAGTCGCCGAGGCGGAAGAGGAGGATCGCGTCCGGGTGACGGAGCTTCGCGGCCCAGTACTGCTTCATCGCCGGCGTGCTCGCGCCGGCGCCGATGCTCACGCCGGGGCGACGGGCCCGGCCAGCTGCCCGGGCGAGGCCTCCTCCACCAGCACCGGCACGAGCGTGCCCGGCTCCGCGCGGGACCGCATCACGACAACCCGCTTGCCCTGGCGGTTGCGCCCGTACGGCCTGCCCAGCTCGTCGGTACCCTCCACCAGGACCTCGACGGTCCGCCCGAGCCAGCGGGCGGTCCGCCGCCCGGCGATCTCTCGCTGGAGCGCGAGCAGGTCGTTGATGCGCCGCCGCTTCTCCTCTGCCGGCACGTCGTCCGGCCAGCGCTCCCCCGCGTGCGTGCCGGGCCGCGGCGAGTACTGGGCCAGATGGACCACGTCGAACTCGATCTCCTCCATCAGCCGGCGCGTGCTCGCGAACATCTCCTCGGTCTCGCCGGGGAAGCCCACGATCACATCGGTGTAGAGGCCCAGGTCGGGCAGCAGGTCCCTCGCCCGCCGGACGATCTCGCGGTAGCGGTCGACCCGGTAGCCGCGGGCCATCCGCTTCAGCACGCGGTCATCTCCCGACTGGACAGGGAGCTGCAGCTCGTGGGCCACCACGCTGGAGCGGGCCATGACCTCGAGGAGCTCCATCTCCAGGTCCTGCGGGTGCGAGGTCATGAAGCGGACGCGGGCCAGGCCGGGGACGCGCTCCACCTCCCGGACCAGCGCCGCCAGGCCCCCCCGACCGCCCGGGTCGCAGTAGTCGTCGACGTTCTGGCCGAGCAGCACGACCTCGCGGGCGCCCTCGGCCACGGCCCGCCGGCACCGCTCGAGCACCAGCTCCATCGGCACGTGGACCTCCCGCCCCCGGACCCGGGGAACGATGCAGAAGGTGCAGTTGTGGTCGCAGCCCTGGACCACGTTGATGTAATGGCTCACGCCCGTCCGGCCCGCGGTAGGCAGCGGCTCGCCCAGCGCGTAGTCGTAGCGGGTGCCGAGCTCGGCCACGAACGGCTCGTATTCCCCGATCGGCACCACCGCGTCGAGGTGTGGGAACCGCTCCCGGAGGGCCTCCCCCTCCTTGCGGACCAGGCAGCCGGTCAGGGCGACCGTGCGCCCGGGCGTCTTCCAGCGGCGGAGCTCGTGGAGCCTGCCGTACACCCGGTCTTCGCTGGCCTGCCGGACCACGCACGTGTTGAGGATCGCGATGTCGGCGCGCTCGAGCTCCGGGGACTCCCGGTAGCCGGCTGCGAGGAGCCGGCGCGCCAGGCTCTCCGAGTCGGCCAGGTTCATCTGGCACCCGATCGTCCAGACGTGGAACGTGCGCACTGAGGTCCCCAGGATAGCGAGGATGCGCCCGGGGAATCAGGTAGTCAGCGGACCTCCACCAGCAGCCTGATCCCGGTCCGCTCCTCGCCGTCGATGGATATGTCGATGAACGACGGCACGCAGACGATGTCTATGCCCCCCGGGGCCACGTAGCCGCGCGAGATGGCGATGGCCTTGATGGCCTGGTTGATGGCGCCGGCGCCGATGGCCTGCACCTCCACCCGTCCCTGGCTTCGAATGACGCCTGCGATGGCGCCGGCGACGGCCACCGGCTTGGAGGTCGCCGATACCTTGAGGACCTCCACCGGTGCGCGCCCCTCCGCGGTCATGTGCTGGAACAACTCCCCGTCAAACGTGTTCTCGATCGATGCGTCGAATTGAAGTGGCCCGGCCGGTGAGCCTGCTAATCGTAACCAGTACCGAGTTGAAAGTCACCACGCCGCTTGCGGTCTCGAACCGGTGTGGCAGGTTGGTGAGGAAACGGCCGATCGCCGCCTCCTTCTGCACGCCGATCACGCTGTCTCTCGGCCCGACCATCCCGACGTCGGTGACATACGCGGTGCCGCCGGGCAGCACCCGGGCGTCCGCGGTCGGGACGTGCGTGTGGGTGCCGACCACCGCGCTGACCCGGCCGTCGAGGTACCAGCCCATCGCGGTCTTCTCGGACGTGGCCTCTGCGTGCATGTCCACGAAGACGATCGCCCGGCCGGGGTGGCTGGCCAGGACCGCGTCCGCCGCCCGGAACGGGTCCTCCAGCGCGGGCAGGAAGATGCGGCCCTGCAGGTTCATCACCAGCACCTGCTCGCCGTCGGCCTCGACCACGGCCACCCCGGTGCCCGGCACCCCCGGCGGGTAGTTGTGGGGCCGCAGCACGCGGTCGAGCTGGGCGATCTCCTCCACGAACTGCTTCTGGTCCCAGACGTGGTTCCCGGTGGTGACGAGATCGGCGCCGGCCGCTCGCAGCTCACGCGCCGTCGCCGCGGTGATGCCGAAGCCGCCGGCCGAGTTCTCTCCGTTGACGATCGTCAGGTGGGGCTCGAGCTCGGCCTTGAGTCCCGGCAGCAGCGTCGCGAGCGCGGCTCGGCCCGGCCTGCCGACGACGTCGGCGACGAACAGGACGCGGAAGTCAGAGGGCTCGGCGGGGCTCACCACGCGCACAAGGAAAGCAAAAAAGGGAGGCCCCATGGGGCCTCCCTCTCACTTGGCGTATTCGACCGCGCGGGTTTCGCGCACGACGGTCACCCGGATCTGGCCCGGGTAGCTGAGCTCGCTTTCGATTCGTTTGGCGATGTCCCTGGCCATCAGCTGGGCGGACGAATCGTCGACCTGCTCCGGCTGGACCAGGATGCGGACCTCGCGTCCGGCCTGGATGGCGTACGACTGCTGCACCCCCTGGAAGGAGTTCGCGATCTGCTCGAGCTTCTCGAGCCGCTTGATGTAGGCGTCCAGGGTCTCGCGCCTGGCCCCGGGCCGGGCTGCCGAGATGGCGTCAGCCGCGATCAGGAGGTGCGCCTCGATGGTGTGGGGCTCCTCGTCGTAATGGTGCGCGCGGACCGCGTGCACCACCGGCGCCGGCACGCCGTGGCGCTGGACCAGGTCGGCCCCGATCACGGCGTGAGAACCCTCGATCTCGTGGTCGATGGACTTTCCGATGTCGTGGAGCAGGCCCGCCATCTTGGCGACCCTGACGTCGGCACCGATCTCGGCGGCCAGCGTGGACGCCAGGTAGGCGACCTCCTTGGAGTGCGACAGGACCTGCTGTCCGTAGCTGGTCCGGAACCGGAGGATGCCGAGGTGCCTCACGATCTCGGGATGCAGGCCCTGGAGTCCCACCTCCAGGACGGCCGCTTCCCCCTCCTCCTTGATGCGCTGCAGGACCTCCTGCCGCGCTTTGGCGACGGTCTCCTCGATCCGCGCCGGATGGATGCGACCGTCCACGATCAGCTTGTTCAGCGCCGTCCGGGCCACCTCGCGGCGGACCGGGTCGAAGCCGCTGATCACGATCGCCTCGGGGGTGTCGTCGATGATGAGGTCGATCCCGGTGGCCTGCTGGAGGGCCCGTATGTTGCGCCCCTCGCGGCCGATGATGCGACCCTTGATCTCCTCGTTGGGCAGCGGTAGCACCGAGACCGATGTCTCGGCGGTCTGGTCGGCCGCCACCCGCTGGATCGCCTCGGTCACGATCGCCCTCGCCCGGCGCTCGCTCTCGTCGCGGGCCGACAGCTCCGCTTCCCGCACCCGGCGCGCAATCTCGTTGCGCAGGTCCTGCTCGATCTGTCCCAGCAGGATCCCCTGAGCTTCCTGGCGGGTCATCGCGGCGACCCGCTCCAGCTCTCTCAGCTGCTGCCTGTTCGTGTCCTCGAGCTGAGCTCGCAGGTCGTCCAGGCCTCTCTCTCGCTCGGATATCGCCTGCTCGCGCTGCTCGAGCTCCTCGACCCGGCGCTCCAGGCTCTCCTCCTTCCGGTTCAGGCGGCGCTGGGTTTGCTGGAGCTGGACCCGGGTCTCGCGCGCCTCCTCGTCGGCCTCGGCCCGGATCCTGACCGCCTCCTCCTTGGCCGCGAGTACCCGTTCCTTGGCTTCGTTCTCGGTCTGTGAAAGTCGCTGCTGAGCTCGGGCTTCGACCTCCAGCAGGTCGGTGTGCTGCCGCCGACGATGGCCGAATATGGCGACCACGTACACGACTCCGCCGCTGAGGATCGCGGTGCCAACCAACAGCAGCAGAACGACGTATGCGGACATTCGTTGGTTCACCTCTCGTATTCGATTGTGAAGGTGCTGAACCAGATACGAGGCAGCCGCGCCCCGTGGATGGTCAGAACGACTTCATCCGAACACGCCCACCGCGCGCCGCGGAGACACGTGCTCAGAATCGGATTCTAGAGCCGCTCAGGAAAGCTGGCAATCGAGCGCGCGAAACCGTCAAGCGGTGCTGCCTCGTGGGACCCTCCCCCCTGGCGGGGGAGGTGGCCCCTCAGGGGCGGTGGGGAGGCTTCCCCGCGCACTGGGGAGGTGGCTTGGGTAGGCCAGCGCGCCAGCCCTCCCCCGCCCCACCGCGTACCCCGCCTGGCCGCTCGGGTTCCCAACCCCCCTCCGGCCCTGGCGGGGGCCACCTCCCCCGCCAGGGGGGGAGGGCCCTATCAGTCGACGTCCGGAGCTACGTCCAGCGCCTCTCGGACCACGTCCTCGGCGAACCCGCGGCGGGTCAGGCGCTCGGCCAGCCGGCGCCGGTCCACGGCGGGAGAGCGGGAGGCCAGGGCCCGGGCGGCGGCCACGGCGGCGTCGTGATCGACCGCGGCGACCGCCGCCTCGGCCACCTCGCGGGTGACGCCCCTGGCGGCCAGCTCCGCCGCGATCATCCTGCTCCCCCTCGTCCGTTCACGCCGGGCCACCAGCTCTCGCGCGAACGCTGCATCGTCCAGGTAGCCGAGTTCACGCAGTCGGGCCACGCTGCGCTCGACCTCGTCCCGCGGACAGCCCCGCGCGAGCAGCTTGCGCCGCAGCTCCCCTTCGGCGTGCGCCCGCTGGCCGAGCAGCCGGAACGCGGTCTTCAGCGCGTCCGGGGGCGGCGGCCGGACGCTCCTACGCCTCGACGCCGGCACCCATCGGCGCCCTCGAAGCCGTCTCGGGGCTGGGCTGACCCGCGGCCTTGGCCCTGACCGCCGCCTCGATCTCGGCGGAGAGCGTCGGGTTCTCCCGGAGGAAGCTGCGCACGTTCTCGCGTCCCTGGCCGAGCCGGACGTCCCCGAAGGACATCCAGGTCCCGCTCTTCTCGACGACGCCGTACTCGATCGCCGTGTCGATCAGGCCGCCCTCGTGCGAGATGCCCTCGTTGAAGAGGATGTCGAACTCGGCCTGGCGGAAGGGCGGCGCCACCTTGTTCTTGACCACCTTGACCTTGACCCGCGCGCCGATGCTGTCCAGGCCGGACTTGATGACCTCGACCTTGCGGATGTCCAGCCGCACCGACGAGTAGAACTTGAGGGCGCGACCGCCGGGCTGCGTCTCCGGGTTGCCGAACATGATGCCGACCTTCTCACGGAGCTGGTTCAGGAAGATCACGGTGGCATTCGACTTGGAGATGGCCGCCGTCAGCTTGCGCAGCGCCTGGGACATGAGACGCGCCTGCAGCCCCACGTGGCTGTCGCCCATCTCTCCCTCGATCTCGGCCTTGGGCACCAGCGCGGCCACGGAGTCGATGACGATCACGTCGACGGCGCCGCTGCGAACCAGCACCTCCACGATGTCCAGCGCCTGCTCGCCGGTGTCCGGCTGGCTGATGAGCAGCTCGTCGATGTTGACGCCGATGCGGGAGGCGTAGATGGGGTCGAGGGCGTGCTCCGCGTCGACGAATGCCGCCACCCCGCCCTGCTTCTGCGCCTCGGCGATGACGTGGAGGGCGACCGTGGTCTTGCCTGCCGACTCGGGGCCATAGATCTCAACCACGCGGCCCCTGGGCATCCCGCCCACCCCCAGGGCGAGGTCGAGGGCGAGCGCCCCGGTTGGGATCACCGTCACCTCGCGTCCCGCCGCCACCTCGCCGAGCTTCATGATCGAGCCCTTGCCATAGCTGCGCTCGATGTGCTGGATCGCGGTGCTGAGTGCCTTTTCCTTCTCCACGGTTCCTCCTGCCGGTCGGGCTGGGCTGTGACGGTGGCTCGAATGTGAGTTTGGGCTCCTGGTTCGTCGCGGTCAAAGTCCTTCACAGGCCCCGCCGCGATCCCGAGGCAAGAATGAAAATCAGCCTACAGCATACGAACACGCGTTCGACGTGTCAAGCGTGCCCTCGTCCCGGCGCCCTCACCCTTCGAGCCGCTGCAGGAGCAGCCCGACCGCCTCCCTGACCGCCTCACGCCGGTTCGCCCAGCGGTCGCCGCCGAACACGAACCGCCGGCCCTGGCCGCCGGCCGCGTCTGCCAGCCACACGTGGGTCAGGCCGACCGGCTTCTCGGTCCCGTCCGCCTCCGGCCCGGCGATGCCGGTGATGGAGATCGCCAGGTCGGTGTCCAGCTGGCGCCTGGCACCCTCGGCCATGGCCCGGGCGACCTCCTCGCTGACCGCACCGTGCGCGGCCAGCATCTCGTGAGGCACGCCCAGCAGGCGCTCCTTGATCTCGTTGGAGTAGGCGACCACGCCGCCCTTGAAGTACGACGAGCTGCCCGGCTGGTCGGTGATGGCCGCCGCCAGCAGGCCTCCCGTGCACGACTCGGCGACGGCGAGCGTCGCACGGGCCCGCAGCAGCCGCTCGTGCAGCCGGCGCAGCTGCGGCTCGACCCACGACTCGAGCTCCGGCGCCCCGCCCCCGGTCGGTCGCAGCGCCAGGTCCTCCGGCCTGGACAGGACGTGCCGGAAGCGCCAGAGGTAGTCCAGCCCGCTGAGCACCGTGAACACGACCGCCAGCGCGACCGTGATGGTCGTGGGCAGGTCCAGCAGGGGATACGGCCGCTCCAGGATCAGCAGCAGCACCGCCGCCACCTGTAGCACCGTCTTGGTCTTGCCGAAGGGGGTGGCCGCGATGACCTGGCCCCGGCTCGCCGCCATCGACCGGAGCACCGTGATGAGGAGCTCGCGGCCGAAGATCACGACGACGACCCACGCCGCCAGCTCGCGCTCCTGCACCAGGACGATCAGCACCGACAGGATGAACAGCTTGTCGGCCAGCGGGTCCAGGAACTTGCCGAGCTCGGTGACCTGGCCCCGCCGCCGGGCGAGGTTGCCGTCCAGCGTGTCCGTGAGCGAGGCGGCGACGAAGACCGCGGCAGCGGTCTGGTCGTGATACGGGAACTCCACGACGAGCAGCACCATCAGGACCGGGATGGCCGCCAGCCGGCTGACGGTGAGCGCGTTGGGCAGGTTCATCTCCTGCCCATTCTGGCCCGATAAGCAAGAGGAGTGATCCCAGCGGGAGCGTAAGCAAGGGCTTTGCACGAGCGTGTGAGTGCGTCTTCCCCATGCCGACCAGCGCCCCAGGGAGCCCCGAAGGGCCGCACCGAAGGTGCCCCGAAAGATCCCAGAAAGAGGGGGGATTCCGGAAGGGGGGGCCCGCCCCCTCTTGCATTACTCGAGCCCCAGCTGTTCCAGCAGCTCGTCCACGTCGGGCAGGTTCATCAGCACGTCCCGCGACTTGCTGCCCTGGTAGGTGCCGATGACCCGGTGCTCGGCCAGCTGGTCCACGATTCGGCCGGCCCGGGAGTACCCCACGTTGAACTTGCGCTGCACGAGCGACACGGACGCGCCGCCCTCGGCGGCCACCGCCCGGGCGGCCCTCGGGAACAGCGGGTCGAGCCGGCGCTCGGAGCGGCCGGACTCGCCCGGCAGGCTGGCGGCCGCCTCCAGCACGCCCTCGAGGTAGCGCGGCTCGCCCTGGGCCTGCCAGAAACGGACGAGCCCCTCCACCTCCCGGTCGGAGATGAAGGCTCCCTGCAGGCGCGTGGGCTTGCCGGCGTCCACGGGCTGGTACAGCATGTCGCCCCGGCCGAGCAGCTTCTCAGCGCCGGCCGAGTCCAGGATCACGCGGCTGTCCACCTGGGAGCCGACCGCGAACGCGACCCGAGAGGGGATGTTGGCCTTGATGAGGCCGGTGATGATGTCTGTGGACGGCCGCTGGGTCGCGATGACCAGGTGGATCCCGACGGCCCTGGCGAGCTGGGCGATGCGGCACACGAGCTCCTCGATCTCGCCGGCGGCGACCATCATCAGGTCGGCCAGCTCGTCGATCACCACGACGATGTACGGCAGCACGCGGGCCCGCCTGGCCAGGGCCCGCTCGTTGAAGACCGACACGATGCGCACGCCCTCGTGCGCCAGCAGCTTGTACCTGCGCTCCATCTCGGACACCGCCCAGCGCAGCGCGACCGCCGCCTGGTGCGGCTCCACGATCACGGGCGCGGCGAGGTGGGGCAGGCCGTTGTAGCCCTGCAGCTCCACCCGCTTGGGGTCGATCATCAGCATCCGGAGCTGGGCGGGCGTGGCCTGGAGCAGCAGGCTGCAGATCAGGGTGTTGACACAGACGCTCTTGCCCTGGCCGGTCGCGCCGGCTATCAGGAGGTGGGGCATGCGGGTCAGGTCGCCGGAGACGGGCTGGCCGGCGACGTCGTTGCCCAGCGCGACGGCGAGCAGGTGCTGCCCGGACTGGAAGCCGTTGGACTCCACGACCTCGCGGATCGTCACCAGCGTGGCCGCCTTGTTGGGGACCTCGATCCCGATCGCCGACTTGCCGGGGATCGGGGCCTCGATGCGCAGCGGCGACGCAGCCAGCGCCAGCGAGAGGTCGTTCTGCAGCGCGACGACCCGGCGCACCGCGACGCCGGCCGCGGGCTGCAGCGCGTACTGGGTGACGGCCGGGCCCGGGTTGACGTCGATGACACGCGCCTGCACGCCGAACGTCGCCAGCGTGCCCTCGATGATCCGCACGCTCCGCTTGATCTCCTCCTGCGTGCGCTCCTTCCTGGCGGAGGCGCTGTCCAGCAGGCCGAGCGAGGGCAGCTTCCAGTCGACCTCGGGCTCGTCGTCCCAGTCGCCGGCCACGACCGCCACCGCCGTCTCGACCCCGTCCCGGTCGCCAGAGCCGGCCGCAGGGAGCCCCGGCCACGCCGCCCCGGCCTCCCGGGCGGCCTTCGCGCGGGCGGCGGCCAGGGCGCGCTCCTCCTGGAGGTCATGCGGCTCGGGTGTCCAGGCGGGCAGGGCCTGGGCCATCTCCACCGGCAGTTCGAGCAGGGGTGGGCCACTGGCCACCTCCGCCGCAGCGGCGGGGCGGGGCGGCGGCGTGGCTGCCCCGCCCGGCTTCGGACGCCGGACCAGCTGCTCCAGGCGCCGGCGCTCGTCGTACGCGGCCCGGGCCGTGGCAGCGACGCCCAGCAGCAGCGTGCCGACGCTGAACCGGAACGCCACGATCGCGCCGGCCACCAGCAGCAGGGAGAGCAGCAGCGCGGCGCCCGGCGCGCCGGCCACGGCGGCCACCGGGTGCAGGACCAGCCGGCCCAGCTCGCCTCCCGCCGGGGCCGAGGCGAGGCTGAACAGGCCCAGCAGCGCCAGTCCGCAGAGCAAGCCGGCGACGACGTGGCCCCGGCGCATCGGAAGGGGCCGGGGCCAGATCCAGATGGCGCCGAGCGCCAGCGCCCCGCCCACGGGCAGCGGCCAGCCGGCGCCGAACACCGCCAGGATCGAGTCGTTCATACGCACCAGCAGCGGGGTATCGCCGTGCGCGAAGCTCACGAGGCCGAGCAGCGCTGTGCCGGCGAGCAGGATGCCGGCGAGCTCGCGGGCCTGGGTCGGGGTGAGCAGCGGGACGGCGGCCCGTGACCTGGCAGAACGCCTGCGGCCCGACCGGCGTCGGGCAGGCGCGGCGCGGCGGCGTGTAGGTCGAGCGGTGGTGCGAGGCAAGTCTGGAACGGCGCTCCGCCTGACGCGATTATATCCACCGGCGCGCCGGCCGCCGGGTGGTTTCCGCGGCCATGCCGCAGACCGCCACGGAGGGCGGGCGGGGTTACAGCTCGGTGAGCAGCGGGAGGATCATCGGCCTCCGGCGCGTGCGCTTCCACAGCAGCCGGGAGAGCGCGTCGTGCATGGACTCCTGGAGGAGCGTCAGGTCCGGATACCGACCGGCGCCGTCGACGGCGGCGAGCACGGCCGCTCTCGCCTCCGCCATCAGCTCGTCCGAGAGCCCCGGGTCGATGAAGCCGCGGCTGATCAGGTCCGGCCCGGCACGCACCGAGCCGGTGTCGCGGTCGAGGCCCACGGTCGCCACCAGCATCCCGTCGGAGGCCAGGTGGCGCCGGTCGCGCAGGACGACCTGCTCGACGTCCCCGATGCCCAGCCCGTCGACGAAGACGAAGCCGGCCACGCCCTCGTCGCGCGCCTGCATCGAGCTCTCGGTCAGGTCCACCACGTGCCCGTCCTCCAGCACCAGCACGTTGTCCGCCGGGATGCCCTCCTCCCGCGCCAGCCGGGCGTGGTGGTGAAGCTGTCGGTACTCGCCGTGGACCGGGATGAAGAACCGGGGACGGACCAGCCGGAGGACCTGGCGGAGTTCCTCGCGGTGCGCGTGCCCGGAAACGTGGACGTGCTCGAACTCCGGGTAGAACACGCGGTCCGCGCCGTTCCGGTAGAGGTTGTCGATCGTGTGGTGGACGCTGCGCTCGTTGCCGGGGATGGGCCGGGCCGAGATCACCACCCAGTCCCCCTCCCGTACGTTGACCAGCGGGTGGCGGCGGGCAGCGAAGCGGGACAGCGCCGAGACGGGCTCGCCCTGGCTGCCCGCCGTCAGGAGCACCAGCCGGGGATCGTCGCTGGCCTCCTCCAGCCTGCGGACCAGCCCCTCGGGCACGTCCAGGTGGCCGAGCTCGCGGGCCGTGGCGAACGCGTTGCGCAGGCTTCGGCCGGCCAGCGCGACGCTGCGGGAGTGCTCGGCGGCGAGGCGCACGACGAGCTGGATGCGGTGGATGTTCGAGGCGAACGTGGCCACGACGATGCGGCCGGGTGCGCCCTCGAAGATGCGCTCGAAGCGGGGCAGCAGCTCTCGTTCCGAGCCGCTGATACCCTCCCGCTCTGCGTTCGTGGAGTCGCTCAGGAGCAGCAGGACGCCCTCGTCGCCCAGCCGGCGCAGGCGCTCCACGTCGGTGCCGCGACCCCACGGCGGGTCCTGCTCGAGCTTGAAGTCGCCGGTGTACACCACGCGGCCGACGGGCGTGTCGATCGCGAGCGCGGCGGCGTCCGGGATGCTGTGGGCCACGGGCACGGTCTCGACGCGGAAGGGGCCGAGCTGGACCCGGTCACCCAGGCGGATGGTCCGCAGGTCGGCCTCGCGCAGGACCCGGTGCTCGCGCAGGCGCGGCCGGGCCAGGCCCAGCGTGATGGCAGTGCCGAAGACCGGCACGTCCAGGCGCTTCAGGAGGAAGGGGAGGCCGCCGATGTGGTCCTCGTGGCCGTGGGTGAGGAAGATGCCCAGCACGCGCCGGCCGCCGTTCAGGAGGTAGCTGGGATCGGGCAGCACCAGGTCCACACCCAGCATCTCCTCATGCGGGAACATCAGGCCTGCGTCGACCACCAGCAGCTGCCCCTCCCACTCCAGCGCCCACATGTTCAGGCCGACCTCGCCGAGGCCGCCGAGCGGGACGTACCTGAGGATTGCCACCTAGGAGCCTGGGTCAGTAAGCTGTCGGACCTTCGACGCCCATGCACCCCATCTCGCGCCCGGGCTTCTGCGGTGCTCGCTCACCTGTTGACGAACAGGCTCGCTCCGCTCCTCGGCGCCCGACCACCATCTGGGGCACCTGGCCGCCGAATGCCTCGCCGTCAATCGGAATCGCTCATCTGATGGCACGGGTCGCCAGCGCGTTTCTCCAGATCCGCTGGGCCAGCATCCTGGTCGTGGCCGTCGCGCTGGCGGCCTACTTCGCGTTCAGCAGCGCGGCGTTCCTCACCGGCAGCAACCTCCTGACGATCGCCGGCTTCCTGTGCGCGACGGCGATCGTCTCCTCCGGCGAGGTGATGCTGATGATCTGCGGCGAGATCGACCTGTCCGTGGG
>DATFRD010000322.1:0-2302 GCA_035263645.1 Candidatus Dormiibacterota bacterium | reverse complement strand
CCGCCGTCACGATGGCCTGGCCGGCCGCCAACAGGACCAGGGCGGCGAAGGCCGTGGGCACGCTCCACAGGCCGCGCGTGAGGCTCGTGGACATCGCTGTACCTCCCATGCCGAGGTGGGGCTGCGGCCGGACGTGCGCGTCCCACACGCCGTGCAGCACGTCGACGAGGTCGCGTGGGGAGAGCCCGGCCTCCTCCAGCAGCGCCTCGAACTCCTCGCCGTAGCGCTGCCGCCAGCTCCTCGGGAACAGCGCCACCAGCTTCACGGGGTCGGCTCCAGGCGATCGAGCCCCGCCCTGGCGATCCGCTGGAGGGTCAGCAGGCGCTCGCGCAGCAGCAGCTCGCCGGCTCCGGTGATCCGGTAGGGGCGGCGCCGGTCCAGCGGCTCGAGCGCCTCGATCAGGCCGCGCCCCTCGAGGCGGGAGATCGCCGCGTAGAGCGTGCCCGGGCCCAGGTGAACCCCGGCGATCTGCTCGACATCCTTCACGATCGCGTAGCCGTGGGCGGGGCCCCTGGCCAGGCTGGTCAGGATGAGGATGGCCGGCTCGGTGAAGCCTCCGAAGTCGGGGAGTCGAGGCATCGTAGTGCGATGTATCGTAGCACGATGTATCGGGCTACAGGAACCGGTAGACGTCCTCAAGCTGGAGGTCGCACGCAAGCATCAGCACCTGGAGGTGGTAGAGGAGCTGTGCGATCTCCTCAGCGGTCCGCTCCCGGCCCTCGTGCTCCGCGGCCATCCAGACCTCGCCGGCCTCCTCGACGATCTTCTTGCCGATCGCGTGCTTGCCGGCGCGGAGCTCCTGCACCGTGCGCGAGCCGCTCTCGCCCCGGTTGGCCTTCTCCACCAGCTCGTGGAAGAGCTCCTCGAAGCGCTTCACGGCAGGCTCAGTGTCGGGCCGGAGGGCGGTCGAGAGCCACGCCGATCAGTGCGGCCAGCTCGGAGATCGTGACCGCGGCCTCGGTCGACGAACCGCCGTCCGCCAGCGTCGCGTCCGCCAGCCGCTCGAGCTGCAGGACCGCGTTCGGCAGGTCCAGGTCGTCGTCGAGGTGGGCCCTGAACGCCGCCGCGAACGGCCGGGGGTCGGGCCCCGAGCTCCGCCGGACGGCCAGCAGGAGCTTCGTCAGCAGCACCACGCCGTGGTAGAGGTCCTCGTCCCGCCACTCGCACCCGTGCCGGTGGTGGTACCGGCGGAGCACCGCCAGCCGGATCGCGCGGGGATCCGCCACCCGCAGGAGGTCGCGCGCGAGCACGATGTTGCCGAGGGACTTCGACATCTTCTCGCCGCGGTAGGCGACCGGCCACGTGTGCACCCACAACCCCACCGAGGTGCCGCCCGCGAGACACTGGTTCTGGGCCTGCTCGCACTCGTGGTGCGGGAAGATCAGGTCGGTCCCGCCGCCGTGGACGTCGACGCGCGACCCGAACGCCAGGCGTGACATCACCGAGCAGCCGATGTGCCAGCCCGGGCGCCCCTGGCCGAATGGCGAGTCGTACTCGGGCTCGCCCGGTCTCGACGGCTGCCACAGCACGAAGTCCAGCCGGTTCCGCTTCCCGGGCCGGTCCGGGTCGCCGCCTCGCTCCCGCGCCAGGTCGAGCATTCGCTCCGGCGAGTAGCAGGAGACCTGTCCGAACTCCGCGGCCCGGGACACGTCGAAGTAGACCGTGTCGCCCAGCGGGTACGCGCAGCCGGAGCGCATCAGCTCTGTGATCGCGGAGAGGACATCGGGCAGCACCTTCGACACCCGGGGCTCGGCCGCCGGCAGCGCATCCAGCTCCTTCATGTCGGACGAGAACTGATCGATCTCGGCTTCGACCAGCGTCCAGTATTCGGTCCCGAGGGCCTGGACCCGTCCCAGGATGGGGTCGTCCAGGTCGGTGATGTTGCGCACCAGCTCGACGCCGCGGCCCAGCTCGCGCAGCCGCCGCGCCAGGACGTCGTACGTCAGGAACGTGGCGACGTGTCCGAGGTGAGTCGAGTCGTACGGGGTGATGCCGCAGACGTAGATGTTGGTCGGGTCGCTGGACGGTACGTCCGTGATCGCCTGACGCCGGGTGCAGAAGAGGCGAACCGTCATCCGTCCGCGACCCTACCACAGACCGGAGCGCGGCCCGGGCGGGGCGTGGCGCCGGGCCGGCGGGCATCACCCTCTTCCCGCGTCTAGAGAACTCGTCGTCCGCCAGCCCGGCCTGCCGCCAGCCTGGCACGAGGCCGCGCCCACATCAATGGGCGGGGCCCGACCCGGCTGGGCGCTCATCCCGGGCGCAGTGGGGGGCGGCGGCCTGCCCGATGGAGCCGGGCTCG
>DATFRD010000321.1:0-25920 GCA_035263645.1 Candidatus Dormiibacterota bacterium | reverse complement strand
TCCGCAGGTCGAGGCCGCCGAGCACCGGCGCCGCCGACGGCCGGTGGGTGGCGATAACCAGGACGATCCCGAGCGGGCGGCCGCGCCGGACCAGGCGCTCGCAGAGCTCGATCCCCTCGGCGGTCAGCTCGGTGAGCTCGTCCACCAGGACGACCAGCGCCGGCTCCTCGGGGGTCGGACGCCACCTGCGCTCGCCCTGGGCGGCCAGCAGGCGCGCCCGTGCGTCGACCACCCGCTTCGCCGACTGGAGCATCGCGGTGCCCTCCTCAGCGGTGACGGCCCAGCGGTCGAGCACGAGCTGCCAGGGGGCGAGCTCGAGGCCGTCCCGGCAGTCGACGGCCCACAGGACCGCATCGCCCCTGGCGGCCAGCTCCGCCAGGACCACGTTCATCAGGCCCGACTTCCCCCGGCCGGCCGCCCCGCCCACGAGCATGTGCTCGCCGAGCAGGGTGACCTCCACGGGACCTCCACCACCGAACACCCCCAGACGGAGCTGGTCGGCGATGCTCTGCCCGGACGGCACGCGCCACGGGACGGGCGTGGCCAGGGGATCGTTCCAGATCACCCGGACCCGGCACCGGTCGGCCCGGTCCGGGTCCGACGCGATCTCGACGGCGCCGGGCGGCGCCTTGAGGACGCTCTCCAGGCGGGGCATCCGGGCGACCACGTCCGCCACCGTCTGGCCCGGCCGGAGCGCCAGCGTCAGCGCACAGCCGTGCTCGTTGGAGTCCAGGTGCTCGATGGTCGAGCCGGCCAGGTCGGCCGCCGCGGAGCGCACCGGCCACTCCCTGGCCAGCTCGCGGAGATCCCTCGTGGCGCTCCGGCCGTTGCCCACCCGGCCGTCGATCAGCCGGCCGTCCATCAGCCGGCCGTCGCCCAGCCGGCCGTCGCTCGCCGCGGCCGGTGAGGGGGCTGGCAGCGGACGCCGGCGGCGCCACCGGGGGACGGCGAGCGGGATCAGCCCGAGCACGAGGACGACGAGCAGCGAGCCGCGCCACGGCGACGACCACCAGGCTGCCGTGAACCACAGCGTGGCGACCGAGCCCAGGACGAGCGCCCAGGTCTGGTCCCGCTTGCCGCTGGCTCGCCACCGCCAGAGTCCCGTGGCCGCCGCCCCCACGGGAAGCGCGAGCGGCCAGGCGTTGCGAGCCACCAGGTGCGCCATGCTCGACACCGTAAGGAACCCCAACCCCAGCCAGATGGGCAGCAGCTCCTGGCGGTAGCGCCAGGCCAGGCTCGCCAGGCGCGAGATCGGCGGAGACTGGCTCGGGGTCATGGCGCCCCGGCCCTGCCCTGGTGCATGGTCCGGACGGGTTCCATGGGTTCGATGGGTCCACCGTAGCCGGCCCCGGACGCGACCGACACTGGCGTCCGGAAGACCGGCGGGCACTGCCGACGCGGCTCCATCCAGCAGTGGCGACGGCCTGCAATCCGGCAGTGGAGCCCCTGCGGTGCGCTGCCTAGCGTGTGCGTCGTGATGACCACGGCCGCACAATGCGACATGACGCATGGCTGACGAACCCTTGATCGCCGGCAGCATCGTCCGCGCCACGCCCGCGGAAAGGCCCGGCGCGGTCGAGGTGCGCGTGCCGATCGCGCTGGGCGACCCCCGGCCGCTGGGCCTGGTGGCATTCGCTCTCTCCGCGCTCTCGATGGGCGCCATCCTGGCGGGCTGGTGGGCGGACCCCGGCGCCCAGCTGGCGCTGGTCCTGCCCCTGGTCACCGCCTTCGGCCTGACGCAGTTCGTGGCCGGGCTGTGGAGCCTGCGCTGCGGGCAGACGCTCAGCGCCACGTTCTTCGGCACGTTCGGAGCCTTCAGCGGAGCCGTCGGCACGTACCAGCTGGCGGCGGTCCACGCAGCGGCGGGGCCGGTGGTCGCCGAGGGCATCGCGACGACGGCGCTGGGGCCGTTCGGCGTCGTGCTGGGCGGCCTCTGCTTCGTCGCGCTGTTCGTCGCCGTCGGCTCGATGTCCTCGAACACGGGGCTCAGCGCCGCCTCGCTGGCGCTCGCGGTCGCTCTCCTCTCCCTTGCCTGGGCCTCGTTCGCGGGCGGCGACGCGCTGCTGGGGGCGACCGCCGGCTGGGCGGGCATGGTCGCCGGCGGCCTGGCCCTCGTGACCGCGGCGATGCTGAGCGTCGGCGGCCGCGCCAGCCGCCTCCTGCTGGCGACCGCGCCGCCGTGGCGACTGCCGCGGTGGCGGCTGCCTGTGCCGCGGCTGCCGCGACTGCGGCTGCCCAGGCCGCGGCTCCGGGCCCTGCGGCTCCCTATCTGGCGCCGCCGCCGCCGCCGAGGCGACGACGCCGTGCTGCGGCCGCCCCGCCGCCGGCGGTGGGGATTCCGACGTAACCGTGCCCGGCCCGGGTGACTGAGCCGCTCGCGCAGCGGCTGGAGCGGCTCCGGTCGCGGCTGCACGAGCTGCAGCGCTGGCGCGACCGCGCCCGGTGCGATCTCACCGACTGGCGGCTCGACGGCGAGCCGATATCGCCCGGCGGCCGCTGGCCCCGGTCCGACGGCGTGGTGCGGTTCGATCACCCACCGGCGCGGGTGCCGGCCGGCTGGTCGCTGCCGGCGACGCGCCTGGAGATCGCGCCGGGCGGCGAGGGCCTGCTGCGGATCGACTACGGCAGCGCAGCGGAGGCGTTCGGCGTCGACCCGTGGCACCGGCGCTTCCCCCTGCAGCAGCGCGAGTTTCGACTGGCGCTGGAGGCCGAGGCGCGCCTGCCCTTCGGACATTCCAACCCCGACCCCCGGCTGGAGGCGGCCCGTCTCGTCCTGACCGATCCGGAGCTGGAGCGCCTCCACCGCTGCCTCCGGCTGGTCGCCCGCGCCGCCGCGGCAGTCGGCAGCGACGACGCGGCGCTGCTCGTGGCCGCGGCCGAGCGGGCGCTGCGGTCCTTTGACTGGCCCAGCGAGACCGAGGGCTACCTCGCCCGAGCCGCGGTCGCGGCGTCCAGGCCCTGCTCCTCCCTGTCGGCGACGGAGGAGCCCGAGGCCCTGCCGCCCGCCACGCGGGCCTCGATGCACACCGTCCAGGCCGTGCTCGAAGAGGGCCTGGCCCGGCACCGTGCCCAGAGCCCGCCGCACGGGCGCCTCGCGCTGGTGGGCCACGCCCACATCGACCTGGCCTGGCTCTGGCCGCTGGAGGAGACCCGGCGGAAGCTCCAGCGGACGTTCCACACGACGGCGGGCCTCCTCGAGCGTTACCCGGAGATGACGTTCACGCACAGCTCGGCGGAGCTGTACGAGCTGGCCCGCGAGATCGACCCCGACCTCT
The DNA here is from genome assembly GCA_035263645.1 of Candidatus Dormiibacterota bacterium. GTDB lineage: Bacteria > Chloroflexota > Dormibacteria > Dormibacterales > Dormibacteraceae > CF-161. The sequence goes on along the minus strand of DATFRD010000321.1, from coordinate 22,645 downwards.
TCGCGCGCGTCCGCGAGCTCGCGGCTGCCGGCCGCTGGGAGCCTGCCGGCGGGATGTGGGTGGAGCCGGACCTGAACATGACCGCCGGCGAGTCGATCGTCCGGCAGCTCCTGTGGGGCCAGCGCTGGTTCGAGCGGGAGATGGGCGGCCGCCACCGCGTTGCCTGGCTGCCCGACTGCTTCGGCTTCACCCCCGCCCTGCCCCAGCTGCTGCTGGGCGCCGGCATCGACGCCTTCTTCACGACCAAGCTCAACTGGTCGGAGACGAACCGCTTCCCCCTGGACCTGTTCTGGTGGGAGGGGCTGGATGGCAGCCGGGTCCTGGCCCACAGCTTCGACAACGACGCCCCGCCGGAGAGCGAGGCCCTGGGCGGCTACAACGGCGACCCCTCGCCGCCGGCTCTGCTCGCCGTCTGGCGCAACTTCCGGGGCCGGCTCGTCCATCCCGAGTCCCTGTTCACCATCGGCTACGGCGACGGCGGCGGGGGCCCGTCGGCCGACATGCTGGAGGACGTGCGCGAGCTGGCCGCCTTCCCCGCCCTGCCGGAGGCGGGCTTCTCCCGCGTGGACGGCTACTTCGAGCGGCTCCGCCGCTCCCCGGAGGCCGCCTCGCTGCCCGTGTGGACAGGTGAGCTGTACCTCGAGCTGCACCGCGGCACGCTCACGACGCAGGGCCGGACGAAGCGGCTGCACCGGCGGGCCGAGCGAGACCTGGTGGCCACCGAGGTGGCCGCCTCGCTGGCCGAGCTGCTCGACGCTGGCCGGCCCGCGACCGGCGCCGACCTGGGCCCGGCCTGGCGGCTGCTGCTGCGCAACCAGTTCCACGACATCCTGCCCGGCTCGAGCATCGCCGAGGTCTACCGCCGGGCCCGGGCGGAGCTGAGCGAGGCGGTGACGGGCGCCGACCGCGCCACCACGGACGCGCTGCAGCGAGTGGCGGCCGCCGTGGTGCCGGCCGGCGACGCAGCGGCCGCGCTGGTGGTCAACCCGGACCTCTCGGCCAGGCAGCTGCGGCTCGTCCTGGCGGAGCCGCTGCCCGGGGCGCAGGCGGTGGCCGACGGGTGGGTGGTCACCGGTGGCGACCCCGTTGCCGGGCTGGAGGCGGCCGTCGTGACGGCCGCAGCGGAGCCCTCCTTCCCGGCCGCCGCCGAGGGCCGGCTCCTGGAGAACGCATTCCTGCGGGTGGAGCTGAATGGAGACGGTCAGCTCGCCTCCGTGTTCGACAAGCGGGCGGGCCGCGAGGTGCTCGACGGCCCCGGCAACCAGCTCTGGGTCTACGTCGACCGCCCCCGGGCCTGGGACGCCTGGGACGTGGACGCGGACTACTCGGCGCACGGCGAGCCGCTGGGTCCGCCCGAATGCATGGAGGTGACCGAGCCCGGCCCCCACCGGGCCGGGATCGCGCTGCGCTGGCGCCACCGGGCCAGCACGATCACCCAGACGGTGCGCCTCTGGTCGAACTCGGCGCGCCTGGAGTTCGCCACCGACCTCGACTGGCATGACCGGCGGCTCCTGCTCAAGTGCCGGTTCCCGCTGGCGGTGCGCTCGGCCAGCGCCGCGTTCGAGACCGCCTTCGGCGTGGTGGAGCGGCCGACGCACCGCAACACGACATGGGACCAGGCGCGCTTCGAGGTCGCCGGCCACCGCTTCGCCGACCTCTCGGAGCCCGGCTACGGCGTGGCACTGCTGAACGACGGCCGCTACGGCTACCACGCCCTCGGCAGCGAGCTCGGCCTGAGCCTCCTGCGGTCGCCCGTCTCGCCGGACCCCCTGGCGGACGAGGGCCGCCATGAGCTCACGTACGCGCTCCTCCCGCACCCGGGCAGCTGGCTCGCGGGCGGGGTGCTGACGGAGGCGGAGGACCTGAACCGACCCCTCCTGCGGCTCGCCTGCCGCGCGTCCGGCCCTGCGCGCCGGCGGGCCCTGCGCGTGGAGGGCCCGCCGCTGGCGCTGGCGGCGCTGAAGCCGGCGGAGGACGGCGACGGGCTGGTGCTGCGGCTCTACGAGCCGCAGGGGGGCAGGGGCCGGGCGCGGCTCACGCTGCCCGCCGGCTGGCGCGCCTCGGAGGAGCTGAACCTTCTGGAGGACCGGGTCGGCGAGCCCGACTTCGAGTTCCGCCCCTTCCAGGTCCGGACCCACCGCCTGGTCCGCACCGACTGAAGAGACGGGCCCCTCCCCCCTCGCGGGGGAGGTGGCCCGAAGGGCCGCATCCAACAGCCCCTCCCCCCTCGCGGGGGAGGTGGCCCGAAGGGCCGCATGCAACAGCCCCTCCCCCCTCGCGGGGGAGGTGGCCCGAAGGGCCGCATGCAACAGCCCCTCCCCCCTCGCGGGGGAGGTGGCCCGAAGGGCCGGAGGGGGCTCTGCAATGAGCCGTCGACGCCTATCCTTGCCGCATGGACGGGGAGGTCGGCCGGACGGCCGGGCGGGAACGGCGAGCCATCGCCGTGATCAGCACGAGCATCCTGGTCTTCGGCGTGGCGACCCTCCTGTACCTCAAGCCGGAGCCGCCGGCCACCAGCCCGCCGAGCAGGCCCGCCAATCCGCCGTCGGCGTCCGCACCGCTGCCGCGAGTCCTGCTGCCCGCGGTCGGGTCCGCCCCTGGCCAGGTGGTCTACGTCCGCGTTTCGCCGGCAGGACCTGCTTCGAACTCGCCGCTCGTGACCGTCACCGACCGGCCCGCGCGCGGCGGGCGTCGGGCCCGCTACGTCGAGACCTACGGACGCGCGCCGTAGAGGACCCCGTCCCTCCCCCCTCGCGGGGGAGGTAGCCCGGAGGGCCGGTGGGGGCTCTGCGACCAGCTGTCGCGTCGGAGCCTACTTGCCGCGGAGGCGCAGCGCCGTGTGGATGCTCCAGACAGCCAGCGCGCGGTGGTAGATCTGGGCCCGGAACCGCCGGTCCTCGGTCCAGGCCTCGGGCGTGCGGAACCAGAGCCCGCTGTCCTCGTAGATGGTGCGGTAGAGGGCCTCGCCCAGCTCCCAGGCATCCGCGTCCCGGCCCAGCAGCAGGCAGAGCGAGGCCAGGCCCCAGCAGGCGCCGACCCACACCTCGCCCGCCTGGGCAGCGGCCACCTGGGCGGGGCCGCCGGCGGGGGACCGTCCGTTCACCACCCCGAGACGACCGCCGGCAAAGCCGCGGAGGTTCGAGCTCAGCACCGTCGTCAGCGCACACTCGACCCGCTCGCGAGGATGCGGGAGCGGGAGCCCGAGCAGCAGCGCGTACCACGTTCCCGCCAGCTGGTCCGCGAAGACCGTGTCCGCCGCCGGACCCCCGGACGAGTCGAAGCGGTAGTGCGTGCCGGTCCAGAGCGCCCGCTCCAGCCGCGCGCTCGCGCGCTCGCGGAGACGCGCCAGGCGGGTCGCCTCCGCCGCGTCGCCGGCCTCGCCGGCCAGCCATTCCGCCGCGGCCAGGCAGGCCAGCCACAGGTCCCCGCAGTACGCGCTGACTCCCTGCATCGGCCAGGTGTCGTACGTCTGGTCGGGGACCCCGGCGTTCTCGGGTATCCCGTCCCCGTCCTGGTCGAAGCGCTCCAGGTAGGCGATGGCGGCGCGGCAGGCCGGCCACGCGGCCGCCGCCGTCTCGCGGTCGCCCAGCAGCCTCGCGTTGCGGACCAGCTGGAGCACCAGCTTGGGGTTCAGGTCCTTCCAGATCGCGGTGTCCTGGAGCGTGTAGGCGTTCGACCGGCAGAACGGCTGGTCCAGGGGCGCGCCCAGGTCGTGCGGGGCGGCGTGCCGCACCTTTCGCGACGCCTCCCGTCCCTCCCAGATCGTGGTCACCCGCTCCGGGTCGTCCTGGCCGAACGCGTCGAGCAGGTCCCGCATCACCAGACGCTCCAGGCGCGGCCACAGCTCCAGCAGGACGAACGAGCTGTAGTAGCGCACGTCGAGGGTCTCGTAGAAGGGGTAGTCGATGCACTCCAGAGTGCCGAAGTGCTCCTCCTCGCCGTCGTCGCCAAGCACCCAGACCGTGCCGCCGTCCACCAGCACGGAGAGCTGGTTGCACAGCGCCGGCAGCAGCCAGGCGGGGGCGCCATGGCCCACCAGCCGGGCGCGCAGCTCGGCCTGCCAGCGCTCGGCCACCCGCTCCAGGTCCGGCCTGGCTCGGAGGGCCGCCTCGAGCAGGCACGGGGCTGCGGTCCCGGCCCGGCCGAACTCCCGGGTGTGCACTCGCCACCAGCGGTGGTCGGCGTCGGGGCCGAATCGGACCTGCGGCAGGTCCCAGGCCAGGCCCAGACGGACGGTCCGCTCCTCCTTTGGCCCCAGGGCAACGCGGGCGGCGGCCACGAGCCCCGGGCGATCGGCGGGCTCGACGGTCGCCGTTGGCGCCGCGGCCAGCTGGCCGGCCACCCGAAGGTCGCGGCCCAGCCGGCGGTAGTCGGCCTCGCCCCGGAGCGGGGCCCCGACGGCGCTCACGCCCGGGGCCTCCTCGGCCGCGACGGCGAAGCTCCCGGCCCCGGCGTCCAGCCGAGCGACCGCCGAGCGGCCGTCGCTCGACAGCGTGATGGGGCCAGCCACGAACGGCTCCGCCACCGGCAGCTCGAACGCGAGCGCCACGGTCGCTTCGCGGGCGGAGCGCGCGGCATTCCGGAGCGTCACCTCGAAGTACGCGACGGGCCACGCGCTCTCCCGCTCCCGGCCGGGGACCACCGGCGACCACTGGCGCAGGGTCACCGTGCGGAAGCGGTACCAGGCGAACGGGAACAGGGCCTCGTACTCTCCGTCGCCTGCCCGCCCGGCCAGCTCCGCCGGTCGTGCCGGCACGTCGGACGCCGCCAGCACCGCCGGCTCCTCGTCGTCCCACTGCACGGCCACCCAGCTGCCGGGCGAGACGTCTGCGCAGTAGGCGCCGGGGGCCAGGTGCCGGCGGGCGAACCCGCCGTCGAAGTCGCGTCCGATCGAGCCGGTCCCCAGGCCGCCGAGCGGCAGCCCCCGGCCCGCCCCGTCGTCGACCAGCGGCTCGTCGGGCGTGGCCCGGTACGGGTCCCGGAGCCGGTCGCCGGCGCGGCGCGTCCAGCCTCCGTGCATCGGCCGCCCTACCCCTTCACCGCGCCGGCGATCGCGGCGACGATGTGACGCTGGGCCACGACGAACACCAGGACGATGGGCGCCAGGGAGATGATCGAGCCCGCGCAGAGCGCCGTCCAGTTGGTCGACGTCTGGCTGATGAAGGCGTAGAGGCCCACGGCCAGCGTGCGCAGCTGCGGCTGCCCCAGCGTGAAGACCAGCGGCGTGAGGAAGTCGTTCCAGGAGTTGATGAACGTGAACAGCCCCAGCGTGGCCAGCATGGGCCGGGCCAGGGGCAGCATCACGTACCAGAACGTCTGGTTGAAGCCGGCGCCGTCGACCCGCGCCGCCTCCTCGACCTCCTTCGCCACGGTCGTGAAGTAGCCCATGAAGAGGAACGTGTTGAACACCATCCCGCTCGCCACCTGCACCAGGACCACGGACCACAGCGTGTTGAGCAGCCCCAGGTGCTGCACGACGTCGTAGACCGGCACGATCGTGTAGCCACGAGGCAGGAAGAAGGTCACCACGATCACACCGAGCAGCACACGCTTGCCGGGGAAGCTCGTCCTGGCCAGCGCGTAGCCGGCCATCGACGTGAGCAGCAGCGTCAGGACCACGACCGATACCGTGATCGTCACCGTGTTGACGAAGTACGTGCCGAAGCTCGCGCCCTCCCACGCGTTCACGTAGTTGAGCCAGTCGAGCTCCCGGGGGATGACGCTCAGGCCCTCGTCGATGAACCCGGCCTGGCTCTTGAGGGAGCTCCCCAGCGCCCACAGGAACGGGTAGACCCAGAGCAGGCCGACCGCCAGCAGCGCCGCGTGCGTGACCAGGCGGCGCAGACGAACGCCGGGCGGGACGCGCAGCAGCCAGGCCGGCGGGCGGGCGGCACGCGCGATCGCGCTCATCGGGCCTGTCCCGACCGGCGCCGCCTCAGCCAGCCCCAGGTCAGCGCCTGTGCGGCCGTGATCCCGAGCAGGAGCAGGCCGTAGAAGAAGGAAGCGGCCGATGCGAAGCCGACGTTCGGCTGAGCGGCCGCCCCGCCGCCGCCGGCGAAGCCGCCCGCACCGAAGGCCTGGTGGTAGATGTATGTGTTGACCACCTCGGACGCGTAGTACGGCCCGCCGCCGGTGAGCACCTGGACCAGATCGAAGACCTGGAGGCTGCCCAGGATGGCCAGGAAGAGGATGATGACGCCGACCTCGCGAAGGCCCGGGATCGTCACGTGCCGGAACCGGCCCACGGCGCCGGCGCCGTCGATCCGGGCGGCCTCGTAGAGCTCGCCGGGGATGGTCTGGAGCCCGGCCAGGAAGTACACCAGGTTGTAGCCGAGCGTGTTCCAGATGCCGATCGCGATGACGATCCAGAGCACGGCCTGCGGGTCGCCCAGCCAGTCGATCTGGTGCCGGACCAGGCGCAGGCCGATCAGCAGCTGGCCCATGGCGTCGCCGAAGTTGCTGAGCATCAGCTGGAAGACGACGCCGATGATCGCTGCCGAGGTGACCGCGGGGATGAAGTAGACGGCGCGGTAGAACGTGGAGAACCGGAGGCTGCGGTCGTTGAGCACCATGGCCAGGGCCAGGGCGAGCAGCAGCTGGATGGGGACCAGCACCACCGTGTAGACGAGCGTGTGTCCGAATGCCTCCCAGAAGATGGTGTCGTGCACCACGCGCTGGAAGTTCTCCAGGCCCACGTACTGCGTGGGGTTCCCGACGCCGTTCCACTGGTAGAGCGTGTAGCCGAGCGACGCGAAGATCGGATAGATCGTGAAGATCGTGACAAGCGCCAGGAACGGACCGATGTAGGCGTACGACCAGCGATTGGCCCTGACGCGGTGCCAGACGGAGTCCCTCCGCCTGAGCGTCCCGGGGGACTGTCCGCGGAGGCCGCGAGCGGCCTCCGCGGACGTGCCGCCTACGGGTACGCGGGAATGTTCCACTTGTAGGGCTTGGTGATGTCCCAGCCGGTGAAGACGTAGTCGTCCATGGTCACCTGGTGTCCCTGCTGCTGGGCCTGCTTGACGCCCTGCTCGAGCGACGCCGTCAGCCGGGCGTCCAGGTCCATGAACGCTCCCCTGACGTCCTTGATCTGCCCGGTGAAGATTCCGGTGAGGATGGTGCCGAAGTCCGGCTGCACCGGGTTGACCACCACCAGGGACTGGGCCGGGTTGCGAATGCTGGCGCCCGGGCCCGGGATGCTGAGGTCGGCCAGGGCCACATAGTCGGCGAACGGCCGGAAGCCGATCTTCTTCGGGTCGTTGTTCTCGGGATAGATGGAGAGGTCCTCGTGGTACCCCTGCACCCAGCGCCGGCCGGCGTCCTTGCCGTAGAACCAGTCGAGCCAGGCCCAGGCCTGGTCGGGGTGCTTTGTCGTCGAGGACATGGCGAGCATGCCGGTGGTCGAGCCGCCCGGCATCGAGTAGAAGTAGCCGGCGCGCTTCTCCGTAGGACCCACCAGCGTGGTGAGCGTGTAGTCCGTGAAGCCGTGCTGTGTCCACTCGGCCTGGTTCCAGACCCCGCCGACCGTCATGCCGAACTTGCCGCGCTCGAAGTAGGCGCGGGCGATCTCGTCGGAGATGCTGACGGAGCTGGGAAAGAAGTACCCGCGGCGGCTCCACTCCAGCAGCAGCTGGGCGAAGTCCAGGTAGTTGCGGTCGCTGGCGAACGTGTACTTCCCGGTGCGCAGGTCCTGGCCTGACGAGCCACCGGGGCTGCCGGCCGCTCGGACGAAGACCTCCACCCACCAGGGCAGGATCGGGAACGAGCCGTTGCCGAAGCCCAGGCCGTAGACGTTGCCCATGCCCTTCTTCGTGATGACGTCGGCGGCCCGGGTGACGTCGTCCCACGTCCTGGGAACTTTGACGCTGCCGTCGGCGTTGGTCAGGCCGGCGTCCTTGAAGACCTTGTTGTTCACATAGAGCTGGACCCAGGGCGCCGCCGTGGCCAGCGGTGCCGAGTAGACCTTGCCGCCGAACATGTTGACGCCCTCGACGAACGAGTACTCGGGGAAGCGGCGTCGCCACGAGGCTGTCGCCCAACGGTCGAGGGGCTGCAGCCAGCCCTTGGACACCTGCTCGTTGAGCGGCACGCTGGTGGTGGAGATCATGAACACGTCGGGCGTGCCGCCGCTGCGCTGGGCCAGCGTGAACAGCTTGTCGTAGCTGTTGATGGCGTTCACAGTCCGCTTGATCTCAGTCTTGCCGTGGGCCTGACCGAACAGCTTGACCTCGTTGTCCAGCCACGGCGACTGACTCACCCACCAGTCCCATGTGTTGACGGTGACGCCAGCGCCGCCGCCGACCGAGCCGCACGCTGACAGGAGGCCGCCCAGCGCCGTCGTCCCACCCACCGCGGCAGCGGCGCCCAGGAACGCGCGCCGCCCGATTCTTTCCGTGAACAGTCTGCTGTGTATGTCGCTCACCTCATTCCCCTCACCAAAACTGCGAGGCCCCCGCCTCGCCCGCATCATCATCCCAGCCGCCCGGCGGCTACACATCATGCAGATGGTCGAGCTCTGACTCCTCCCATCGGCCGAGCCCGAAGCCGGCCCTGACATTTGCGAGAACGGCTCCCCTGCCATCGGCGAGGCGCGGTGGACTCGCGCCTTGCCGGATCCTGGTGGCGCCGTACGCCAACCGGCCGGCACTCGAGATTCCCACCACCAGGAGGTAATCAGCCGATGGCCATGGTTCGTTCAAGCCCCACGCGCGAGCTCGCGAGCCTGCACAGCGCGATGGACCGGCTCTTCGCCGACCTGTTCGGGGATGCGTTCCGGGGCGCGCCGGCGGAAGCACAGCCGCCGGCCGAGATGGGCGCCTTCCACCTCCCGGTCAACATCGTCCGGACGGAAGCCGGCTACCTGATCGAGGCGCCCGTGCCGGGCTGCGACCCGGACGACGTCGACGTGACCTTCTCCGACGGCGACCTGCTTATCGAAGCCCGGACCGAGCCGGAGCCGCGCGTCGCGGAGGGCAGGTACCTGCGGCACGAGGTCCCGATGGGCAGCTACCGGCGCCGGATCACGCTCCCCGGCCGCGTGCGAGCCGACGAGATCACTGCCAGCTTCGACAACGGCCTGCTCAGGGTGGACGTCCCCTGCGCCCGCGAGCCGGAGCCCGCCCGGATCCAGATCCAGCCCGGGGCGCCGGCGCCGGTGACCCGCCCGGCCAGGGCGGCGGGGCGCAAGCGCGCGCAGCAGCCCACCCCCAGGGCGAAGCGGACGACGACGACCGCGCGGGCCCCGAAGGCCGCGGGGACGCGGAGCGCGGGCTCCTCCCGGCAGCGGTAGAGGGAGAAGAAGGGCCCCCGGCGCCGGGAGTCGTGTGATCGGTTTGCACGTGGGGTCGCTGGCCAATGGACTGGCAGACCGTGTTCGACCTGCTGGGCAGGCTGGACATGCTGGACCCGATGGATCCCGAGATGCGGCCGCTGGAGGCGGCCGAGATGTCCGCGCTGCTGGCTGAGCTGAGATACGAGCGGGACCGCCGGCTGCGCACGCTCTACGCGGACGTGCTCCGGCTGGTGGCCCTCGACGACCGGCTCAGTTGAGTCCCTCCCCCCTCGCGGGAGGTGGCCCGGCCACGGGCCGGAGGGGGGATTGCAGACCAGGCGGGGCCGGGAACAGAGGCTCAGCCAGCGCGTAATTCCGCGACGCAATTGCCAACGCGGGCGCCGTCCCCCCCACCGGCCCTGACGGGCCCCCTCCCCCGCAAGGGGGGAGGGGCTCTATCTGAGAGGCCCCCCACCGGACCTGGCGGCCCCCCGAAAAGGGCAGGGCCGTCGACAGCACGAACGATCCCCCAGACCCTCCCCCGCGACGGGGGAGGGTGCCGGGGGAGGGAGGAGGGAAGGAATGCTCAGACAGGCAGGGAGGAACGCGCGTGCCGGGTCACTGGCTCGGCTGCTGGGGCGTCGCCGGCTTTTCGCCCACCTCCCTCGTCCAGTTCGTGGCGAGCTGGTAGATGATGACCACGTCCAGCGCGATGATGAGACCGGACCAGAGCGGGTACGCCGGGAAATACACGACGTTGATGATGGCGTTGACGCCGACGAAGGCGATGGCGGCCCAGCGGGCCCAGGGCAGCATCATGAACAGGGCGACGGCCGTCACCACCATGATGCCCCCGATGATCACGTAGCCCCAGCCCCAGACCCTGAAGCTCAGGAAGACCAGGCCGGCGCCGGAGGCGGTGACGACCTTCGAGTTCAGCAGGGCCTCGAGGCCCCAGATCACGTTGAAGGCGCCGGCGAGCAGCAGCAGCGTGCCGGCGAAGACCGTCCATCCCGAGGGCCGCCGTACCACCGGCTCCGTGCGCTTCACGTCCATTGCTCATTGCTCCTTGGTGGCTGTCTGGTCTCTCTTCTTACGTCTCTCTCCGGGGAGGGAGGTGACTACCTGTCCACCGGCACGGTGTGAACCGGAGGGGCCTCCCCACCCCGCTGCTCCAGAGACCGGAGCCTGAACGCCCAGACGATCGAGACGAGGCCCCCGATGATCGCCCAGGTGGCGGCCGCGTAGACGAGCACGAGGGCCGAGAAAAACGGGTTGAGCAGCAGCAGCACGCCCAGCACCAGGCTGACCGCGCCCAGGATCCCGGCGCCCCAGCCCGCGCCGGTGATGGCGCGGTACAGGGTCACCAGGCCGATGACGACGCCGAACGCCCCCAGCAGCCACGCCAGCAGCGTGGGGACGAAGACCGAGGCCCAGACCGGGTGCCGGATGACCACGATCCCCGCCACCACGCCGATGATGGCGGCCACGAGCCGCCAGCCCCATCCCGTTCGGTCGGTGAACACCCGGACCAGGTCGAAGATCCCCCCGATGAGCCAGTAGATGCCCGTAAACAGCACCAGCGTGAACAGCGTGATCCCGGTCTCGAGCCAGAGCAGGATCCCGATGATGACCAGCGCGATGCCCTGGAGCAGGAGCAGCCACCAGGCGATGGAGGGCTCCTGTCGCTGCGCAGCCACGGTGGCCTGCATCCCGAACTCTCTTCCACTGAACATGTGTCCGCTTACCTCCACCGCCTCAGCCGACGGAGCTCCAGCAGCCCGCCGAGCGGGCGGCGTCTGCCGTCGAGAGGGCGTCCCTGACCTGTGCGATGACCTCATCCGGCATCGAGCTGTCCGCGAGATCGGCGATGCCGTGCAGCCCCCTCAGCTCGGCCAGCCCGGCCTCGCGATGGGGGTGGCGCACGAGCAGCGCCAGGTACGTGCGGCCCGGGCACGCCGACTCACGCAGCTTCTTCACGAACTGGTCGCTGACCCCGGCGCCAACAAGCCTTCCCGTCAGCGCCGAGGTGCCCGCGCCGTCCGACGCCGTCGTGCGCACGGGCAGGATGGCGGCGAACAGCGGCCCCCAGAACGCGCCGCCCAGGACGCCCCGGTCCGTGCTCACTCCGGTGTGGGTCTCTTCCACGTGCGCGCGGCCGTGGTCGTCCCTGCTCACGAACACCGCGTCGCGGACCTCGAGGTCGCCCTCCGGCCGCAGCCACGTGGCGGCTGCGAGCGCCTCACGCGCCGAGAACCTGGTTTCGAAGCCGAGGACGACGATGCTCTGCCCTTCGGGCATTGGTGGCTCTCCTTCGTGAACCGGTGGTCGGTCGCCGACCCGATCCTCTCCGGGGTGTTCGCGCGACCACGATCCGCGCATCCACATCGACCGTATGCGGTCCCATGGACGATCACCACCTGCAAGCGCGAGACGGGGTTCTCTGTCGATCTCCAGGCGCGGCCCTCGCTGGCATCCATCGGGCGCACACCGGGCTGATGCCCGCCAATTGGAGTGATGCCGGGCTCAGGACCGCTCAGCGCCGGAGCGCCTCCCGGACCTCGCGGCCGATCTCGGCCAGGGCCGCCCGCGCCACCTCAGACTCTTCCTGATGGGCGAGAAAGCCGTGGATCATGCCGTCGTACCGCCTGGCCTTCACCGGCACGCCGCTCGCCCGAAGCTTCTCTGCGTATGCCTCCCCCTCGTCGCGCAGCGGGTCGTACTCGGCGGTCAGGATGAGCGCCGGCGGCAGGCTTGAGTGATCCTCGGCCCGGAGCGGCGACGCCAGGGGGTTCAGGGCGTCGCGGTCCGTGTTCAGGTAGTGGCTGGCAGACCAGCGCAGGTCCCGGCGGGTGAGGCCGTAGCCCTCGGCGTTCTCGCTCATCGACGGCATCTCGCTCCCCACCTCCGTGCTCGGGTACATCAGGAGCTGCAGTCGAAGCCGGTGCCGCCGCTGCGCCCGGAGGAGCAGCGTGACCGCGGCCGCGAGGCTGCCGCCGGCGCCCTCGCCGGCGACGCCGACTCGCCTCGGGGCGCCGCCCAGCTCGGCCGCGTGAACGAGCGCCCAGACGGTGGCGGCGTGGGCATCCTCGACGGCCGCCGGGAACCGGTGCTCCGGGGCGAGGCGGTACCCCACCGAGACCACGATGCAGCCCGTCGTCGCCGCGAGCGCGCGGCAGACGCGGTCGGAGACGGCGATGCCGCCGAGCACCCACCCTCCGTCGTGGAAGTACACCAGGATCGGCCGCGCCGCGCGGGCCGGCGGTCGGTACACCCGGATCGGGACGACGCCGCCGCCGGCACCCACCACGGCGCCGTCGACGACGTCTGCCAGCCCCTCCCCCGAGGGCGGCGGCCCGGCGAGCCGGTCGGCCTCGGCACGCCGGGCCTCCGCCACGGTCAGGTCTGCCATCGCGGGAGCGCCCCGGGTCCGTTCCAGGATCTCCGCCATCTGCGGGTCGAGCGGCATGAGGCCCTGGCCGGAGCTCCGGTCAAGGTCGCTCTCTTCTCAGTGGCTCGGGGTCGGAGTCGCAGCGTGAGCGGGGGTGGCGGCGGGAGCGGCGGGAGCGGCGGGTGTGGCGGCGGGGGCGCCGGGTGCGGCCGGGGTGGCGGCGGGGCCGGCGGGAAGCACGCCGCAGGCCACGATCTTGTCACCTGGAGCAGCCATGGTCGGGCCCTGGTGGACGTTCACGGACCACCCGGTCGTCGGCACCTTGTACGGGTGGTGGACCGTGGCCGTCTCGGCCGCGGCGCCGGTGTGGTCCGCGACCATGGTCGGCAGCGGGTAGACGATCGCGCCGTTGGCGCCGCAGGGGCCGGAGTGGATGTGGGCCGGGTGGGCGGTCCCCGGAGCGAGCCCGGTCACGTCGACGCGCACCGTGAAGGACTCCGGCGAGGTCGCCGCCACCGTCACCGTGCCGGCCGCCTTGCTGCCGTTCTGCGGCGCCATCTTGGCGGTCAGGGCGGAAGGCGACGACAGGGCGGGCGTCGCCTTCGGAGACGTCTGGGCCAGCGCCTGGGCACTGGAGGTGGCGTGGCCGCCGCAGGCTGCGAGGGCCACGGTGATGATGGACAACGCCAGTCGCTTGTGCATTCGTCTATGTCCCTGCTCAGGCGCCGGGCGCTAGGCGACCGGCCATGGCTAGAATCACGTTCGCTGACGAGACTAGGCGCGATGGTTGGGTGGGGCCACAGGCGACGGACAGATGTGGCCATCTGTCAAGTGCGAGAGCGGATGCCTCGGTCCGGCGACAGTCACGGCCGCGACGGTAAGTGACGCGGAGGGTGTGTCGACCTGCACCTGAGGGTGCTGGACGTCTGTCGATGATCAGCCGGCGGACGGCGCAGCTGTGTCAACCGGAGATGCTCTCGACGGGGCGCCGCGCGGTCACCCTGCCGACAGCGATGACTGACCCCGCCCGGCGCCCACGATAATGAAGTGGTGGGCCGCACAGCGCCGCGAGATCGCGATCCCGAACGCGCCCGCCTGGCCGAGGGCGACCACGGCGCCCGCTGGCGCTTCTGGGGCCCGTATCTCTCGGAGCGTCAATGGGGCACTGTGCGCGAGGACTACAGCCAGGACGGCACCGCCTGGGACTACGTGCCTCACGACCATGCCCGCTCGCGGGCGTACCGCTGGGGCGAGGACGGCCTGGCCGGGATCTGCGACGAGCAGCAGCGCCTCTGCTTCGCGCTGGCCTTCTGGAACGGCGTCGACCCCATCCTGAAGGAGCGGATCTTCGGGCTCACGGGCCAGCAGGGCAACCACGGCGAGGACGCGAAGGAGTACTGGTGGTACCTCGACGCCACCCCCACGGCATCGTGGCTTCGCTGGCAGTACGTCTATCCCCAGCGCGCGTTCCCGTACGAGGACCTGGTGGCCGAGAACCGTCGGCGGGGCCGGCAGGACCTGGAGTACGAGCTCCTGGACACCGGGGTCTTCCGGGACGATCGCTACTGGGATATCGCGGTCGACTACGCCAAGGCGGACCCCGACGACCTGTGTATCCGGCTGCGCGTGCGCAACGCCGGGCCGGAGCCGGCGGTCCTCGACGTGCTGCCGACCCTCTGGTTCCGCAACACGTGGAGCTGGGCGCCGGGCCAGGCCAGGCCCTCGATCCGGGCCGAGGACGGGGGCCTGGTGGCCGAGCACGCCGAGCTCGGCGCCTGGCACCTGACGGGGCCGCCGGGCGGCGTGCCGCTCTTCTGCGACAACGAGACCAACTTCGAGCGGCTCTTCGGTAGCGCCGGGCCCCCCTACCCGAAGGACGGCATCAACGACCACATCGTGCTCGGCCGGCCCACGGTGAACCCGGCCGGGGTGGGCACCAAGGCCGCGCTCCACCACGTCGTCCATGCCGGTCCGGGCGAGACGGCCGAGCTCCGGCTCAGGCTGAGCCGCGGGCGGCGGGGGCTGGGGCAGGACTGGGAGGTGGCGATGGCCGCCAGAGAGGCCGAGGCGGACGCGTTCTACGCGGGCTTGACGCCGCCCGACGCGTCGGTCGACGAGGCCCGGGTCATGCGCCAGGCCTTCGCGGGCATGATCTGGAGCAAGCAGGTGTACCTGTTCGACGTCCAGCGCTGGCTGGACGGCGATCCCGGCCAGCCACCGCCGCCCGACGCCCGGCGGCACGGCCGGAACGCCCGCTGGCGGCATCTCAACGTCGCCGATGTCATCTCCATGCCGGACAAGTGGGAGTACCCGTGGTTCGCGGCCTGGGACCTCGCCTTCCACGCGATCGCGCTCGCCCACGTCGACCCGTGGTTCGCGAAGCAGCAGCTGCTCCTCATGTGCCGCGAGTGGTACATGCACCCGAACGGCCAGCTGGCGGCATACGAGTGGAGCTTCGACGACGTCAACCCGCCGGTCCATCCATTCGCCGCCCTGGCCGTCTTCGACATCGATGGGCGCCGCGACCACGAGTTCCTGCAGCGGATCTTCCAGAAGCTGCTCATCAACTTCACGTGGTGGGTCAACCGCAAGGATGCCGGGGGCAGCAACCTCTTCGAGGGCGGCTTCCTGGGCCTGGACAACATCGGCCCCTTCGACCGGTCGCAGGGACTGCCCGTGCCGGCCCGGCTGGAGCAGGCGGACGGCACCGCCTGGATGGCCGTCTACTGCCTGTCGATGCTCGCCATCGCGCTGGTCCTCGCGGAGCACGATCCGACCTACGAGGACGTGGCGGCGAAGTTCCTGGACCACTTCGTCTACATCGCGACCGCCATCAACCGGCAGGGCATCTGGGACGACGAGGACGGCTTCTACTACGACCGCCTCGCCTACGCGGGCGGCGGCGGGACGCTCGTCCGCGTGCGCTCCATCGTGGGCCTGCTCCCGCTCGCAGCGGCGGCCCGCGTGCCCGGCTGGGTGGCCAGGCGGGTGCCCGAGCTGGTCGATCATCTCAAGTGGCTCCTGGCCAACCGCCCGGAGAACGCGGGTGCCGTCACGATCCTGGGCTCCATCCATGGCCAGCGGGAGGGGCTGCTCTCCATCGTCCGCCCCGAGCAGCTGCCCCGCCTGCTGACCCGGCTCCTCGACGAGCGGGAGTTCCTCTCCCCGTACGGCATCCGCGCCCTGACGCAGCACCACCGCGACCATCCGTTCGAGATGGAGGTGGGCGGCTGGACGTTCCGCGTGGAATACGAGCCGGCCGAGTCGAGCACCGGGATGTTCGGCGGCAACTCGAACTGGCGCGGGCCCATCTGGCTGCCCGTCAACCTGATGCTGATCGGCGCGCTCCGGCGCTACGGCAGCGCGCTCGGCCCGGAGTTCACCGCGGAGCACCCGACCGGGAGCGGGCGGCGGCTGTCCCTCGACGAGATCGCCGACGACCTCTCCCGCCGCCTGGTGTCGATCTTCCTGGACGATGGGAACGGCCGCCGGCCGGTGTTCGGAGGCACCGAGCGCTTCCAGAAGGACCCCGCCTGGCACGATCGCCTGCTCTTCTACGAGTACTTCCACGGCGACAACGGGGCCGGCATCGGCGCGTCCCACCAGACGGGATGGACAGGGCTGATCGCCCATCTCATCGCCGACCGACCTCGACAGGCAGCCGCGCGGGCCGACGGTCAGGCCGAGCCTGAGCGCCTCCCGGCCGGTGCCGGGACGCGGGCTGCGGAGTAGTCGGAGGGGCTGAGGTTGGCGTCGCTCGAGTACGGCCCGGCCCAGTGCGGGGACCTGGGGCGGTCGGCGAGCATGGAGTGGCTGGTCTCAGACGGCCTGGGCGGCTTCGCGATGGGCACGGTGGCCGGCCTCCGCACGCGCCGCTACCACGGCCTCCTGATGGTCGCGAACCAGCCGCCGCCCGGCCGCCATCTCGGCCTGGCCGCCCTGGACCCGACGCTGGTCATCGGGGGCCGGCGTGTGCGCCTCGCGGTGCACGAGTGGCAGAGCAGGGTCGTGGACCCGTCCGGTCACCTCCACCTGGCCCGGTTCGAGGTCCGGGACGGCGTCCCCTGCTGGACGTGGGTCGTCGGCGACGTGGTCCTCCAGCGCGAGGTGGCGATGGCGCACGGGCGCAGCGCGGTGGCGCTCAGCCACCGGCTGCTGCGGGCGCCCGGCCGGGTCCGCCTGGAGCTCTCCGCGCTCTGCACGTGGCGAGACCAGCACGGGGACCGATTCGGCGACGGCAGCCCGGCGGTGGAGCCCACCGTCGACGGCTTCGTCTTCGAGGGCGCCTACCGGGTCGCCGGTCCCGGTTTCTCGCCGGCCGGGGAGTGGTACCGCGGCGTCCGCTACCGCGTCGAGGCAGAGCGGGGCCTGGGGGACGCCGACGACCTCTGGCACGCCGGTACGTTCAGCGCCGAGCTGAGGCCCGGCCGGGAGGCGGGGGTGCTCGCCTGGGCAGGAGATCTCGCCGACGCGCCGTCCCCGCCCGCCGCCGTAGTCGTCGGCGCCCGCGAGCGGGCGCGCGGGATCGTCCAGCGGGCCGAGAGCGACGACGAGGTCGACCGGCTGCTCGTCCTGGCAGCCGACCAGTTCCTGGCCTCGGGACCGACGGTGGTCGCCGGCTACCCGTGGTTCGGCGAGTGGTCGCGCGACGCGATGACCTCGTTCGACGGCCTGCTGCTGTCGACCGGCCGCCTGGACGAGGCGAGGCGCATGCTGGAGCGGGCGGCGGCGACGCTCTCCGAGGGCATGCTGGCCAACACTGCCGACGTGGGGGTCACCGAGTACAACACCGCCGACGCCACCCTCTGGTTCCTGCACGCCGTTGGCCGCTACGTCGCCGTCACCGACGACCTGGACCTCGGCGCGGCGCTGCTGCCGAGACTGGTCGCCGTGGTCGAGCACCACCTGTCCGGGACCCGCTACGGGATCCGGGCCGACCCCGCCGACCTCCTGCTCCTGCAGGGCTCGGGCGGCACGGCGCTCACCTGGATGGACGCCAGGGTGGCCGGCGTGCCCATCACCCGGCGCGCGGGCAAGGCGGTGGAGATCAACGCGCTCTGGATCCGCGGCCTGGGGGTCGTGGCCGGGCTGCAGGAGCGCCTGGGCCGCGACGGCGCCAGGCTGCGGGGCCTCGAGGCCACCGCGCGGGCCTCGTTCCGGAACCGGTTCTGGGACGGCCGCCGCTGCCTCGACGTGGTCGACGGGGCGCCGGCGGAGGGTGCTCAGCGCCGGCCGAACTGCCTGCTCGCGGTCTCCCTGCCGGACGCCCCCCTGGCCGAGCGAGCGGTGGTCGACGGCTGCGCGGCGCTCGTGACGTCACTGGGCCTGCGCTCCCTCGCGCCCGGCGACCCTGCCTTCCGGGGGCTGCACCGGGGCAGCCAGGCCCAGCGGGACGCCGCCTACCACCAGGGCACCGTCTGGCCCTGGCTGATCGGACCGTACATCGAGGCGGCGCGCAGGACAGGCGCCGGCACGGACGGCGTCCTCGACGGCCTGGAGGCGCACCTCGGCGAGTGGGGCCTGGGCTCGGTGTCGGAGACGCTCGACGGCGACGAGCCCCACGCCAGCAGCGGCTGCCCATTCCAGGCATGGTCGGTAGCAGAGCTGCTAAGAGCCCGCCGCCTCCTCCGCAGATAAAAGAGAATTGGGGGGCCGTGTAAGCAAGGGCTTTGCCCGAGCGTGTGAGTCCGTGATCCCGACGCCGACAACACTGCAAGTCGTCCCGAAGGGATGCACCGAAGGTGCCCCCAATACATCCCAGAAAGAGCGGGGGGGTTCCGGAAGGGGGGGCCCGCCCCCCCCTTGCATCTATGGAAACGCCGCGAAGTTGACGCTGGAGACGATGGCGGGCAGCTGCTGGACCACCGGCTTCGCGAACAGGGCGATGAACACCCCGAGCGCCGTGCCCCAGATGATGCGCCAGCCGAACCTCCGCCCGAACATGAGCAGGAGACCGCCGAACACGAGCAGCGGCACCGTCACCTCGAAGACGACCTTCTGCAGCCAGAACGTCGCCGTGAAGATGAAGTTCATCAGCTGCTGGTTGAGATCACCCATGGTCTCTGTCCACTCCCACGCGGTCTCGGAGTGAGAGCGGCAGCCCCCTGCGGGACTGCCGCTCTTCGAGCGAGGGTTAGATGTCTCTGTCCTCGAGCCGCTCCTTGATGGCCTCGGCGAACCCGAGCGCCTTCGCGATGGCGGCCCCGGCGGAGACGGTGCGGGCGGTGCCCGTCACCGGCGCCACCGCGATCAGGGTGCCCAGGATCCGCTCCTGCGGGATGCTCTGGCGGCGGGCTATGCCCAGGTGGGCCATCCAGGAGATGGGGGGCGCACCCATGGCGCACAGCGCCGCCATTCGCACCAGGTGATAGGTCTCCTCGTCGAGGCCGGACGCCTCGAAGTTCCGCTCGTGCATCTGAGCGAGAGCGTGCAGGCCCCGGTAGTCTCCTCTGGCGAGGTCCCTCAACTTGGCTTCCGGATTGGCGACTTCGGTGCTCACGAAACGCATCCTCCTAAGAGCTTGGCTGCAATGGGTGCCCTCCCCGCGAGGGCCCGTTCCTCTCTGAGGCTAGGGGCCGCCTTCGGTCGTCACAATGGACGAACAGCAGACTCCTGCTTCTCGCAGCGGCCGGTTGCCAGATCGCGGCCTGGTGGCGTATATCACGCCGTCACGATCACCTTCCCCCGCATGTAGGGGTGGACCGAACAGATGTACGAATAGCTGCCCGGGGCGGTGAACGTGTGCGTGTACGTCTCGCCCTTCACGAGGATGGGCGAGCGGAGCCCGGCCGGATCGGTCATCAGCACGTCGTGCGGGTCCCGGTCCTGCTGGGTCCAGGTGACCGCGTCGCCCACCTTGACCGTGATCACGGCGGGGTGGTAGGCGTCGCCGCTCATCGAAACCGCCTTCGTGGCCACCGCCGGCTCCGGCGTCCCGGCCGGCGCAGCAGCAGCGGCGGAGGCCGGAGGCCGGGGGTGCGCAGCCGGCGTGGCCGGCGTGGCCGCGGCGGGTCCGCCCGCGCACGCCGCCACGGTCAGGACGGCGGCCAGTGCCACGAACGATCGGGTGGCCTTCACTCGTTCAATCGTGTTCACCGCTTGCGCGAAGCACATCTGGCCAATGGCAGAGGCGGCCCACCGGCCGAAGGGGGTCAGCCCTCGGCTCCGGCGCTTCGATCGCCGGCGTGGAGCACGTCCTCCAGGCGGATCGGCAGGTCGCGCACGCGGACGCCGGTCGCGTGGTACACGGCGTTGGCGATCGCGGCCGCCGTGCCGACGATGCCGATCTCGCCGATGCCCTTGGCGCCCATCGGGTTGAGATGAGGATCCTCCTCTTCGATCCAGGCCACCTCGATCCGGCCGAGGTCCGCGCAGACCGGGACGTGATAGCTCGCCAGGTCGTGGTTGACGTAGTGGCCGAACCGGGGATCCATCACGCTCTCCTCCTGGAGGGCCATCGACAGCCCCATCGTCATCCCCCCGATCAGCTGCGAGCGTGCCGTCGTCGGGTTCACGATGCGCCCGGCGGCGAACACGCCGAGCAGACGCGGGACGCGGATCTCGCCCGTGTCGGCATCGACCCGGACTTCGGCGAACTGCGCGCCGAAGGCGTGGCGAGAGAGGCGCGCCTGCCCCCGGACGACGGCGGTGGTGTCCGCCCGCACCTCCAGGCCGGTCGCCGGGACGACCAGGTCGTGCTCCTCCAGCTTGACGCGCAGCCGGCGGCAGGCCGACGCGACGGCGGTTCCCCACGAGGCCGTGCCCATCGAGCCGCCCGCCAGCGGGGCCGCCGGCAGGTCGCTGTCGCCGATCTCCACACGCACGCGGTCGGGCGTCACCGCCAGGGCGTCGGCCGCAATCAGGGTCAGGGCCGTGCGGGCCCCCGTGCCGATGTCGGTCGCGTTGACCAGCACGGAGTAGTTCCCGGCCAGGTCCACACGGGCGATCGCGGCCGAGGGCAGGCGGCCGGCCGGGTAGGTCGACGCCGCCACGCCGGTGCCGACGAGGCACCTGCCCACGCGTCTGGCCGCCGGCGTCGGGTCGCGGTCGCGCCAGCCGAAGCGTTCGGCACCGTCCCTCAGGCAGGCGACCAGGGCGCGGCTGCTGAACGGCAGGCGCGCCTCGGGGTCGGCGTCGGGCTCGTTGCGGGTCCGGAGCTCGATCGGGTCCAGGCCGCAGGCGATCGCCAGCTCGTCCATCGCCGACTCCAGCGCGAACATGCCGGGACATTCCCCAGGGGCGCGCATCCATGACGGGGTCGGCACGTCCAGGGCGGCGAGCCGGTGGGTCGTGCGCCTGTGGGGGGCCGCGTACATCATCCGCGTGGCGACCGCCGTCTGCTCTGCGAACTCCCTCACCGTCGAGGTCTGCTCCACCACGTCGTGGGCGATCGCTACGAGCCGCCCTCCGCCGTCCGCGCCCAGCCGCACGCGCTGGATCGTCGGGGTGCGGTAGCCGACGAACGCGAACATCTGCTGGCGGGTCACGGCGACCTTCACCGGACGCCCGGTCGCCCAGGCCGCCAGGGCGGCGAGGACCGCCTGGGGTCGCACGGTTCCCTTCCCGCCGAACCCACCGCCCACGTGGTGCGTGATGACCCGCACCTGGCCGGGCTCGAGCCCGAACGCTTCCGCGACGGTGTCCCGAACCGCAGTCGATCCCTGGTTGGAGTCGTAGAGCGTGAGACGGCCGTCACCCCAGACGGCGACCGTCGCGTGCGGCTCCAGCGCGTTGTGGTGGACGGCCGGGGTCCGATAGGTGCGGTCGATCGTGATCGCGGCGTCGGCGTAGGCGCGTTCGAAGTCGCCACGCGCGCTGTCCGTCTCGTAGTGCGGGTTGACGTGGGCGGGCCGGTAGAGCCGGGGGTCGCCGACGCGCAGCTCGACCGCGTGCGGGTCGGCCCGGTACTCGACGCGCACGAGCCCGGCAGCCTCCCGCGCCAGCTCCGGGCTCTCGGCGACGACGGCGGCGACGATCTGGCCGCGATAGGACACGATCGTCGACTGGAGCACCGCCAGCTCGCGGTCGTCCACCCGCCTCAACCGCGTGGCGTTCCAGTGAGTGAGGACGGTCAGCACGCCCTCCCGCGCCAGCGCCGGGCCGTCGTCGATGCCCAGGATCTCCCCCGCGGCCACCGTCGAGAGGACGGGCACGGCGTGGACGAGCCCCTCCGGGCGGTGCTCCGCGGCATAGAGCGCGCGCCCGGTGACCTTCTCCGGTCCCTCGACCCGCTCCATGCTGTCCACGGCCTCTCGTCTAGATGAGCGCCTTCACCGCGCCGCCTCCAGGATGGCCCGGACGATGCCGGGGTAGGCGCCGCAGCGGCAGAGGTTGCCGCTCATCCGCTCCCGGATCTCCGTCTCGTCGAGCGCCGCCTCGCCCGCGACGTCCGCCGTGGCCGCGCTTGGCCAGCCGGCTGCCAGCTCGCCCAGCATCCCCACGGCCGAGCAGATCTGGCCCGGCGTGCAGTAGCCGCACTGGAACCCGTCGTGCCGCACGAACGACCGCTGCATCCGGTGCAGGCCGCCGGTCCGGGCCAGGCCCTCGATGGAGGTGATCTCCGCCCGGCGGTGAGCGACCGCCAGGGCCAGGCAGCTGTAGACGCGGCGGCCGTCCAGGAGCACCGTGCAGGCGCCGCACTGCCCGTGGTCGCAGCCCTTCTTGGTGCCGGTCAGCCCGAGGTGCTCGCGCAGCACGTCGAGGATCGAGGTTCGGGTGTCGAGCCGAAGCAGCCGCATCTCGCCGTTGACGCGCAGCTCCACTTCTGCCCGCTGGGCTTCCACGCAGCGGATGCTACGAGGCTGCCGCCGGAAAGATTCTGCCGGGCGACGGTCCGGCGGGTATGTCAACCGAACAGGTCTTTTCGAGATCCTCGCCGATGCCGGCGTGCGCTGGATTGCGGGCCTGGCCTGCGGCTCTTCAGGGGGCTGAAGAGTGGTGATGCAGGGTGGACAAGCCCTCGGGCGATTAGTACCGCTCAGCTC
>DATFRD010000320.1:0-2948 GCA_035263645.1 Candidatus Dormiibacterota bacterium | reverse complement strand
ACCACGGAGAACTGCTGGGCGGCGATCTGGTTGAGGGCGGCGGTGTTGAGGTCGAAGGGGATGATCGCGGTGCCGAACCGAAGCCCGACCTGGGCCGCCAGGCCACGCAGCGTGGTCGGCTGCGCGGATGACGACGTGCTGACGTGCGTGACGGCGAGCGCGGCAGGTGCGACGGCGAGCACGGCGAGCACCATCGCACCGGCCACCCCGAGCGTGCGCAATCTCATAGTGGTCTCTCCTCCCTCCTGAGATCAGGCGGTCTGAAATATTCCGGCCGATTCGGTCAATCCGGAACCGTACATCCCCTGAGAGCGCCCGTCAACATTCGGTGCTGATCTCCCACGTGGGGATACCGCTTCCTGAAATGTTTCATAGAGCACCATTTCATGGACCGCGCCCGCCCTCCACGCCACCCCGGCCTCCCTATACTTGCGGCCCGTGCTGAAGGCCTGTGCCCTCATCGCACTGGCGATCGTCGCGGCGCCGGCCGCCGACAACGTGTCGCTCACGGTTCCGCGGGCCCACGCCACCCAGGTCGCCGCCGGCGCCCGGGTCGAGGGCTCCTCCCCCACGCTGCCGTGGCCGGACGGCGCCCAGGCGGCGGTGGGCGCCTCCGGGCTCGGAGTGGTGGCCGCCAGCCCTTCCGCCAGGCCGCTCCCGATCGCCAGCGTGGCCAAGGTCATGACCGCCCTGCTCACGCTGGAGCAGCGGCCGCTGCGCGTGGGCGACCAGGGCCCCGTCCTCACGATCACCGAGCAGGAGGTCGCCGACTACCGCGACCAGTTCGCGAAGGGCGGCTCCACCGTTCCGGTCGTGGTAGGCGAGCAGCTGACCGAGTACCAGGCGCTGGAGGCCCTGCTCCTGCCCTCGGCCAACAACGTCGCCATCCTCCTTGCCCGCTGGGTCGGCGGCTCCGTGCCCGCGTTCCTGGCCGGGATGAACGCGCGCGCGAAGGCGCTCGGCATGACCATGACCACGTACACCGACCCCAGCGGCCTCGACCCCACGACGGTGAGCGTTCCCCAGGACCTGGTCCGCCTCGGCGAGCAGGCGATGACCGATCCCGTGTTCGCGCGGGTCGTCGGCGAGCAGCAGGCCGTCATCCCCGTCGCGGGAACCATCACGAACGTCGACAAGGCGCTGGGCCGCGACGGCGTCGTCGGCGTCAAGACGGGCAACAGCGAGCAGGCGAGGGCGGTCTTCCTCGGTGCGGCGACGTTCCAGCCCGCCGGAGGCCAGCCGATCCTCGTCTTCGCGCTCGTGCAGGGCCTCGGCTCGCTGGACGAGTGCTTCACCGCGGCGCAGCGGCTCCTCGACGCGGTGAAGGGCGCGCTGCGGGTCGTGACCCTGATCGCCCGCGGCCAGGTGCTCGGCCGCTACTCCACTCCGTGGGGCGCGGCGTCGGCGATCGTGGCCGGCACCGACCTGCGCATGCTCATGTGGCCGGGGACGGCCGTCACCGCGGCCCTGCGGGCTCCCGACCTCCGCGCTCCGGCGAGGGCCGGCTCCGACGCCGGCGCGGTCGACGTGTCCGTGAGCGGCCTGGCGACGGCCGTGCCGGCGCGCCTGGCGGCCGGGCTCGCCGCTCCGAACGCCCTCTGGCTGCTGACCCGCGACGTCACCATCTCTACACTGCCGCCGATGGCACTGCTGACGTGGCTGAGCTTGTCGCTGGCGATCGCCGCGGTCCTCCTGGCGCTGGTCGCGCTGCTCCGGATCGAGCTGCAGGGCCCCAACGTCGGCCTGCGGCTGGTCGGCGGGCCGCCGCCGGGCGCCTGGAGCGTCTCGGAGACGGAGCCCGCCGAGGTCACCGGCTCGTGCGTGGGCCTGCTGACCAACATGGGGTCCGCCTCCGGCGCGGCGTGGGACTTCCGGGTGACCGTCACCACCCTGCAGGGGACGTGCCCGGTGGCCGCTGCCGTCCTGCCGGCGTCGGGCAGCGCGGGGGCCACACCGGACGTGGTGCAGGTCGAGCCCCGGTCCAGCATCGGGCTGGTGGTGACGGTCTGGCTGCCCCTGGACGTCGCCCGCGCGCCCGGCGGCGACCTGCGCGTGTCGATCGACTGCGGCGCGACGCGCTGGCCGTGGGGCCGGGCGACGCGTCTGCGGTCGGTGCTGACGATCCCGCAGGTCGAGATCGCGGGCGCCCTGGAGCGCTGGAGCTCGTCGCGGATCGGCGGAGGAGCGTAAGGTCCCTCCCCCCTCGCGGGGGAGGAGGTCGCCCCGGCGACCGGAGGGGGGGCCGCTCGAACGAGCTGCACCTGGTCGGACGCTCGCCTCGGATGTCTGTCTCAGCGACCCCCCATCGGGTCGTGGCCGACCCTCCTCCCCCGCGAGGGGGGAGGGGCCTTCTCCGACGCCGGAGACAACTCAGCTCGGCGCGGGCGTGATCGCGGGGATCCAGGTCACTCCGGAGTCGACGGTCGAGAACATCGTCCAGCGCGGAATCCCGAGCGCGTCGATCACCGTCGCCGCGACCCACAGCGTCCTGGCGTCGAGCGCCTGCACGCGCATGAGGTTCCACGCGGGCAGGGCGACGGGCGCCCAGTGGCCGCCGGCGTCGCGCGTGACCTGGAGCTGACTGGCCGACCACGCCCACGAGACGGCCCCGGCCGCGCGGCTGGTGGTCAGGTTCGACGCGAGGGGCGGCAGCGGCCGCGGGGTGTCCCACGTGGCTCCCCCGTCCGCGGTGGCGGCGACCCACCCGGTCGCCGAGTCGCTGATCAGCAGCTGGCCCTGGTTGTCGGAGGCGACGCTCAGGAGCCCGATCTGGAGCCCGCCGGAGTCCGTCCATCCGCCCGGGGGCGGCAGCGGCAGCGCCGACCAGCTCTCGCCCCCGTCGGTGGTGCCGTAGAGCGCGGCGCCGACGGCGAGCCAGCCGCGCTGCGAGTCCCGGAACCCGAGCAGGCGCGAGGTCGCCGGCACCGGCTCGGGCAGGCCAGCGCCGT
>DATFRD010000319.1:0-6659 GCA_035263645.1 Candidatus Dormiibacterota bacterium | reverse complement strand
TAGCTGACCACCACCTCGGTGTCGATCAACGCGTCGACGAGCCGGTAGAGCTGGCGCTCGCCCATCGCTGGATGGAGCCAGCGCAGCGTGCCGCCGAAGCCGACCAGCCCCACCCGGTCCCGCCGCCGCAGGTACGCGCGGACGAGCCCGGCCGCCCCGCGCACGGTCCTCTCCAGGCTGCCCGCCCCGCGCGCCCACAGCTCCGTGAACGTGTCCAGGAAGACGACGACGTCTGCGTTCCGCTCCGGCCGCATCTCGTTGACGTGCAGCTGGCCGCGGCGGGCGCTGACGCGCCAGTTGATCCTCCGCACCCGGTCGCCGGGCACGAACGCCCGGACGTCGGCGAACTCGATGCCCTCGCCCTTGAGCCGCGACACCTCGTTGCCCGCGAACGCCTGGGTGTCCGCCGGACGCAGCAGCCGGCGGACCGCCTCCGGGCGGGGATAGACGCGCAGCGGCAGCAGGCGCCGCTCCTCGTCGCGGTAGACGAACAGGCCCAGCGGGTCTCTCGCGCGCAGGCGCACCTGGCTGACCAGCCGGCCGCCCCAGCGCCGGCACCTGAGCCGCCGGCGATAGGTCCGGACGGTCCCCGCTGCCAGCGCAGACCCCGCCTGCCTCGGCGCAGGCACCTCCTCCAGGCCGGGAGGGACCGTGACCTCGAGCTCCAGCCTGGCGACGGGCCGCAGCGCCCGCACCCGGACCTCGAGCTCGACCTCCTCGCCCTCCAGCGCGCGCTCGCGGTCCAGGCTCACGGCGACCTCCAGAGCCGGCGGCCTGGCCAGCGCCAGGCCCACGGCCGCCGCCAGCAGGAGCGGGGCGGCCAGGACCACCGCCTCCGGACGGCCCAGCAGGAGGCCGGCCAGCAGGCCCGCCGTGCCCAGCGCGAGGTAGGCGGGCAGGCGCCCCGAGGCCGTGGTGGTCCAGTCGGGGCTGGCGGTCAGTCCGGTCGCGGCGCCGGCACCGAGTCCAGGCATTCCTCCACCACGTCCTCGCCCCGCACGCGCTGCACCCACAGCTCCGGGCGCAGCGTCAGCCGGTGGGCGAGCGCCGGCACCGCGACGGCCTTGACGTCCTCGGGCACCACGAAGTCGCGCCGCTGCAGCGCGGCCCGGCTCCTCGCCAGCTTGAGGAGGGCGAGCGACCCGCGCGGGCTGGCGCCGACCTGAACCCGAGGGCTGCGGCGCGTGGCCGCCGCCACGTCGACCATGTACCGGCCGACCGCGGCGTCGACGTGCACCCGCTCGATCGCCTGCCGCATCGCGAGCAGATCGTCGGCCCCCGCCCGTGGCTCCAGCGTCACCTCGTCGGAGCGCTGGGCCATGCGGCGTTCCAGCATCTCCCATTCGTCCTCCCGGTCCGGGTAGCCCACACCCATCCTGAGCAGGAAGCGGTCGAGCTGTGCCTCCGGCAGCGGGTACGTGCCCTCGTACTCGATCGGGTTCTGCGTGGCCAGTACGACGAACGGCCGCGACAGCGGGTGGGCGACTCCGTCGACCGTCACCTGGCGCTCCTGCATCGCCTCCAGGAGGGCCGCCTGCGTCTTCGCCGGCGCGCGGTTGATCTCGTCCGCCAGGAGGAGGTTCGTGAAAATGGGGCCGGGCCGGAACTCGAAGTCCGAGCTGCGCGGGCTGAAGATGGCCGAGCCGGTCACGTCGGAGGGCATCAGGTCCGGCGTGAACTGGATCCGCTTGAAGTCGAGGCGCAGCACCTGGGCGAACGAGCGGGCCATGAGCGTCTTGGCCAGGCCCGGGAAGTCCTCGATCAGGACGTGGCCGTCGGCCAGGATGCCGGTCAGCACCAGCTCCACGGCCGCCCGCTTGCCGACCACGGCCCGCTCGACCTCGTCGAGCACGCGGCCCGCCAGCGCCCCCACCTCGGCCAGCGTGAGCTCGTCGGTCATCCGGCCCGCGTCCGATGCGCGTTAGACGAGTGCTTCCGATTGGCGGTGAGAGATTCGGCGGCCAGGTGCCCCAGATCGTGGGCCGGCGCCGAGGACCGGAGCGAGCGCATCCGTCGATGCGCGAGCGAGGACCGCAGAAGCCGGGCCGCGAGATCCCGGGGTCCCCACGAAATCGCGGTACCGGGGTCCCCAGAGAATCGCGGTGGTGGGGTGCGGATTCTCTGGGGTGGGGTGGTGGGGTGCGGATTTCGTGGGGTGGGATGGGGTGCATGGGCGCCGAAGATCCGCCGGCAAGTCGGAAGCACTCGTCTATAGGGCATCGAGCACGTCGACCACGCGGCGGACCTGGCTCAGGTCCAGGCCGGGCCCGTTGCGGTCCTCGGGCTCCGGTCGCCCCGGCCTGACCAGGTCCCACGCCTCCTCTCCCAGCACAGCCCTGGCCCGCTCGTGCTGCCCGTCGAGGCTCACGCCGCGGATCGCCAGCCGGTGCGCGGCGATCCCCCTGAGGTGGGGACGCAGGCGGTAGTGGACGTCGAACGCCGTCCCCAGCGAGAACTCCACGGCGTGCTCCAGCTCCTCGAGCGGCCGGACCCGCGGCTCAGGGCGGCGCCGCCACCAGCCCCAGCGCAGCCGCAGCCGGAGCCCCTCGTCCCCCACGCGGTGGGCGGCCAGGGCGCGGCCGGTGACCGCCCCGGCGGCGATGGCCCCCAGCGCCACCAGCCAGAGGCGCAGCTCGAGGCCCAGCAGCGGCAGGCGCAGGGCCAGCGCGGCCACGAGGAGCGCGGTCACGGCCGCCGCCTGCGCGATCGGCCGCCTCAGCGGGTGGTCAGGCTGCTGCTGAAAGGCCATCGCGCACCGCGACCAGGCCGTCGAGCGCCTCCTGGCGCATCGCCGGGGTCACCTCGTTCAGGCTGTAGCGCGCCCACTCGTACAGCTCGGCCAGCCTCTCCAGCGACACCACCTCGACGTCCAGCTCTCGCTGGGCCCTGGCCG
This sequence comes from Candidatus Dormiibacterota bacterium, assembly GCA_035263645.1. Classification (GTDB taxonomy): domain Bacteria; phylum Chloroflexota; class Dormibacteria; order Dormibacterales; family Dormibacteraceae; genus CF-161. Next base: position 3,766 of record DATFRD010000319.1, on the reverse strand, counting down.
CGTACTCCAGGGGCGCCTCCGGCGCCCGCCGGGGCAGGCCGTAGCGGGTCATCACCCGCTCCAGGCGCGCCCACGCGGCGACGACGGCGCGCCGGGGGTCGTGCTCCCGCAGCACGTCCTCGATCGCGTCGTCCAGCACGGCCTCGAGGCCGGCGAGCAGCGCCGCGCGGGGCCGGCGACGCGGCCCGCGCAGGAGCCACCAGACGCCGGCCCCGCTGGCGAGCACCACTCCCAGGACCAGGCCGAGCGCCGGCCAGTCGATCCCCGGCCGGGGTTGGGCGCCTCCCCGAGGTGCTGTTCCCGGCGGGTGCTGGACCGACAGCGAGGGCAGCCCCACCCCGCTGAGCGGCGCGCCGGGCAGGCTGTGACCGTAGCGCGCGCGCAGCCACACCGCCAGCACCAGGAGGGCCGTGGCCAGCATCGTCATGGACAGCGACCGGCGCCGCCGCGGCGGCAGGGCTACGGCCTCGTCGTCGGGCCGTGGCCACAGCGCCCAGACGATCACCAGCAGCGCAGCGAGGGCCGCGGCCACGAGCAGGTACGTCACCGAGTCGACGAGCAGGCGCACCGCCTCGACGCTCACCTGGGCCGGCCCACCAGTGCTGTCGGGGCGGCTGGCCAGGGCCACGAGGGGGAGCAGCAGGGCCACGGCGGCCACGGTCAGCAGCCCGCCGCCCACGCCGCTGCGTTTCACGTCCGGAGTCTAGAGGATTGCCGATTCGCTGCCCAATAAGCCCCTCCCCTTGCCGGGGAGCGTGGCCCGCCAGGGCCGGAGAGGGGTCGACTCAGCGGTCCCCCTCCCCCAACCCCTCCGGCGAGGGGAGGGGGCCCAGCGGCAGGCCGGCCCTGCCCTAGCGGCGGTCGAGGATCGTGCCGGCGCGCCAGGCCTGGGGTGGGATGCCGAGCAGCCGGTCGCCCGAACGGACCCGGCCCGTCATCAGGTCCCGGTAGTAGCCGCTCCAGCCGGAGTCGGCCGAGTGACGGTAGCCGGCCCTGTCGCCGCCGTCCGCGTCGCCGGCCGGCATCTCGAAGCCCAGCCGCGAGACGTGGTCGCACACGCCGTGGAGCCACTCGTGCAGCCACACCTCGCCGACCGTGGGCAGCCGCCACGTCTCCAGCTCGATGTTCGCCACCGTCGCGTACGTGGCGCCGTTCGACCAGTCCGCGGCCGCGATCGCGAGGCCCCAGCCCCCGGTCGCCACGTCCGCGCCGCTGACCAGGTCTCGCTGGGGCCACAGCACGAACACCGAGTCGTACGCGCCGGGCGGGGCGAGGCGGTCCAGCTCCGGCCGGGTGTCCGCGGGCGACGGCCACCACCGGCGCTCACCCATGTCGGTCAGGGAGTCGAGCGCGCGGTCGACGTTGGCCACCTCCGCCTCCACGACCGCCTCGCCTCCGGACAGACGCCGGGCCAGGGGCGGGAAGCTCAGGAACGACTCCACGCCGGTCGCCACCTCCTCGTCGGAGAGCGCGTGCGCGAACCGCTCGGGAAGCCGCACGTCGATGCGCCGGTAGACCAGCAGCAGGGCGAGCCACGCCGCCGGCCTCCTCCTGGCGCGACTCAATCCAGGGCCAGCGCGGCCGGCAGGTCGGAGAGCCGGGCGATGACGGCGTCCGCCTCGGGGCCCTGGCCACGATCGTCGTGGCAGCCGGCGAACCGAACCGAGCCCATGCCCATCGCCTGGGCCCCGGCCACGTCGGTGCCCCGGAGATCGCCCACGTGCACGATCTCGACGGGCTGGACGCCGAGGCCGGTCGCCGCGGCGCGGAAGATGCGCGGGTCGGGCTTGGGCACCCCGACTTCGTCAGAGAAGGTGAGCGCGGCCGTCTCGAAGTGCTGGAGCAGGCCGGCGCCGTCCAGGAAGCGGCGGAGCACACGGCCCGGCGAGAAGCCGGTGTCGCTGACGACCCCGAGGCGCAGGCCGGCCCGGCGCAGGCGCTGGATGACGTCCGCGGCGCCGTCGACGACGCGCTCGCCGGCCGATACCCCGCTGACCTCCACGAGCTCGGTCAGCTCCTCGAGACGACCGTCCACCGCGCCCGCGTGGGGGCCAAACCGGCGCAGCAGCAGCTCCGCCAGCTCCCGTGGCCCCCAGCAGCGGCCGGCGCGCCACTCGGCGTTGTGCAGCTCGAAGGCGTCGACCAGGGCCGTGCGCACCGCTTCCTCGGGAGCCTCGAGCCAGCCGGCGAGCCGGAGAGCACGCAGGCGGAGGGTGTCACGACCCGGCTCGAACAGCGTGTTCCAGAAGTCGAACGTGACCGCCCGCGGACGTCTTGTGATCACGCGCCCCACCGGATGCCGGTGCGACCGCGCCGCGGGCGCGCAGGCTCGATCGACGGGAGCGGGTCGTGCTCGACAGCGAGCATTGACGCAAGGTGCAGGATCGAGGGCCGCGCTGTCAATCGGATTGTCGAGGAACCGCGCTGAAAAGCGCTATCGCCTGCCGCGCGGGAAGGGCAGCGTCCCCGCCCGCCAGTACAGGCCGTCCTGGCGGTGCATCAGCTCCTCGTCGACCATCAGCCGGCGCAGGAAGGCGAAGTCCTCGTGATACCGGACCAGGATCTCGTTGACCTGAGCCTCCGTGTACCGCTCGGCGGGCCGGAAGTGGTCCGCCAGCCAGCGCAGCACCACGATCCGCTTCTTGCGCCGGGCCGGCACCAGCTTGAGGCGCCCGTTTTCCATGAACGTCGCGAGGACGCGATCGTCCCCGGGGTCCGCCTGCGGCATCGCCCACATCTTAGAAACGCCCCCGCCGGCGCTGCCACGCAAAGCCGGCGTCTGAGCAGGCCGCGGTCCTACGACGGACTCACCAGCCGGTCGGGACCGATGTAGCCGGTCGGCTTTGAGTGGCGCTTCAAGCGCTATCGGGCACTGGCCGCGCGAGCCCTCCTGCCCTCCTCCAGCACGAACCGCCAGAGAGCCGCTGCCGCGATTGCGCCGGCGGCCGGGCCGACGAAGTAGATCCAGGTGAACTGGAGCTGGGAGAGGTTGACCAGGGCAGGGCCGACGAACCGGGCCGGGTTCATCGCAGCACCGGTCAGGGGACCGCCGACGAGGATGTCGAGCGTGATCGTCAGACCGATGAAGAGCCCCGCCACCGCCGATCCGGTGCCGCGCATCGCCGTCCCGTAGATGACGAACATGAGGAAGAAGGTGAGGATCAGCTCCAGGACGACCGCCTCCAGCTGGCCGACCCCCTGACCCGGCGCCGGGATGCCGTAGCCCGCCGCCTTCAGCTGGCTCGCCGGCACGGTCACCGCGATCATCAGGGCGCCCGCGATGCCACCCAGGAACTGGGCGACCCAGTAGCCGACCGCGCCCACGATCCCGATGCGCCCGGCGACGAGCGCGCCGAGGGTGACGGCCGGGTTGAGATGGCCGCCGCTCACGGCCGCCGTCGCACCCACCATGACCCCGATCGCCAGCCCGTGCGCGAGCGCGACCGCGAGCAGGTCGGGACCGCGCTTGTCGGCTGTGGTCGCGGCGATCGCCCCCACGCCGACGAAGATCAGGGTGAAGGTTCCGACGAATTCAGCAACCAGGGGTCTCAGTCTCATGTCGGCGGAGAGGGTAACCAAGAGGGCAGGGTCGCGGACGCCGGGGGTCAGGAGCCGGCTCGGTCCGGCTAGACCGGCGCTCTAGGGGTGCCGCACCCCTAGGGCTGCGGCCGAAAACCCAGCCGGATCTTTGGGCCCCATGCACCCCATCTCCGGCGTTGCCTCCTGCGGTGCTCAGTCACGCCCTGGAGGGCGCTCCTTCCGCTCC
>DATFRD010000318.1:0-24231 GCA_035263645.1 Candidatus Dormiibacterota bacterium | reverse complement strand
GGCCATCCTCCGGGTGTTGACGAAGATCAGCGTCGTCCGGTGGGCATCCACGTGCGCGGAGATGCGATCCAGGATCTCCGCCATCTGCTCGGACGAGACCACGGCTCCCACCTCGTCGTCGGGGAGCTCGAGCGCCAGGTCGAGGGCGCGCCGGTGGCCGACGTCGACGATGGAGCAGCGGGGGGTGCCGTCGACGTGCGAGCTGTCGGTGCCGACGAGCAGCCGGGCCACGGCCTCGATGGGCCGCTGGGTGGCGGAGAGCCCGATCCGCTGCAGCGGGCTCGCGGCGACGTGCTGGAGGCGCTCGAGCGTGAGCGCGAGGTGCGACCCGCGCTTGTTCCCCGCCACGGCGTGGATCTCGTCGAGGATCACCGTCTGGACGCCGGGGAGCAGGCGGCGCGAGCGCTCCGCCGTGACGAGCAGGTACAGGGACTCCGGGGTGGTCACCAGGAAGTTCGGCGGCCGCCGGAGCATCGCCGTCCGCTCGGTGGCGGCGGTGTCGCCGGTCCTCACGGCCACCCGGATGTGAGGGGCGGCCAGCCCGAGCTCGGCTGCCACGCCGGCGATCTCCCGCAGCGGGGCCTCCAGGTTCTGGTGGATGTCGACGGCGAGAGCCTTCAGCGGGGATACGTAGATGACCTGAGGCCCCCCGGCGAGGAGGACCTCGTCGCCGGCACGGTACAGGCGGTCGATGCAGACGAGGAAGGCGGCCAGCGTCTTGCCCGACCCGGTTGGAGCTGCGATCAGCGTGTGCCGGCCGGCGGCGATCTCGGCCCAGCCACCGGCCTGCGGCGGCGTCGGCCCGTCGGGGAACCGCCTCGCGAACCAGGTCCGAACAGCCGGATGCAGGATCCCGATCACCGGCCTACAGTACCGCTCGCCACGGTCGATGAGCCCCCCGGGTCGCGGAAGAGCTGGCCCGGACCGGGCCCGCCTCTCCCGCTGGCCGGTCCGCCGGGGCCGACGAGTTGACGGGGGCCGCGACCCATTCCTAGCCTGGGAACCGACCATGGGCGCAGACGCGCGGCGATCGACCGGCGGGGCGGCCGCCGGGGACCGGCCGCCGGTCACCGCGGCGCCGGCCTGCTGCATCGCCGGCGGCGGCCCGGCCGGGATGATGCTCGGGCTGCTGCTGGCACGGGCCGGCGTGCGGGTCAGGGTCCTGGAGAAGCACTCCGACTTCCTGCGCGACTTTCGGGGTGACACGATCCATCCCTCGACGCTGCAGGTACTCGACGACATCGGCCTGATCGACGCGTTCCTGGCGCTGCCGCACCGCAAGGTCAGACGCGTCCGGCTGCCGGCCAGCCGGGGGTCGGTGGACGTCGACCTGGCCAGGCTCGGCGGCAGGTACCCGTACATCGCGTTCGTGCCCCAGTGGGACTTCCTCGACCTCGTCGCCGCCGAGGGCTGCCGGCTGCCCAACTTCCACCTGTCGATGGGCTCCGAGGTCCGCGACCTGCTGGTGGAGGAGGGGCGCGTGGTCGGCGTGCGAACCCGCGACGACGGCGGCGACGAGGAGGTCCGGGCCCTGCTCACGATCGGCGCCGACGGGCGGGACTCGGTGGTCCGACAGCGCAGCGGCATCGAAGTCGCCGAGACGTCGCCGCCGATGGACGTCTTCTGGTTTCGGGTCAGCCGCCGGCCGGACGACCCCGACGGCCTGGTGGCGCGCGTCGGCGGCGGCCACATGGCGGTGTTGATCGATCGGGGCGCCTACTGGCAGATCGCCTACATCATCCCGAAGGGTGCCGGCGACGAGGTGCGACAGCAGGGGATCGAGTCGCTCCGCGACACCGTCGGACAGCTCGTCCCGGAGTTCGGGGAGCGGGTCCAGGAGATCGGCGGCTGGGACGACGTCAGCCTGCTCACGGTCCGCTCCAACCACGTCCGCCGCTGGTGGCGCCCAGGGCTGCTCCTGATCGGCGACGCCGCCCACGCGATGAGCCCGATCGGCGGCGTGGGCATCAACCTCGCCGTCCAGGACGCCGTGGCGGCGCACAACATCCTGGCCCGGCCGCTGCTGCGCGGCCGGGTCGACGACGGGCTGCTGGCCAGGGTGGAACGCCGCCGCCGGCTGCCGGCCGCGCTCACCCAGCGCGTCCAGGCGATGCTCCAGTCGACGGTGGTCGCGCCCGCCCTCGGCGCCAGGCCCGCTGAGGTGCCGTGGCCGGTCAGGACGCTGCTGCGGACCCCCTACGTCGACCGGCTGTTGCCCCGGTTCGTCGGCCAGGGCTTCCGGCCCGAGAGGGTCCGGCCGGCGCCGTGACACCCCGCCACCGGGGGTCAGGCCCCCCGGCTTCCGGACGGCGGAGCGAGGCGGCGGGACGGCCGATCATACTTCAAGTCCCGTGCTGCAGTCCGCATCAGCCGGTGGTGGGGCGAGCCGCGTCCCCTCGCCAGCGCGACATGGGCCGATGGGAGCACCCTGATTCGTTCGGAGACCTAGTGGGAGAGGCAGATGAGCCCCGACGACGTGAAAACGGCAACCGCTGAACCGGATTCCCCCACCGCCGGCCAGGGGAACACGCGTCGGCTCCTGTCGGGCGACGGGAGCTGGTGGTGGAACGGCCGGCGCTGGGTTCCTGCGACCACGGAGGAGGGCCTCTGGAAGTGGGACGGCGCCCGCTGGAAGGCCACCGTCGACCTGGAGGGCAAGCGGCCCGAGGACCTCGCGACGACGCTGGCGCTGCTGGCCGAGGACCGCTACGCCGAGGCGGGCGCCATCCTGGCCGACCGTCCGTCCGAGTGGGGACCCGAGGCCGGCCTGCGCGACCTCGTCGACCGCGCCCGCGACGCGGCCGCCCGGCTCAACCGGGTGGAGGAGGGGCTCAACCTGGCCGACGGCAGCCGCGGGCTGCGCCGCCGTCTCGGAGCCACCGGCGACGACCGCCGGCAGATGGAGGACGAGCGCGACACGCTCGCCGCCGAGCACCGCGGCCTGATGGTCCGGCTGGGCAGGAGCGCTCCCCAGCCCAGCATCAAAGAGGCCGATGACATGCTGTCGGCCGCCAGGCTGCTCGACGAGCGGGCGGCGCTGATGACGGCCGGCCTGGCCGAGGTCGACGAGGCCGAGCGCATGCGCGCGGATGCGGCGGCGGCGGCGCAGCGGGAGCTGGCCGCCGCCGACGACGCGCGGCTGCGCGCTCTGCAGGAGGCCCGGCGGGCGGTGGAGGCCGCGGAGTCGGCGCACGCCTGGGCGGTGGCCGAGGCCAGGGCCCGCATGCGCACCGTCGTGACGCCGGGGCCCGGCGAGCTCAAGGCCGGCCTGGGGCAGCTCCGGCTGCACGCCAACCTGCTGGAGACGCCCACGGGACGGGTCCCGGCCGCGGGCTCCGCGGCGTTCGTGGACACCGCGTCGGCGCTGTGGTCGGAGCATCGCGAGGCCCTGGCCGACCTCGTGCTGATGGAGGCGCCGGAGGCCCAGCCGTTCCTCGACGCGCTGGCCGAGGGCACGTCCGCCCTGTTCCTGCTCGTGGTCGGGCGCACCGGCACCGCCCTCTGGCCATGCCCGACCGGCCAGGAGAAGGCGGCTCAGCGGTTCGCCACGGTCGTCTGCGACCATGCCCGCGAGGCAGGCCGGGCCAAGGCCGATCGCGACGACAAGGCGCGCCGCGCCGAGGACGAGCTCGACCAGGTCACCAGGGACCGCACGACGATCGAGGCCGCCGAGGCCGAGCTGGCCAGGGTCGAGGCCGACCCCGGGCTGCTGGGTGCCATCGACGATGCCCGCGAGCGCCTGAACCGGGCCCGTGCCGACACGCCGGAGCTCATCGAGGCGCGGCGCAAGGTGCTGGAGCTGGCCCGCCGGCTGGTGGCGCCCCCCGAGGCGCTGCGCGCCGCGACGGCGCTCTAGACCAGGCCTGAGGTTGGGTCCCTCCCCCCTCACGGGGGAGGTGGCCCGCCAGGCCCATGGGGGTCAGCCGCGGCCCGGTTGGGTCCCTCCCCCCTGGCGGGGGAGGTGGCCCGCCAGGGCCGGTGGGGGGTGAGCGCCCAGCCCCCTACCCCAACCCGTCCCGGGAGGGGAGGGGCCGCCGGGCCCTCAGCCGGCCCGAGGGCGCTTGGTCGCCTCCAGCCAGAGCGGTCCCAGCAGCCCGGCGAGGACCGCCGCCGCCCCGGCCGCCGGCGGCACCGGGCCCGCGTGCACCAGGGCCGCCAGCGGGGCCGACAGCAGCAGCGCCAGCGCGAACGCGGTCGAGGCGCCGGCCCACACCAGCATGGCCGGGTTGGCGAGCAGCCGGCGGAATCCGACCTGCCGCCGCTCCCAGGCCATCACGATGCCGAGCGTCGCGTGGCCCACGAGCCAGCAGACCAGGGCGAGCGTCCGTGCTCCCTGGGTCCCCAGGGGCCCGAGCGCGGCCACGTAGACGCCCCCGGCGACGACCGCCAGAGTCAGGCCCCCGGCGACGATCCCGGCGACCAGACGGCGGTCCAGGAGCCGCGCCCGCGGATCCCTCGGCCGCCGGCGCATCTCATCCGTCTCGGAGGGCTGGTTCACGTAGGCGACCGAGGCGCCCAGGTCCATGAACAGCTCGAGCACCACGATCTGCACGGGGTCGAACGGCAGCGGCCGGCCGGTGAGAGCCGGCACCAGGCTGACCACGATCAGGGCCAGCTTGACCGCCAGGTAGTAGCGGACGGCCTTGCGCAGGTTCTCGTACAGCCTCCGGCCCTCGGCGGCGGCCCTGGCCAGGGTTGCGAAGCTGTCGTCCGCGAGCACCAGGTCGGCCGCCTCGCGCGCGATGTCGCTGCCCGTGCGGCCCATCGCCACGCCGATGGCGGCCGCCTCCAGGGCGGGCGCGTCGTTGACCCCGTCGCCCGTGACGGCGACCACCTGTCCGGCGGCAGCCGCCGCCTGGACGATCCGGAGCTTGTCCTCGGGGCGGGCCCGCGCGACGACGCACCCGCGCGCCGTGTGAGCCGCCAGCTCGGCGTCGCTCCACCCGCGGGTCTGGGCGGCGATGAACGTCGGACCGGCCACGCCGGCCGCGCGGGCCACTGCCGCCGCGGTCGCCGGCTGGTCGCCCGTGACCATGGTCACGGCGACGCCGGCGCTGGTCAGCTGGCGGACTGCCTCGGGCACCTCCGGGCGGAGCGGGTCGCTGAACGCCAGCAGGCCCTCGAAGACCAGCTCTCGCTCCAGCTGTGACGGGCCCCCTCGGGGCGCCCCCTCGATCGCCCGCGACCCCACCGCCAGGACGCGGGCGCCGCCTGCGGTCAGTTCGGCCGCTGCGGCCGCGACCTGGCTGCGCAGGTCGGGGCCCAGGGGCTCGAAGCCGTCGGCGGCCGACCGCCACCAGGCCGTGCGGACCAGCACCGCCTCGGGCGCCCCCTTGACGGCGAGCACCAGGTCCCCGCCCACCTCGACCAGGCCCGAGGCCAGGCGCCGGGAGCCGTCGAACCCGAAGCGCACCATCGGCGCGGGCCAGATCGGCTCGGTGGCCTGCCACACGGCGAGGTCGAGCGGGTCGGCCAGCCTGGAGTCCTCCGGCGGCGGCTCGCTGGCTGCCCTGGCCAGCTGCTTCACCCGGTCCAGCTGGCCGGCCCGGCCGGCCCGCGACTGGACGACCTCGGACGCCGACACTGCCTCGGCGAGCGAGATCCGGTTCTCGGTGAGGGTGCCGGTCTTGTCCGTGCAGATCAGCGTGGTCGCGCCCAGCGTCTCCGCGGCGGGGAGGCGGCGGATGATCGCGCCGTCCCTGACCAGCCGCACCGAGCCCAGGCCGAGGACGACGACGACCAGCACCGGCAGCTCCTCCGGCACGGTGGCGAAGGCGAGGGTGAGCGCGGTCAGCACCATCTGCCGGAGGTCCTGGCCACGGAGCAGCCCGATCAGCGGGATGACGACGCTGACCGTGACGGCCACGATCAGGAGGCCCCGCGCCAGCTCCTCCATCCGCCGCTGGAGCGGCGTCTGCTGGGCGTCCGCGCGCTGCACCAGCCCGGCCACGCGGCCCAGCGTCGAGTTCTCGCCGACAGCGGTGACCACGGCGGTGCCCCGGCCCCGGAGCACGTGGGTCCCGGCCTTCAGCTCCGCCCGCTCGCCGACGCCGGGCCGGCGCTCCACCGGCTGCGACTCGCCGGTGACCAGCGACTCGTCGACCAGGAGGTCGTCGGCCTCGATCAGCCGCGCGTCGGCCGGGACCCGAGACCCCGAAGAGAGGAGGATGACGTCGTCCTCGACCAGGTGGTCGGGCGGCACCTCGTGCAGCTGGTGGTCGCGCCACACGAGCGCCCGTGGCGCCGAGAGGGTCGTGAGCGAGGCGATCGCGCGGCTGGCGCGCCATTCGGTCCAGGCCTCCATCCCGGCCACGACCGCCACCACCGCGAAGATGACCCCCGCGTCGCGGAACTCGCCCAGGAGCGTGTAGATCACCGCGACGACCAGCAGCAGCAGCACGAGGCGCTCGGTCAGGGAGGACCGCAGGTGCTTCCGCACCGACCGGCGGAGTGAGCTGCGGACCCGGCTGCGGCCGCCCGCCCGCCTGGCCGCCACCTCGGCGCTGGTCAGCCCGCGGCTCGCACCGAACAACGGGGAAGCCGGGTGCGCGTCACTCACTGCTCTCGCCGCTCCCTATCTGTGCAGGCTCTCACTCAGGCACCGGCCGTCCTCGGCGGTGGTCCGACTCCGGGGGTGCGCCTGAGCCGGGTGCCGTCCGGCAAATGATCGCGGTTTGGGGCGCGTGCGTGCCGGCTCGGTGGAAACCGGATCAGGGATGCGCTACCTTCGCGGGCGATGCGAATGAGCCCCGACGACGCGAACGAGCTCCGGGACTACCTGACCAGGATCCGGGACCTGGTGCCGGCCCTGCCCCTGGAGGCGCGGATCGGGGGCGGGGCGACGGCCGGCCAGCTGGCCTTCCACGCGGCCGAGTCGGCCGACTGGTGGACGCGGCAGGCGATGCTGGGAGACCCGCGACCGCGCGACCGCGACTCCGAGTTCACCGGCGAGCCCTCGCTGGAGGACCTGGGGGCCGCGCTCGACCGGGCGCTGGCCGCCTGCGAGGAGCTGGCGCGCCGGTGCCCGGACCTGACCGCGATGAGCGACGCGCGGCGGGGGGACAGCTGGACCGTGCTGCGGTCGCTGATCCACGCGACCGCGCACACGGCCGAGCACGTCGGCCACCTCGAGAGCGCGGTCCGCGGGCGATGAAGGCCTGGGGACGCTGGGGCGACGACGACGAGCGGGGGGCGCTGAACCTGGTGGACGAGGCGGCCGTGCTGCGCGGGCTGGCGGCCGCCAGGCGCGGACTGGTGGTGCCGCTGGGGCTGCCGGTCCAGGCCCGGCGGGTGCCCGTGTTGCCGCCCCGGCCGCCGGTGCTGCACACGATGCTGGTCGATGGCGCCGACTTCGAGGCCGGGGCCCGCCGGGGTCCCGACGGCGCCCAGTTCGCCGACGACCACCTCTCGCTGGCCTGCCACAGCGGGACGCACGTCGACGCCCTGAGCCACGTCGCCCGCGACGGCGTGATGTACAACGGCATCCCGGCCCGCGAGGTCCGAAGCGCGACCGGCGCCCGGCGCCTCGGCATCGAGCGGGTTGGCGGCGTGGTGTGCCGTGGGGTCCTGCTGGACGTGCAGGGCCTGGTCGCCGAGGCCGGGGGGACGCTGGAGGCGGGCGACGCGATCACGGTCGAGCGCCTGGAGGGGGCGCTGGAGCGAGCGGCGGTGCGGCTGGAGCCGGGCGATGCCGTGCTGGTCCGCACCGGGTGGCTGGCCCGGTTCGACGAGCGGGATGCTGGCTGGTACCGGGGCGAGCCCGGGGTCGACGTGGACGCGGCTCGCTGGCTGGCCGACCGGGGCGCCGTCCTGGTCGGCGCCGACAACTTCGCCGTGGAGGTCGTCCCCGCCGCGAGCGGCGGCCTGCCCGTCCACCTGGCGATGCTGCAGGAGCGCGGCGTCTACCTGCTGGAACTGGTCGACCTCGAGCCGCTGGCGGCGACGGGGGCCACCACGTTCGCGTTCGTCATGGCTCCGCTCCGAATCACCGGCGGCGTCGGCAGCCCGGTCAACCCGCTGGCCATCGTGTGAGCTGAGCGCCGTGCGCGAGGGGCCAGGTTTTCGGCCGCGGTCCTCGGCTGCGGCCGCCGCCCCGGTGTGTCATCATGCGGCCCAGATCGCGGTGAACCAGCGCACCGAGCCCGGTCCCGTCCCGCGGCCACCGGTGCCGACCATGAAGGACGTGGCGGCGCAGGCGGGGGTCGCGGTGTCGACGGTGTCGCGCGTCCTGAACGAATCCGGCTACGGCAGCGTGGGGACGCGCCGGCGGGTGATGGCCGCGTCCACCGCCCTGGGCTACACGCCGAGCCTCCGGGCCCGCGGCCTGCGCCAGTCCCGCACGATGACCATCGGCGTCGCCGTCGCCGACCTCGGCAACCCCGTCTTCCTCAACTACCTGCGCGGCGTGGAGAACACAGCGGGCGAGGCCGGATACGCGGTGACGATCTGCGATGGACAGGGCTCCGCCGACGTGCAGGGACGGCAGTTCGACCGTCTCTTCGCTCACCGCGTCGACGGTCTGCTCGTGATCCCGCCGCTGCTGGCGCCGGACAGGCTGCGACCGTTCCTGAACGCCGGCGTGCCGGTCGGCCCGACGGCGGAGATCGACGATCGGTCGGCCGGCAGGCTGCACCTGGAGGCGGTGCTTCCCGCTTTACTGGCCGCGCTCCGGATGCTGCGCTCGGCCGGTCACGAGCGCATCGCCTATGTGGCCAGGAAGACGCCGATGCGCGAGGTGGCCGCGCTGCGCGGTGTCCCCGACCTGCGCGTCGCTGGGCTGCGCCGCGCCGGCTACGAGTTCGAAGAGCGGTTCATCCTGCGCGTTGAGACCGTGGACGACTGCCGCGCGGCCGTCCATCTCCTGGAAGCGCAGGGCGAGAGACCGACTGCGTACGTCGTGGGCCCGTACGGGCTGGCCCCGCGCATGCTGGCGGCGATCTACGACAGCGGCCTCAGCGTTCCCGAGGACGCGTCGTTCGTGTGCTACGGCGACTCGGACTGGGCGGCCGCGCATCGGCCCCGGCTCGCGGTCATCCGGCGCGACTACTACGGCCAGGCGGCCGCGTGGGCCCGAGAGCTCCTGGCCCGGATCCACGGCAGCCCGGCCAGCCCGGTGCCGAACTTCGAGTACGAGTTCGTCCCCCGTAGTTCGATCGGGCCCGCTCGACCCCATCACGGGGCCATCTCGTCCGCGTAACCGGTTCGGGTACCCGATCTGGGGTGCGGGTCCGACGGCCCGGGAGGCCGCTGACATCCTCGCTTGACAGCGGAAGCGGCCCGACTACGATGTTCGGCGAGGGGTGGCACCCTCGGAAGCTGGGCGGAGGGAAGCCGACCGAGCGGGGGTAGTGGCAACTTCCCCAGGCCGGTCACCGCGGCCCGTCGCTCGACATATACTTGACGGCCGTACGGGAAGGTATAGTCACGCATTGGCCAGCAGTGAGTCGGTTATCGACGGTTGCGGGGAAGGACGGGCGAACTCGGTTTCGCACAGCGCCTTGAAGCCGGTCAGCGCCCGCGCGATGCGTGGTGGGGGGTAAGTGGATGGCACAGCTCGGATACGTCCAGCCGATCGACGAACCGCAGAACCTCCTGCGCCACCTGCGCAAGGAGCGCCGGATGTCGCAGGCGGACGTGGCTCGAATCGTCGGGCTTTCCAGGCAGTCCGTGAACGCGATCGAGAACGGCAAATGCCAGCCGCGGTTGGTGGTCGCCTATCGCCTGGCACGGCTGTTCGGCCGGCCCATCGAGCACGTGTTCCAACTCGACGAGCTCGATCTGCTGGAGGGCTGATCGTCTCGTCACGGCTGCGGCAGGCGGGGACCCGGACGCGTTTCGCAGACTGGCAGGTCTGAACGCGGACGGGCTATTCGAAGCGCGCGCAAGCGGGCGTCTCAATCCGAGTCGCGGGTCGTCGGTGGAGTCCGACTATGAGTTTCACACCTCGAAGCGGATCGGATAAGCTGTCACGACAACGCATCCGCAGGAGACGAGTGCACCATGACTGACGTTCCGATCGAGAACCCTGCCAGTGGGGGCGCGACGGCTCCACGCCGGCCGCGGCGACCGCGGGCGGCGGCGACCGCGGGGACCACGACCACACGGCGGCGCAGTCTGCGTGGTGCCGATCTGATCGAGAGTCTGCGGCAGAGCGTCGAGCAGCTGATCAAGGAGAATCGGCTGCTGAAGCGCCAGCTGGCAAAGGCGACCGCCGGCGCCGGCACGTCCACCATGCCGGACGCCGAGCGCACGCTGCGCAGCATCCAGCGCAAGGTGATGCGGGCGGTGGGCACCGACGCCACGGCCCGGCGCAGGACGCGTACCGCCGCCACGAACGGCAGGCGCCGGACCTCGCGCACCTCCTCGACGTCCCGCACCTCGCGCACCGCCGACTAGGGGCGCGGCCGGAAACCCAGCCGGATCTTTGGGGCCCATGCACCCCATCTCCGGCGTTGCCTCCTGCGGTGCTCGCTCACGCCCTGGAGGGCGCTCCCTGCGCTCCTCGTCGGCGCCACCGGATCTGGGGCACCTGGACCCCAAGTCTCTCGGCCAGGTTTCCGGCCGCGCCCCTGGCAGCGTGCCGCCGCACTCCCGGGTGTAGAGCCGCGGGAGCCGGACCGGCCCCGCCCGTCGAGAGCCCCGCGATCCCGTCCGGTCCCTGCTACGCTCCGACCGATGTCGATCCCGGCCACCCGGACGCTCGTGCTGATGCCCATCGCCATCGCGCTCAACGTGGCGCTCGGCTCGACCGTCCAGCAGGTGTTGAAGCTGCCGATCTACATGGACTCGCTGGGCACCGTCCTCACCGGCGTGCTGGGCGGCCCGCTGGCCGGCCTGGCGACCGGTGTGCTCACCAACCTGCTCTGGGCATACGTGCTGCCGCCGCCGCTGGCCGCCCCCACGGCCGGCCCGTTCGCCGTCACCGCGGCGGTCATCGGCCTGCTGGCGGGCGTGTGGGGGCGCCTGGGTGCGTTCCGGAGCCGGCCCGCGTCGGAGCCGCGGTCGCTGCTGCTGGCCGCGCTGGCGGCGGCCGCCGTCGCGCTGCTCGTCGCGTACACGTTCAGCCGCACGTACACCAGCCCGGCCGCATTTCACAACGTGACCGGGTTCGGCGGCCGCGAGCTCCAGCTGTCCGAGCTGGCGTTCGGGTTGGTGATCGCCGCGTTCGCAGCGCTGGCCGCCTGGGCGCTCTTCGCCCGGCGGGACGCCGGCGCGGTGCTCGCGCTCGCGGCCGGCCTGGCGACCGGGCTGACGGCGGCCGTCGTGTCCGCGCCGATCGCCGCCTACGTCTTCGGCGGGGTGACGGGGTTCGGCGGCGACGTGGTCATCGCGGTGTTTCGCTCGGCCGGGGCGTCGCTGTATCAGGCGACCCTGGAGCAGGGCCTGCTCTCCGACCCCCTGGACAAGATGATCACGTGCCTGCTCGCTTTCTCGATCCTGGCCGGCCTGCCACGGCGGCTCGTCGCCCGCTTCCCGAACGGCGCGCGGCTCCGGGCGCCGGAACCGGGCTGAGAGCCCTCGCGCAGGCGCTGAACCCGACCACCAAGCTGGTCGCCGCGGCGACCGGCGCCGGGCTCTCGCTGGCCTGGGGCGGCGTGCCGGCGGCGGTCGTCGTGACGGTGACGGCGCTGGCGGCGCTGCGGGCCGGCAGGCTGCGGCGCCTGGCCGTCGCGGTCCTGGCGCTCGTCCCGGTCGCCGTCTCCAGCCTGGTCGTGAACGCGCTGCTGCCGGCCGGGGGCGGGGGCGCCGCTGCGGCGGGCGCGGCGCTGCTGCGGCTCCTGGGTGCCACCCTGCCGGCCACGCTCCTCTTCGCCACCACCGCCGCCCCGGACCTCCTGGCCGACCTGGAGGCCAGGGGCCTGGGCAGGCGCGCGGTCTTCGTCCTGGGGGCGGCGCTGGCCGCGGTGCCCCGGACCCAGGCCCTCGCGCTGGACGTGGTAGACGCTCAGCGCGCGCGCGGCCTCGACACGGAGGGGTCCTGGCCGCGCCGGGCCCGCGGGGTGCTCCCCCTGGTGGCGCCCCTGGTGATCGGGAGCCTGGCCGAGGTCGAGGATCGCGCGCTGGCGCTCGAGGTGAGGGCGTTCGGGGCCCCGGGCCGGCGCACGGTGCTCCAGCGGCCTCCCGACAGCGGCTGGCAGCGGGCGGCGCGGTGGGCGCTGGCCGGTCTGCTGCTGGCCGGGCTGGCGGCCAGGGCCGCGGTCGCGCTGGTGGCCCGATGATCGTGCTCGAGGCGGCCGCGTACCGGTACCCGGCGGCCGCGGGCTGGGCGCTGCCGCCGACCTCGCTGGTCCTCGAGGCGGGCCGGATCGTGGGCGTGCGCGGGCCGAACGAGTCCGGCAAGACGACCCTGGCCCTCGTCGCGTCGGGGCTGGCGCCGACGGCGATCGGCGGCGAGCTGCGTGGCCGCGTGCTGCTGGACGGGCGGCGGACGGTCGACCTGAAGCCGTACCAGCTGGCGACCCGCTGCGGGGTGCTCTTCGACAACCCGGCCGCGCAGGTCACCGGCCTGCACCGCACCGTCCGCGACGAGGTCGCCTTCGGTCCCTGCAACCTGGGCCTGCCCGTGGCCGAGGTGCTGGAGCGCACGGACGAGGCCCTGGGCCTGCTGGGCGTCGGCCACCTGGCTGCCCGGGACCCGGCCCGGCTGTCGGGCGGCGAGTCGCAGCTCGTCGCCCTGGCCGGCCTGCTGGCGCTCCGACCCGCGCACCTGGTGCTCGACGAGCCCACGTCCCGACTGGACGCCGAGCGCTCGAGCCTGGTCGCCGCTGCGATCGAGCGGGTGGCCGCCGCCGGAGTTGGCGTCCTGCTCACGGCGCATGACGAGGCGCTGCTGGCCCGGCTCTGCAGCCGCGTGCTCGACCTGTGATCGCGCTGGAGGCGGTCTGCCATCGCTACCCGGACGGAACCATGGGGCTGGACGGGGTCAGCCTCTCCATCGCCGGCGGCGAGGCAGTGGCGGTCACCGGTCCGACCGGGTCGGGCAAGTCGACGCTGGTCAGGCACCTGAACGGCCTGCTCCGGCCCACCTCGGGCCGCGTCCTCTGGGCGGGCCAGGACATCAGGCGGATGCGTGTCGCGCAGATGGCGCGGCGGGTCGGGGTCGCGTTCCAGGAGCCGGACCGGCAGCTGTTCTGCCGCACGGTGGAGCTGGAGGTGGCGTTCGGCGGCCGGCTGGCTGCCGCCGTCGAGGAGGCGCTCGAGCTCACCGGCCTGGGCGCGGTCAGGGCCCGGCATCCCTACGACCTCGGATACTCCCGGCGCAAGCTGGTCGCGATCGCCGCGGTGCTGGCGATGGGCACGCCTGCCGTCGTGCTGGACGAGCCGACGACCGGCCAGGACCGTGTCGGGGTCGACCGCCTGGGCCGCGTGGTGGAGCGTCTGCGGGCGCAGGGGCGAACGCTGGTGCTCGTGAGCCATGACGCGACGTTCGTGCGCAGGACGTGCGATCGCGCTGTCCGCGTCGTGGCCGGGCGGATCGCCGAAGGGTGACCGCCGTGCGCCACGGGCACGACGTGAATGACATGTCAAGCAGGCA
This sequence comes from Candidatus Dormiibacterota bacterium, assembly GCA_035263645.1. Taxonomy (GTDB): domain Bacteria; phylum Chloroflexota; class Dormibacteria; order Dormibacterales; family Dormibacteraceae; genus CF-161. Next base: position 10,697 of record DATFRD010000318.1, on the reverse strand, counting down.
GGACAGGGCCACAGGTTGGCCACCAACGGCGACGCGCGGAAGACCTCTGGCTCACGTATGCTGAGGGAGCCGCTGGCCGTCAGCGGGCTTCGCCGTGGTCGTGTTTCGGTGGTTCCTCGAACGGGCGCGGGCGTCGGGCAGGTGTCGGGGAACCAGGGGAAGGACGATGGCAGAGGGGACCATCAAAAAGATCGTGGCCGACCGCGGCTTTGGCTTCATCTCCGCTGAGGACGGAAAGGAGTACTTCTTCCACCGAAGCGCGATCGCCAACTTCGACGCGCTGCGCGGGGGAGAGCGCGTCTCGTTCGAGACCGAGCCAAGCCCGAAGGGTCCGCGTGCGGGTCGTGTGCGCTTGATCTGAGCCGGGTTCCGCGCTGGCGAACGCGCCGGCCCGCTTGTCGTCGATGGCAACCGCGCCCGCGGCCGCGCGAACGCTGCGCCTGTCCCGGCCGCTCGATCTCCACGGCACGCTGCGGGCGGTGCAGCGCGGCGGCGGCGATCCGACGATGCAGGTCCGCCCGGACGGCGTCTGGCGCGGCACGCGCACACCCGCCGGGCCCGGCACCGAGCGCCTGCAGGCGGGCCGGGACGGCACGCTCCGCGTCGAGGCCTGGGGCCCCGGCGCGGACTGGCTGGTCGCCAGGGCGCCGGTGCTGGTCGGCGAGCCGGACGACGACTCGGGCTTCGCGCCCGAGCAGCCGCTGTTGCGAGAGCTCCGCCGGCGCCACCCTGGCCTGCGCATTCCGCGCACCGAGGCAGTCTTCGAGGCGGCCAGCGCGAGCATCCTGGAGCAGCGGGTCCAGGGCCACGCGGCCTGGCTGAGCTGGCGCCGGCTGGTGCGGGAGCTCGGCGAGCCGGCGCCCGGGCCCCTGGTCGGGCTGTTCGTGCCCCCTGACCCGCAGCGGCTGGCGAGGACGCCCTACTGGGTCCTGCACGGGCACGGGGTGGAGCGGCTGCGCGCCGACACGGTTCGCCGGGCGGCGCGCAGCGCCCGGCGGCTTGAGGAGACGATCACCATGCCTCCGGCGGACGCCCGGCTCCGGCTCCGGACCGTGCCCGGCATCGGCCACTGGACGGCCGCCGAGGTGGCGCTGGTCGCCCTGGGGGACGCGGACGCGGTCTCCGTAGGCGACTACCACCTCCCGCACGTGGTGAGCTGGGCACTGGCCGGCGAGGCGCAAGGCACCGACGAGCGCATGCTGGAGCTGCTGGAACCCTACCGCGGCCACCGCGCGCGCGTGCTGCGGCTGCTGACCGTAGCCGGCATCGGGCCGCCCCGACGCGGACCGCGGCTGCCGCTCCGAGACGTCGCCGCTATGTAATGGAGTGCTGTACGGTGCCTGCTGATTAACAAGGTTGGCCGGATCGCTGTTTCGACGAGACGCGGAGCGCAGCCGCCAGGAGATCCTGGACGCGGCCGAGAACCTCTTCGCCGAGGTCGGGTTCGAGGCGGTGAGCATGGAGCGCATCGGCCGGGCGGCCGGGCTGTCGCGCGGCGCGCCGGGCTACTTCTTCGGCTCCAAGGAGGCGCTCTATCGGGCGGTCCTGGAGCGGATGTTCGAGCGCACCGAGCACCTGGTCGAGGTGACCCGCCACCAGCTCGCGGCGGTCAGGGAGGGCGACCTCGACCGGGCGCTGGAGATCGTCGTCGGCAACCTGCTTGAGTTCCTGTACGAGCGGCCGACGTTCGTTGTCCTGGTCGAGCGGGAGGCGCTGCGTCGGTCCGGCGTCATGCACGGCACGCGGGCGCACCTGAGCCTGCTGCGCGCGGCCGTGACCATCGCCGAGGAGTTCGAGCACGTGGCCTCGGTGAACGACTCCCGACAGCTCGTGCTCAGCCTGCTCGGGCTGTGCTGGTTCCCCCTCGCCAACCCGGCCCTGATCCGCGACCTGGGCGGCCGGTTCGACCGGTCGTTCGTGGAGACCCGCAAGCGCCACGTGGTGGCGCTGGTGCGCGCCGCCCTGCGCAGCGGAACGCCTGTGTGAATCGCGAGACGGCTGCCCCCCTCCCCTCGCGGGAGGGGTTGGGGGAGGGGGCTGGGCGCTCAACCCCCCACCGGCCCTGGCGGGCCACCTCCCCCGCGAGGGGGGAGGGACTTATACCGGGCCCCCCTCCCCTCGCGGGAGGGGTTGGGGGAGGGGGATCTGTCTGTCCCGCACCGGGCCTGGCGGGCCACCTCCCTCGCCAGGGGGGAGGGACTTACACGGTCACGCGGGGCAGCCAGGACTCTCGGCGGGCTTCGAACGCTGCGATGTCGGCCTCGTGGCGCAGGGTCAGGCCGACGTCGTCGACGCCGTCGAGCAGTCGCTCGCGCGAGAACGGGTCGACGTCGAAGCGCTCGGCGAAGCCGGCAGCCGTCACGGTCCGCGCCTCGAGGTCCACGATGACCGTGGTCGCCGGGTCCTCCGTCGCCAGGTCCATCAGCCGGCGCACGGACGGCTCCGGCAGCTGCACCGGCAGCAGCCCGATCTTCAGGCAGTTTGCCCGGAAGATGTCCGCGAAGCTGGGCGCGATCACGGCGCGGAACCCGGCGTCCTCCAGCGACCAGGGCGCGTGCTCGCGGGAGGAGCCGCAGCCGAAGTTGGGGCCGGCCAGCAGGACCGACGCGCCCCGGTACTCGGGGCGGTTGAGCACGAAGTCGGGGTCGTTCCGTCGCCAGTCGTGGAAGAGGAAGGGGCCGAACCCGGACCGCTCGATGCGCTTCAGGAACTGCTTGGGGATGATCTGGTCGGTGTCCACGTTGGCGCGGTCCAGCGGCGCCATGCGGCCCTCGTGCCGGCGGAAGGGCTGCATCAGCTGGAGACCTCCTCGAGCGCGGCCGGCGACGCCAGGCGGCGGACGTCGACCAGGTGGCCGGCCACGGCGGCCGCGGCCGCCATCGGCGGCGAGAGCAGGTGCGTCCGACCGCCGGCCCCCTGCCGGCCCTCGAAGTTGCGGTTGGACGTCGACGCGCACCGCTCGCCGGGCTGCAGCACGTCCGCGTTCATGCCCAGGCACATCGAGCACCCGGCGTCCCGCCACTCGAACCCGGCGGCCGCGAACACGCGGTCCAGGCCCTCCGCCTCCGCCTGCAGCTTGACCAGCGCCGAGCCGGGCACCACCATCGCCCGCACGCGCGGGTGCACGCGCCGGCCGCGTGCGATTGCGGCGGCCGCCCGCAGGTCCTCGAGCCGCGAGTTGGTGCACGAGCCGATGAAGACCCGGTCGACGGAGATGTCCTCCACGGCGGTGCCGGGCTCCAGGGCCATGTAGCGAAGGGCCCGCGCGGCGTTCTCGTCGGCCGGCTCCGGGACCCGGCCGGTGACCGGGACGGCCTGGCCGGGGTTGGTTCCCCAGGTCACGTGCGGCTCCAGCTCGGACGCGTCGAGGCGGAGCTCCGCGTCGAAGACCGCGTCCTCGTCGGTCGGCAGCGAGCGCCAGTGGTCCAGGGCGCGCTCCCAGCCGGCGCCTCGCGGCGCGTGCTGGCGTCCCTCGAGGTACGCGAACGTGGTGTCGTCCGGCGCCACCATCCCCACGCGGGCGCCCCACTCGATGGACATGTTGCAGACGGTCATCCGGCCCTCGATCGACAGGTCGCGGATGGCGGCCCCGCGGTACTCGACGGCGCAGCCCTGGCCGCCGGCGATGCCGGCGCGGGAGATGAGCCCCAGCGCCACGTCCTTGGCCACGACGCCGACCGGCAGCGCACCCTCGACGGTGACCGCCAGGTCGCGGGGGCGGAGCTGGGGCAGGCACTGCGTGGCCAGCACGTGCTCGACCTCGGAGGTCCCGATGCCGAAGGCGACGGACCCGAACGCGCCGTGCGTCGACGTGTGCGAGTCGCCGCACACGATGACCAGGCCCGGCTGCGTCAGGCCCAGGTCGGGGCCGATCACGTGCACGATGCCCTGGTGGCGGCTGCCCAGCTCGTACAGCCGGATGCCGGCCCACCGGCAGTTCTCCTCCAGCGCGTCCAGCTGCCGGCGGCCGATCTCGTCGGCGGCGGCGCGCCCGCCGAGCGTCGGCGTGTTGTGGTCCATCGTGGCCACGGTGAGGTCAGGGCGCCGGACCTGGCGACCGGCCATCCTGAGCGCCTCGAAGGCCTGCGGCGTGGTCACCTCATGGATGAGGTGCAGGTCGACGAAGAGGAGGTCCGGCTCACCCGGGCGGGAGCGGACCACGTGACGTTCCCAGATCTTCTGCGCAAGCGTTCTCGACATCGATGGACCCCTCACGATACCCGGGTCGCCCACAGCTTCAGTGGTGCATCCGACCAAAAGGAGGGCGGCGCCATTTGTGGACCGGCAACTATCCGGGGGGCGCGAAGTCCCCTAGACTCCCTCCCGGGACATGTCTCGCGTGCTCGTCCTCGACCTCCTTCTTCTTGGCCTCGGTGAGGCGGGGGCTCGCGCGACCTGACGAGAGCATCGAAAGAGCGCAGCAAGGCCCCCGCCGCAAGGCGGGGGCCTTCGTTTTGTGAATGGAGCATGGAGCGACCATGACTGGAGCGGAAATCGTCCTCGAGGCCCTCGAGCGTGAGGGCGTCGACGTCATCTTCGGGTATCCGGGCGGGGCGAACCTGCCGATCTACCAGCAGCTGCCACGCCACCCGAAGCTCCGTCACGTCCTCGTGCGCCACGAGCAGGGCGCCGCGCACATGGCCGACGGCTACGCCCGCGCCTGCGGCCGGCCGGGGGTCGTGTTCGCCACCAGCGGCCCCGGCGCCCTCAACCTGGTCACCGGCCTCTGCACCGCGTACATGGACTCGGTCCCAATGGTCGCGATCACGGGCCAGCAGAACACGACACTTGTTGGACGGGACGCGTTCCAGGAGTCGGACGTGATCGGCTGCAGCATGCCGGTCACCAAGCACAACTACATGGTCACGCGGGTCCAGGACCTGCCCCGCGTGATCAAGGAGGCGTTTCACATCGCGACCACCGGGCGCCCCGGCCCAGTGCTGATCGACGTCTGCAAGGACGTGCAGCAGGCCTCCTGCGAGCCCGTCTGGCCGCAGCGGGTCGACCTGCCCGGCTACCGGCCGGCCTTCGAGCCGGACCTGAGCCGGGTGGAGGAGGCGGCCGCGCTGCTGACCGAGGCCGAGCGGCCGGTGATGCTGGCCGGCCACGGGGTCATCCTGAGCGGAGGGGAGGAGGAGCTCACGGCGCTGGCCGAGAAGAGCGTGACCCCCACCGGCACGACGCTGCTGGGCATCGGCGCGTTCCCCGTCCGGCACCCGCTGTCGCTGCACATGACCGGCTTCATGGGCACGGGCTGGAACCTGAAGGCGGTGCAGAACGCCGACCTCCTGATGATGGTCGGCATGCGGGTGGACGACCGCGTGACGGCCAAGCTCTCGGAGTGGGCGCCGAACGCGAAGACGTTCATCCACGTCGACATCGACGCGTCGGAGATGGGCAAGAACGTGCGGCCGCACCTGGAGATCGTGGCGGACGCGAGGACCGCGCTGCGTCGGATCCTGCCGCACGTGCGGACGCCGGCGCCCGAGCGGCGGCGGCCCTGGCTCACCCAGATCGACCGCTGGCGCGAGGAGCATCCGCTGAAGTACGCGCGCTCCAACGGGCACCTGCAGCCGCAGGACGTGATGATCGAGATGTACCGCCGCTGCGAGGACGATGCCATCGTCGTGGCCGACGTCGGCCAGAACCAGATCTGGGCGGCGCTGTGGTGGAACTACACGCGGCCCGGGCTCTTCATCAACTCCGGCGGCGCCGGCACCATGGGGTTCGCCCTGCCGGCCGCCATCGGCGCGCGCATCGCCCGCCCCGACCGCGCGGTCTGGTGCGTCGCCGGCGAGGGCGGCTTCGTGATGACCGCCCAGGAGCTGTCGGTCGCGGTGAAGAACAGGGTCGACGTCAAGATCGTGCTCCTCAACAACTTCTCGCTGGGCATGGTCCGCCAGTTCCAGGACGACTTCTACGGCGGCGTGCGCTCCGAGGTCGACCTGACGGAGATGCCCGACTTCGTGAAGCTGGCCGACGCCTACGGCCTGCCCGGCCTCCGCGTCGAGAGCGCAGACCAGATGGGGGAGGCGTTCGACTTCGCGGAGCGGACGCCGGGCCCGGTCCTGATCGACTTCCGCATCGACCCGGACGCGAACGTGTACCCGATCGTGCCCCTGGGCAAGGGGCTGAACGACTTCACGGAGCTGCCCGATGAGTACGCCTGACGGGGCCGCCCCGGCGCGGCTGCGCGTCCTGACCGCCGTCGTGGAGGATCACCCGGGCGTGCTGACCAGGGTGGCCGGGATGATCCGCCGGCGGGGCTTCAACATCCAGGGCCTGTCGGTCGGCCCGACCGACGAGTCCGGCCGGTCGCGCATGACGCTGACCGTGGACGCGGGCCATGCCGAGGTGGACCAGGTCCAGAAACAGCTCGACCGGCTGATCGAGGTGATCGCGGTCGAGGACCTGACCGAGACGCCGAAGCTCAGCCGGGAGCTGGCGCTCGTCAAGCTGGCGGTCTCCGGGCCGCGCCGCGACCGGGCCGTGGCCGAGGTGGACCGGTTCGGCGGCCGGGTCGTCGACGTGGGCGCGGCTCACGTGATCGTCGAGGTGTCCGGCGAGTTCGACCGAGTCGAGAGCTTCCTGGAGGCCCTGCGGCCGTACGGGATGGTTGACATCGCGCGCTCCGGCCCGGTCGCCATGTCGAAAGAAGTGAGGCAGCCATGAGCGGTGAGGACGGCGTAGGCGCACCGGTACGGGCGGACGACCGGGTCTGGATCTTCGACACCACGCTCCGCGACGGCGAGCAGTCGCCTGGCTTCGGGCTCGACGGCGACGCCAAGCTGCTCCTGGCCCGGCAGCTGGAGCGACTCGGGGTCGACGTCATCGAGGCCGGATTCCCGATCTCCTCGCCGGGTGATTTCGAGGCCTGCCGGCGGATCGCCCGCGAGGTGCGCGGCTGCTCCATCACCGCCCTGGCCCGCGCGGTGCGGGCGGACATCGACGCCGTCTGGGGGGCGATCAGGGAGGCCGAGCGGCCCCAGATCCACATCGTGCTGTCCGTCTCGGATATCCACATCGAGCGCAAGCTGGGTCTGCCCCGGCCGGAGGTGATCCGGCGCGGGGTGGAGGCGGTCAAGTACGCGCGCAGCCTCTGCGACGAGGTGGAGTACTCGCCCGAGGACGCGGGTCGAGCTGACCGGGACTACCTGCTGGAGACCGTCGAGGCGGTGATCGACGCCGGCGCCACGGTCGTCAACATCCCCGACACCACGGGCTACTGCCTGCCCGAGGAGTTCGGCGACCTCATCGCGTACGTCGCCGGCGGCGTGCGCAGCGCACACCGGGCGATCTTCTCCGTGCACTGCCACAACGACCTCGGCCTCGCGACGGCGAACACGATGGCCGGCATCGCCGGCGGGGCCCGCCGGGTCGAGTGCACCGTCAACGGCATCGGCGAGCGCGCCGGGAACACGTCGCTCGAGGAGGTCGTGATGCTGCTGCGCGTCCGCCAGGCTCGGCTGGGCCTGGAGACCGCCGTCGACACCACGCAGATCGTGCCGACGTCGCGCCTGCTCACGGAGCTGACCGGCGTCCCGGTGCAGCCGAACAAGGCGATCGTGGGCGCCAACGCCTTCGCGCACGCGTCGGGCATCCACCAGGACGGCGTCCTGAAGGACCGGCTGAACTACGAGATCATGCGGCCGGAGGACGTGGGCCTGGACGACAACCGGATCGTGCTGACCGCGCGCTCAGGGCGCCACGCGTTCCGGCACCGGCTGGCCGCGCTGGGACTCAGCGTCGCCGACGACCGGATGCAGGCGGCGTGGGAGAGCTTCCTGCGCCTGGCCGACACCAAGAAGGAGGTCACGGACGCCGACCTGCGCGAGCTCGTGACGGCCGGGGTGTCCTGAGCCCGCCGCGCGCGCCGACGGCCGATCCGCGCACACGTCGACGGAGTCCGGGGGCCGGCATGAGGCCGGCGGGCCGGGCGGGATCGCAGGACCAGGAGCGCGGCCGAAAACCAAGCCGGATCTTTGGGGCCCATGCACCCCATCTCCCCACCCCACGAAATCCGCACCCCACCACCGCGATTTCGCGGGGACCCCGGTCCGGCGTTGCCGCCTGCGGTGCTCGCTCACGCCCTGGAGGGCGCTCGCTGCGCTCCTCGTCGGCGCCACCGGATCTGGGGCACCTGGACCCCAAATCTCTCGGCCCGGTTTCCGGCCGCGCTCCTGGCGGCCGCCCGCCAGCCCGTACACTCATGCTGACGCGGTGCGCCAACGCCGCCGTAGGAGGAGATGCCATGCCGGAAGCGGTCATCGTGGCGGCGGGTCGCTCGCCGATCGGGCGGGCGTTCAAGGGTCACCTGGTCGACGTGCGGGCGGACGACCTGGCGGCGCACGTCGTGACGAAGGTCATGGAGAAGGTGCCGCAGCTGGAGCCGCAGATGGTGGACGACCTGATCTGCGGCTGCGGGCTCCCCGGCGGCGAGCAGGGGTTCAACCTGGGCCGCGTGGTGAGCATCCTGGCCAGGCTGGACACCCCCGGCTGCACGATCACGCGATACTGCTCCTCCTCCCTGCAGACGAGCCGCATGGCGTTCCATGCGATCAGGGCGGGCGAGGGCGACATCTTCCTGTCGGTCGGGGTTGAGTGCGTGTCGCGCTACGGCAACGGCAGCTCGGACGTCCCCACCACGCGGAACCCGCGGCTCCAGCCCGGCAACGCGGAGGAGCTCCCGGACGTGTACATCCGGATGGGCGACACGGCCGAGAACGTGGCCGACCGCGAGGGCGTCACCCGGGAGGAGATGGACCGCTACGCCGTCAAGTCGCAGACGGCCGCCGTGAAGGCGCGGGACGACGGCTTCTTCGACCGCGAGATCGTGCCCGTGCCGCTCCCCAGCGGGGAGGTGTTCACGAGGGACGACGGACCCCGGCCGGGCACCACGATGGAGGTGCTGGCCACCCTGCAGCCGGCGTTCCGCGAGAACGGCCGGGTGACCGCCGGCAACGCGTGCCCACTCAACGACGGGGCGGCGGCGGTCGTGGTGATGTCGGACACCAGGGCCAGGGAGCTGGGCATCCAGCCGCTCGCCCGCATCGTCTCGACCGGGGTCACCGCCCTCGAGCCGGAGATCATGGGTCTGGGCCCGATCGAGGCCAGCAAGCAGGCCCTGCGCCGGGCGGGCATGACGATCGACGACATCGACGTGGTCGAGCTGAACGAGGCGTTCGCAGCCCAGGTGATCCCGAGCGCTCGCGGCCTCGGCCTCGACCCCTACAGCGACAAGCTGAACCCGCACGGCGGGGCCATCGCGCTCGGCCACCCCTTCGGCATGACCGGTGCGCGGATCCTCTGCACCCTGCTCAACGACCTCCAGACGCTCGACAAGACCTATGGGCTGGAGACGATGTGCGTGGGCGGCGGCCAGGGCATGGCCATGATCGTCGAGCGGTTGAGCTGAGCGGGGTCTCGGCCCTCGCGGACGTGGGCGCCGCGGAGCTGGAGGCGCTGCTCCAGGGCGAGCAGCGCCTGGTGCTGGTCGAGTTCTGGACGGCGCGCTGCGAGCCCTGCCGGGAGCTGCGCGCCGACCTGGAGCGGCTCGCCGGCGACCACCAGCACGTCCGCGTCGTGGCCGTCGACGGCGACCGCGAGCCGGCCGCCGCCGGGCGCCACGGCGTCAGCGAGTACCCGACCCTCGTCTTCTTCAAGCGAGGCCAGGAGCTCACCCGCTTCCGGGCCGGCGCCCTCCCCGCATCCACCAGGCGCCTCCTCGAGTAGGGGTCCCTCCCCCCACGGCGACGGGGGAGGGACCGCCATACGACTCGGCCGCCCGGCTAGCAGCGCCCGCCGGTGTGGCGGGAGACCGCCGCGCTGGCGTCCCGCTGCATCGCTCCTGCCGTGGCCCACCTGCGCGCCAGCCTGAGCAGCCGGTCGTGGAGGGGCGCGGGCGCCGGGTACCGGAGCTGCCGCTCCAGCTCGCGCTCTCGCTCACGCCAGCTCTGCATCGTCAACCAGTCATGAAGCATTGATGGTTATTATAACCGGTAAGGACGTTTAGGTGGTGGCGGAACAGTGGTAGGGTAGCGGGTGAGATGGCCGGGCAGCGCGCGGCAGGTGACCTGGTCCTGGTGCAGGACTTCGTGAACACCTACGACTGGGAGGAGGCAAGGGACGACATCGACACGCCGGAGGCGCTGGCGACGTGGCTCGTCGACCACGGGCTGGCACCGTCGGCGGGGGCAGGCGCAGCCGAGCACCACCTGGCGATCGAGCTCCGCGAAGCGCTGCACAGGCTCGTGGCAGCCAACAGCGGCGGCCACGTCGCGGACCGCGACCTCGCGGTCCTCAACAGGGTGGCCGGCGAGAGCGGGCTCCGACCGGTCTTCACGACTGCGGACGGCGTCGCGCTCGAGCCCCTGGCCGCCGGTGTCACGGGCGCCCTCGGGCGGCTGGTGGGCCTGGTCTCGGCGGCCATGGCCGACGGCACCTGGGTCCGGCTCAAGGCGTGCGCCGACCACAGCTGCCAGTGGGTGTTCTACGACCGCTCCCGGAATCACTCGGGACACTGGTGCTCGATGGAGGTCTGCGGCAACCGGGCGAAGGCCCGCCAGTTCCGTCTGCGCCGCCGCGCCGGCTCCTAGGGGTGCGGCCGGAAACCTGGCCGAGAGATTTGGGTTCCAGGTGCCCCAGATCCGGTGGCGCCGACGAGGAGCGGAAGGAGCGCCCTCCAGGGCGTGACTGAG
>DATFRD010000317.1:0-3667 GCA_035263645.1 Candidatus Dormiibacterota bacterium | reverse complement strand
ACTGTGGTCGGCTCGATGGCCAGGAGGCAGGCCGCGACCAGGCCCGCGGTCGAGGAGAACAGCCGCGCCCCGAGAACGTACACGACGGCGACGGTGAGCGCGCCGAAGACGGCCGAGGGCAGCCGGAGCATCAGCTCGCCGGAATCGATCGCCGCCGCCGCCGAGCTGACGAGGTAGTAGACGGGAGCCTGGTCAGGTGCACCCGCGAATGCGTCGTGGAACCAGCGGCCCAGGTCCCCGACGCCCTGCAGCCGCGCGGTGGTGGCGGTCGCGACCTCGTCGATCCAGAGGCTGCGTCCGTCGAGGTCATAGAGGCGCAGGCCGAGCGCGCCCAGCACCACGACGGCGGCCACCATGTCCACCGGCCGAGGACGTGCGATCCTCCCGAGGGCGATGTCGCGGAGGCCCCTCATCTGTGCAGCGGAGGCAATTGTAGAAGCGCGGAGTGAGACCTACGGGAAGGCTCAGCGGTGCGAGGCGTGGCTCAGGTACCGCACCTCCAGCATCTCGATCACGCGAGGACGCGGCTGCTGGAGGGCCCAGGCGAAGTAGCGGTCGGCGGCGGCCGTACCCATGTCGCTGCGCAGGAACTCCTGGCCGCCGGCCGAGCTGAGGTCGGACGCGAAGCTCCGCGCCTGTCCTCCGCTCAGCGCCTGGTTGAACGCGTCCTGTGGGCTCACCCCCTGCGCCAGCAGCTGCGCCGTCTTCGCGAACGCCGCCTGCGCCGGCCGGATGACCTCCGACAGGTCCCTCCGCACGCCCGCCACGCCCAGCAGCGTGCCCGCCCGCCACCAGGTGTCCAGCCCGACGGTGACCCCCGTGAACATCCCGGTCGCCGGGTCGACCACCAGGAGCTGCTGGCTCTCCGGCGAGCCGATCACGATGTAGTTGCCGACCATCTGGGCCCACATGGCGCTGGTGCTGCCGAGCTGTGGGTCGATGAGGTCGAGATGGGTGACGGCGCCGCGCGACCCGACGTGGTCGAGGCCGTCGTAGGCGCCGACGAAGGGCAGAGGCTTCCGCAGCCCCAGCGTGGCCGGGACGTCGACGCCGGGCAGCATGTCGTAGGTGTACGGCCGGGCGTCGCTGCCGTAGACCAGCGGCCTCCGTCGGCCGACCGGGACGAACGCGCCCATCGCCACCTGGTCCTGGACGACCCAGCTACGGTCCGTGTGTACCAAACGCTGCTTGGAGGAGTCGACGATCACGTAGCCGTCGGCGACGGGCAGGGTGGCGTACGGAAAGTTGAGTGCGTCCAGGCCGGCGCCGTTCGCACCGGCGTGGCCCACGACCTTCAGGTCGTGGTCGAGCAGGGTGATCCGGCCGTTGAGCGCGTCAGTGACCGCGATCCGGTCGCCGACGTCGCTGAGTCCCACCGGCCACAGGTACTGTCCGATCGACGCCCCCGGCGAGCCCGCGGTCTTCACGACGTTGCCGAAGGGATCGATCTTCGCAATCGTCTGGAGCAGGAGCGACGAGGCATAGATGTAGCCGCCGCTCTCCGTCACTCCGTGCGCCTGACCCAGGGGCACCCGCCACTGCAGCGTGCCATCGGGCCGGAAACGCAGCAGGCCGTTGCCCTGGTAGTCCGCTGCGAGGACAGAGCCATCGGCCTCGGTGACCACGTTCTCCGGCTCCTGCAGCGAGGGGTCCGTGATTCGCTGGACGAGCGTCAGCGTGTCGCCCCGGAGGCGAAGCTTCAGGACGTCGTGACCCAGGTAGTTGGCGACGACCAGCACGCCATCACGGTAGGCAAGGCCGGTGGGAGCCCAGACCGGCACCGCCGGCGGGCCCAGCGTCTTGATCGTGTATCCCGATGACGTCCGCACCAGGTGGTACAGCGCGACGTAGTCGCACAGCAGGTAGCCGTCGTCGACCTGGACGATCGAGACGGGCAGGCCGATGACTCCCGGCACGTGGTAGGAGTGCATCGTGGGGGCGACGGTGAGGCTGGCAAAGGGTGGCGGTGGCTGCCCGGGAACCGTCTGCCCGCTGCAGGCCGCCGCGAGCACGGCGGCAGCCGCGATCCCGGCCCAGCGCTGCGGCAGTCGACAGGTCATCAACTCAGCCCACCACCACCGCGGCCGAATCGTCGCCCAGCTCGGAGGCGAACCGCACCACCAGCCCCCTGGCGGCCGTCGGCACTGCGAACCCGATCACGCCGCGCACGGTCCGACCTGGCGCCAGCTCGATCTGCGGCAGGTCGCTGGCGGTGCCCGACGCCACCGCGGTGTAGCTGCCGCCGGACGAGTCGGTCACCGCCCAGTCGAAGGGGGACACCACCGCCGCCCGCCGCCCGACGTTGCGGTACTGGACCTCGACCGAGACCAGCCGGGAGCCGGCCGGCACTGACACCGGCGTGAGGTGGGCCTGCGCGTCCGTGTCCACCGCGAGCACGGTGAGCTGCAGGCCCGCCAGCGTCATGGGCCTGCCGATGGTGCCCTCGACCGGCTTCGGCAGGCCGGCAGGCGGTACCGGCGCCGGTGCGGGGTTGGGCGTCGGGTGCGGCAGCCTGGGCAGGATCCAGAGCGCCCCGGCCGCCATGGCGGCCACGCCCAGCGCGGCCGCGGCCGCGGCGCTGGCGATCAGCAGCGTCCGCCGGCTGGGAAGCGGGAACCCGCGCGCCGGCTCTGGCTCCGCCGGGAGGAAATCCACGGCGGACAGGTCCGGCGGTTCCCAGCCGGGTCGCGGCTCGTCGACGATGACCGTCCGGTCGGATGCGTTGTCGGTGGCCGGCGCGATCAGGGCCAGGAAGGCGTTCGCCAGCTCTCCCGCGCTCCGGTAGCGATCCCCGGGCCTCTTCATCATGCCCCTGGCCAGCACGGCGTCGAGGCCCTCGGGCAGGTGCGAGCCCGCCAGGCGCACCGGAGGCACCGGCTGGTTGACGTGGCCGGCCACCGCCACGATGCCGCGGCCGAACGGCGGCGTCCCGGTGGTGATCTCGTACAGCATGGCCGCGAACGCGTAGACGTCCGTCAGCGTCGTCAGCTCCTGGCTGCCCTCGCACTGCTCGGGCGACATGTACGCATACGTGCCGAGCGACCGGCCGGTCATCGTGAGGCTGGGGTCCGACAGGGCGCGAGCGATGCCGAAGTCGGTCAGCAGGGCCCTGGCGTCCCGGGTCCTGACCAGCACGTTGGCGGGCTTGAGGTCGCGGTGGATGATGCCGAGCGAGTGCGCGTAGTCGAGCGCTGCGGCGATGTTTGCGATGCACAGCCTGATCAGGGGGCTGCCGAGACGTCCCTGCACCAGCATGCGGCTGAGGTGCTCGCCCAGCGTGAGCGACTCCACATACTCCATCACGAGGTACTGGATGCCGTCCTCTACGCCGAAGTCGTGGACCGTGACGATGTTGGGGTGGGAGAGGCTGGCCGCCATCTTCGCCTCGTGCAGGAACCGCTCGCGGAACCGCGGCTCGTCGGCGATCTCGCCCTGCATGACCTTCACGGCCCTCGGGACGTTCAGGGCCATGTGCCGCGCCTGATAGACGTAGCCGAAGGCGCCGACGCCGATGACGGCCTCCAGGCGGTACGGCCCCAGCTGTCGCCCGGTGAGCCCGCGCCCTGCCTCCGTCACACCCCCGGTGCCTCCCTGCTCGCCGGCCGCCTGCCGGGGTGGATCGTCGTCTCGGTCCCCGTGCGGTGCGATCCTCCAATTATCGTTGGGC
>DATFRD010000316.1:0-2356 GCA_035263645.1 Candidatus Dormiibacterota bacterium | reverse complement strand
GCCGGCGGTGTTGTCGGTGTCGCCCAGCCGCTGGAAGGGAACGAACACGCGGTCGCGTTCCGGCTCGGGGATGCCGGGCCCCCGGTCGGCCACCCGCATCTCCACCCGGTCGCCGAGCGCACTCGCGGTCAGCAGCGGCGGCCGGTCCGGGGGTGAGTAGCGCAGCGCGTTGGTGGTCAGGTTGACGATGACCCGCTCCAGGATCGCCGGGTCCACCCGGACCTCAGGCAGGGAAACCGGGATGTCCACCACGACCTGCCGCCCGGGTGGCCCCAGGTCGTCGAGGGCCCGCGCGACGATCTCCTCCAGGCCGGCCGGACGGGGGAAGACGGCGAGCGCCCCGGCCTGGAGCCTGCTCATGTCGAGCAGGTTGTCCACGAGGTGGGTGAGCCGGTCGAGCGACTCGTCGGCGGTGGCGAGCAGCTCGTCCCGATCCTCGTCCGTCCACCGGATGTCCGGCGAGCGGAGGCTGGTGACGGCCGCCTTGGCCGAGGCGAGCGGCGTGCGCAGGTCGTGGCTGACCGCCGCCAGCAGGGCCGTGCGCATCCGGTCGGCTTCCGCGATGGGGCGTGCCGCCTCCGCCTCGGCGGACAGGCGCTGCTGTTCCAGGGCGACCCGGGCGTAGGCGGCGAAGGCGCCGAGCACCTTGCGGTCGCTGGCGGAAACCGCCGGGCCGTGCAGGGCCAGCACGAGCGAGTCGGTGACCGGCACCTCGACGTCCGCCTCGTCGGGGGTGGTGAGGGCCGGCTCGCCGGAGTGCACGACCGCAGCCCATCCGGCCGCCGTGCCCGGCCTGCCGGTCTGCCCGGGCTGGCGCTCCAGCAGCGTGACCGAATCCATGCTGAACGCCTCGCGGACCCGGTCGAGCACCGCGGTCACGGCGCGCTCGCCGCGCAGCACGCTCCCGGCGGTGGTCGTCAGCAGCTCGGACTCGGCGCTGGCCCGCGCCGCCTGTCGGGTGCTCCGGGCGGCGCGGTCCACGACCCTGCTGACCAGCACCGCCACGACAACGAACACCACCAGCGCGAGGGCGTTGTTGGTCTCGGCGATGGTCAGTTTGTGGACGGGCGGGACGAAGTAATAGTTGAGCAGGAGCGACCCCAGCACCGCCGCCAGCAGCGCGGGCAGGAATCCGCCCACGAGCGCCACCACGATGACGCCGACCAGCAGGAACAGCACGTCGCTGGTCAGGTTGAGCTGGCCGCGCAGGGCTACCAGCCCGAGCGTGAGCAGCGCGGGGAGCGCGACGGCCAGCAGGTACCCCACCAGCTGCCGGCGCGGCGTGAGGCCGCCCCGGCTGCGTGGCAGCCCGCGGCCGCGGCCCATGCGCGAGTGGGTGACGATGTGCACGTCGATGTCGCCGGAGCCGCGGATGGTGCGGGCGCCGATTCCGGGCCCGGTGAGCAGGGCCGAGAGCCAGGAGCGCCGGCTCACGCCGAGCACCAGCTGGGTGGCGTTCTCGGCGCGGGCGAAGGTGAGCAGCGCCTCCGGGATGTTGTCGCCGACCACCTGGTGGTAGCTGCCGCCGAGCGACTCGGCCAGCTGCCGCTGCGCGGCCAGCGCCGCCGGGTCGGCGCCGGTCAGGCCGTCGGAGCGGGTGACGTGCACGGCGAGCAGGTCCCCGCCGGAGGACCGGGCGGCGATCCTGGCGGCGCGCCGGATCAGGGTCTCGCCCTCGGGCCCGCCGGTGAGCGCGACCACCACCCGTTCCCGGGCCTCCCAGGTGCCGGTGATGTGGTGTTCGGCCCGGTAGCGCTGGAGCCCTTCATCGACCTTGTCGGCCAGCCACAGCAGGGCGAGCTCGCGCAGCGCGGCCAGGTTCCCGCTCCGGAAGTAGTTGGTCAGCGCCGCGTCGATCTTCTCCGGCGGGTAGATGTTGCCGTGCGCCATCCGGCGCCGCAGCGCCTCCGGCGTCATGTCGACGAGCTCGACCTGGTCGGCGGCCCGGACGACGGCGTCGGGGATGGTCTCGCGCTGCGGCACGCCGGTGATCTTCTCGACCACGTCGTTGAGCGATTCCAGGTGCTGGATGTTGACGGTGGAGATGACGTCGATGCCGGCGTCCAGCAGTTCCTCCACGTCCTGCCAGCGCTTGGCGTTGCGGGAGCCGGGCACGTTGGTGTGCGCCAGCTCGTCCACGAGCGCGACCTCCGGCTTGCGGGCCAGCACGGCGTCGACGTCCATCTCCTCGAAGGTGGTGCCGCGGTAGGCGATCCGGGCCCGCGGCACGACCTCCAGCCCCTCGACCAGCTCGGCGGTGTGCTCGCGCCCGTGGGTCTCCACGAAGCCCACGACCACGTCGGCGCCGCGCTCGGCCCGCCGGTGGCCCTCGCAGAGCATGTCGTAGGTCTTGCCC
>DATFRD010000315.1:0-15331 GCA_035263645.1 Candidatus Dormiibacterota bacterium | reverse complement strand
CTGGGCGGCGGGGCCTCGGCCGCCGGCACGACCGACCGCGCAGAGCTCCGCACGTCTGCGGTAGCGAGGCCCCGGGCTGGCCGGGGTGGGCGGAATCCTTGACATCCGGGGCGGCCCGGAGTTAGACAGGCTGCACGTGCCATCGCGGTCGCCCTCCGGGGGGCCTGGTCGCGGCCGAGTTCTCGACACCACAGGAGTCTCCATGGACCTGCTGCCGGGCATCCGCTCGCTCACCATCGACACCGACCGCCTCCGCCTGCACTACCTGGAGTCGGGACCGGAGGACGGGATCCCCGTCGTCCTCATCCACGGCAACCTGGCCACCGGCCGCTTCTTCGAGCGCCTGATGGCCGGCGCGCCCGACAGGTACCGGATCGTCGCCCCCGACATGCGCGGCTTCGGAGACACCGAGCGCGTCCCCATCGACTCCACCCGCGGCCTCCGCGACTGGGCGGACGACGCGCACTCCCTGGTCGCCGCGCTCGGCATCGAGCGGCCGGTGCACCTGGCCGGCTGGTCCACCGGCGGCGCGGCCATCGGCAACTACGCCGTGGACCGCACGGTGGCGTCGCTCACCTTCATCGACCCGGTCTCGCCCTACGGCTTCGGCGGCGTCCTGGCCGACGGGAGCCCCTGCTTCCCCGACCACGCCGGCAGCGGCGGCGGCGTGGGCAGCCCGGACTTCGCCCAGCGGCTCGCCGCCGGGGACCGGTCGTCCGACTCGCCGTTCTCGCCTCGCAACGTCATGAACACCTCGTACTGGTCGCCTCGCCACCGGGAGCCTGCCGACCGCGAGGACCTGCTTGTCGACGAGGTACTCAAGTCGGTGATCGGGGACGACGGCTTCCCGGGCGACGCCACGCCGTCGGAGCACTGGCCCGGCGTCGCCCCCGGCACCCGCGGCATCCTGAACGCCCTGTCGGGGAAGTACTGCCGTTGGTCCGACATCGTGGAGATCGACGCGAAGCCGCCCATCCTCTGGACCCACGGCACCGAGGACATCGTCGTGGCCGACGGCTCCGCCTGGGACATCGCGACGCTCGGCCGGTTGGGGGCGGTGCCGGGCTGGCCGGGCGAGGACGTCTTCCCGCCCCAGCCGATGGTCTCGCAGATCCGGGCCGTCCTCGGGCGCTACCGGGAGGCAGGCGGCCGGGTGGAGACGGAGCTGTTCGAGGGCTCGGGCCACGGGCCGTTCATCGACCAGGCGGACCGCTGGCGCACGCGCTTCTTCGACTTCCTGCGCTCGGTGGATGGATGAGCGAGCAGGACCGGCCGCCGACGACGGACTCGGCCATGTACCGGACGATGCACCGCCAGCCTGCCGACCTTCGCCGCCTCCTGGACGTGGGCCGGGACCCGGCGCGAGAGGCGGCGGCCGCCCTGGCTACGGCCACGCGGCTCTTCCTGGTCGGCATCGGCACCAGCTACCACGCCGCCCTGGTGGGCGAATGGCTGTTCCGGGCCGCAGGCCTCGACGCCTGGGCGGTGCTCTCGTTCGACTTCGCCGGCTACCCCGAGCTCCATCCGCTGCGCCCGGACGACGCAGTTATCGTGATGGCCCACTCGGGCACGAAGAGCTACACGATGAGGTCGCTCGAGCGCGCGGCCGCGGAGGGCGCCACGGCCATCTCGGTGGGCAGCCTCACCGCCGAACACCCCGGCTCGCAGCTCGTCCTGCGCACCGTGGAGCGCGAGCGGTCGGCCGCGTTCACGGCCTCGCACAGCGCCGCGATGCTCGTCCTGGCCCAGGTCGCCACGGCGGTCGCCGAGCGCCGCAGCCTACCGGTCGCTGCGGAGCTGCGGCCGGCGCTGGAAGACCTGCCGGGCCAGGTCGCGGCGGTCCTGGCCCGCGAGGACGAGGTTCGCGACGTGGCCCGAGCGGCCGCGGTCCGCCTGGTCTACGTCGCCGGCGCCGGCCCCAACGCCGCCACCGCCATGGAGGCGGTCATCAAGGCCAGGGAGGCCGCCACGGCCAAGATCGACGCGCTGCCGCTCGAGCAGTTCCTCCACGGGCCGCTCGTCACCGTCGACCCCGACGATCTCGCGATCCTCGTGCACGTCAGGGGAGCCGCCCCCGCCGCGGCGACCCGGACCGCCGAGATCGCCGGCGTGCTCGACCGCATCGGCGTCCGGCTCTGGCTCGTCGGCCAGGGCGTGCCGGAGGTCCCGGCCGCGACGGTCTTCGAGCTGCCCCAGGTCCCCGAGCTGCTGTCGCCGATCCTGGCCGTGGTGCCGATGCAGATCCTCGCCTACCACCTGGCTGTCGAGCGGCGCACGAACCCCGACCGCTTCCGCCGCGAGGACCCCCGCTACGAGCGCGCCTTCGCGGCCATCAGGCTCTGAAAACCCGCGGCCGCGCCGCGGTCAATCGCCCAGGGGGAGGTTCAGCTCGCGCCGCAGGAACTGACGCACGGCCAGCTCCAGCTCGGCCGGCCACTGCACGCCGCAGTTGCGGGCGATCCGCCTGGCCTGCTCGATGAACGTCCGCAGCGCTGCGTTGCGGGCCTGCAGCACGGAGTCACGAGCGGGCTGCGGGACCGGCAGCGACCGCAGCAGCGCCTGCTGCTCCGACGTCAGCTTCGCGCTCCACTGCTTGGGCCCCATCGGCGGCAGCGGCTGGTTGCCCTCCACGAACAGCTGATAGAGCATCAGGTGGACCTCCTGCACGGCCACGACCCCGAGCAGCCAGTCCTCCCGGACCGTCACGGTGGGGAAGTTCGCCGCCTGACGCAGACACTCCTCGATCAGGTAGGCGATCCGGGCCCGGTCCGGTGACCGCGGCTGCGGCTGGGGCAGGCGTTCGGCGAGGCCGTCCCGGTCCATGACGAGCACCCTGGCCCCGCTCTGGACGTTCCCCAGCTCGCTCACGCGCTCGGTGACCACGTCGAACCGCTCGCACGTCGGCGTCAGCGCGTAGAAGCTGCCGGGGCGGCCGGGCAGCTCACGTGCCACCAGCGTGGGTGTGATCGCCGCCAACCACTCCCGCCACTCCGCGCCGAACGCAACGAAGTCCGTGTCCGGGACGGCGATCGCGAAGTCCAGGTCCGACGCCGCGTCGGCAGCCCCTCGGCCGAGGGCGCCCGCCAGCCATATTGCCCGCACCCTCGGGTCCGCGCCGAGCACCGACGTGGCACGGTCGAAGAGCTGCCCATAGGCGGGCGGGAGCATGGCCACTCCGTCGGGCCGCCCGAGGGACCCGGGCTCAGTCGACATCGCGGTGCCTCCCGCCGGCCGGGCGGACGCAGTCGGGCCCGAGGTCGGCCACACGGGCGCAGCCCATGAGCGCCATCGACCTCTCGAGCTCGGTGCCGAGGATGCCCAGCACCCGGGCGACGCCCTGCTGGCGGCCCACGGCCAGCCCGTAGAGATAGGCCCGCCCGACCATACAGGCCCGGGCGCCCAGTGCGAGCGCCCTGGCCACGTCGGCGCCCCGCCGAATGCCGCTGTCGAGCAGGACCTCGACCTCGCCGCCTACGGCCTCCACGACCTCGGGCAGCACCTCCATCGTGGCCGGGGCGCCGTCGAGCTGGCGGCCGCCGTGGTTGGACACCACGATTCCCGCCGCGCCCTGCGCGACCGCCTCGCGTGCGTCCTCGGCGCACATCACGCCCTTGACCAGCAGGGGGCCCCGCCACAGCCCCCGGATCCACCCCAGGTCCGCCCAGGTGACCGTGGGATCGAAGAGGCCGTTCACGAAGGGCGAGAGCGCGAAGGGGCGGAGCCCTGCCGACGGGCCGGCGACGTTGGCGAAGGTCGGCCGCGGCCCTCTGGCCATGGTCAGCAGCCAGCGTGGGCGGCGCAGCGTGTCCAACGCGTTGCGGACGGTGATCCGGGGCGGGATGGTGGCTCCGTTGCGGAGGTCGCGCTCGCGCCTGCCGAGGACCGGCGTGTCCACGGTCACCACCAGCGCGCGGTAGCCTGCCGCCGCGGCCCGGTCGATCAGCGAGCGCGTGAGCCCGCGGTCGCGCCAGACGTAGAGCTGGAACCAGTGCTCCCCCGGGGCTTCGCGGGCGATCTCTTCCAGCGTGACCGAGGACATGCAGCTGGCCGTGAAGATGACGCCTGCCTCGACCGCCGCCCGGGCGGACGGGATCTCTCCGCGCGAGGTGGCCATGCCGCAGAGGCCCGTCGGGGCGAGCAGGAGCGGCGAAGCGAGCCGTCGGCCCAGCACGCTGGTCGCCGTGTCGACCTCGTGCACGTCGGCCAGCACGCGAGGGACCAGGCCGATCCGGCCGAACGCCTCCCGGTTGCGCCGCAGGGTGACCTCGTCCTCGGCCCCGCCGTCGATGAAATCGAAGACGGCGCGCGGCAGGCGGCGCTGGCTCTCGCGGCGGTAGTCCTCGACGGTCAGCAGCATGGCCGCATCCTATGACGCGGTCGGCGGCTCCGGCCGAGCCGCGCCACCGGTGTCGCTCAATCCTGGACGTCGACGACCAGCCGGTACGGCCCGGTCAGCGTGTAGGCGCGGAAGCAGCCCGCGTGCGCGAGCCCCAGGCCCCACGTCACCACCCCCTCGAAGGCGCCGACCTGCCGCGCCTCGCTGAGGGCCGGGCCACCCGTCTGGAGGTCGGTCGGGCCATCCAGCGCCGTCCAGTTGGCCACCCCGCTCACCGTCACCCGCAGGCCCGCCGTGCCCGTCAGCGTCACCGCCGAGCCCCTCGGGTCCGTCGTGAACGTCGGGCTGGACTGCGGGCTGACCTGGTAGCGGGGCACCGGGCCGTCGAACTGGATCACGAAGCGGTCGTATCCGCTCTGCTGGCCTGCCCTGACGCCGGTCAGGCCGGCCGAGCCGGCGCCGCCACCCGCCTGGCTCGCGCACGAGAAGCCCGGCAATGTGGCCACGGGGGCCTCTGTCGGCACCGGCGCTGGAGCCGTGGCAGCGGTGCTGGGGGCAGGCGTGGCGACGCGCCCGGGAGTCGGCGGGGCCTGGCTGGCCGGCGTGCCGGCCGGGACGACGCCGCGATGCCCGGCGACGAGCAGGCCCGCGACCACCGTCAGCGACACCAGGACGGCGACCACCACGGCGAGGCTGGGCACCCGCGAGGCCGGCGGCGGGGTGTGCGCGATCGAGTCGCGGACGCGGCCGGCGAGCGAGGGATGGGCCGGCTCGGACAGGTCCTCGAACGCGTCGTGGAGGTCGTCGCGCAGGCGCCGGCGGCTCATCGCAGGTCCTCCGACGGGTCGAGCTCCGGGCGCAGCCTGCGGGCCGCGCGGTAGACGCGGGCGCGGGCCGCGGCGGGCGACACCCGGAGCACGCGGGCCACCTCCTCCATGGGCAGGTCCAGGTAGAAGAAGCAGAACAGCGCGGTCCGGTCAGCTGGGTCCAGCCGGAGGACGGCGGCGCGCAGGTCGCTGCCCGCGAAGGCGCGGTCGGCCGTCGCCTCGACGTCTGCGAGCGGCTCCGCCGAGCGGATCACGTGCCACCACCGGTTCCTGCGGGCCATCCGGCACTCGTTCGCCACGATCGAGAGGAACCAGGCGCGAAACCCCTCCTCCCCGCCGCGCAGCTGGTCGCGCTTGCGCCAGGCCTTCAGCGCCGCCTCCTGGACGGCGTCCTCGGCCGCCGTCCGGTCGCGGAGCAGCACCGTCGCCAGCCGGTGGGCCGGGTCGAGGACGATCTCCAGGCGCTCGGTGAATGCCGCCTGCTCCACGACCGCGGAGCGCCCGGTCAGGTCCGCCATGGCCGGCAGCATCATCCCCCATGGGATGCGCGCCGCGGCCCGGTTGTTGCAGCCCAGACCCGGGACAGGTTTCCCATCCGCCGGCGTGCCACAGGACGCCGCTGAGGCCGCATCTGACCGGCATGAACCCAACGCCAGACCGCCTCGACCGCCGACCGCGCTGGCTCGTCGCGACGCCAGCGCTGCTGGTCGCCGCCGCGATCCTGCTCGTCGGAGCCTGTGGCGCGCCGCAGTCGACACGCGCGACGAGGGCGACGCCGCCGCCCTCTCCCGGTCCGTCCGACCAGGCCGCGCCCGTCGCCACGCCGGTCCCCGATGCCCTGCGCTGCACCGCGTCCGGGGCGGCGTCCGCGTCGTGGCTGCTCCCCGACCAGCAGTCGTCGGCACCGGCCCCCATCGTCTCGGCCGCAGTCAGCGGCGACACGTTCACGCTGACATTCGCCCACGGTACCCCGGCCTTCCGAACGCAGCCGCAGTCGAGCGCGCGGTTCTCCGGCGCCGCCAGCGGGGCGCCCATCATGCTGACCGGGTCGGCCGGGGTCGCCATCCTGCTCACCGGCTTCCGGGGCGACATGATCAACAACCGCGGGCCCCAGCGCCTGACCGCGACGGGCCTGCTGCTGCGCGAGGTCCGCCAGACCGGGGACTACGAGGGCACGGTCAGCTGGGCGGCAAGCCTCGCGGCGCCCGGGTGTGCCAGCGTCGACCGGGCCGGCTCGACGCTGACCTTCCGCTTCATCCCCCTTCCGCAGTCCGGTGCGCAGCTCGCCGTCCTGGAGGGCGGTGTCTCAGCCGGTTTCGAGGCCGAGTGAGCGGGCCGCGGCCGCTTGCGCCTCAGTGGGTGCGCGTGCGGTCGATGGCCGGCAGCGCGCGGCGGACCTCCGCCACCGTCCCCGCCGCGACCACCCTGCCCTCGTCGAGGACCACGACGTGGTCTGCACGCTCCAGCATCGCGCGCCGGTGACCAGTGGCCAGGCATGTGATCCCCTGCCGGCGCAGGCCCTCCCAGAGCAGATCCTCGGTCTGGGTGTCCAGGGCGCTCGACACGTCGTCGAGCACGAGCAGCTCGGGGATGCGGACCAGTGCCCTGGCCACCGCTGCCCGCTGGGCCTGGCCGCCCGACAGTCGGCTGCCCCTGGGGCCGACCACCGTGGCCAGGCCGAGCGGCATCGCCGCGACCTCGGCGTCGAGCCGCACCAGTCGCAGCACGTCCCACAGCTGGTCCTCAGAGGCCGTCCAGCCCAGCCGAAGGTTCTCCTCGAGGGGGGCGCTGAACAGGCGCGGCACCTGGCCTGCGTACGCCACGCGCGGCGGCACCAGGAGGGCGCCGGGGTCGGCGACCAGCTCGCCGTTCCAGCGAACGGCGCCGGACTCGACCGGGATCAGGCCGAGCAGCGCGCGAACCAGGGTGGTCTTGCCCGACCCGACGGGTCCGGTCACCACGACCAGCGTGCCGGCGCGGATGTCGAGGCTGACGCCGGCCACGCCGCGCCCAGACGCCGGATGCCGCGCTGTCAGCTCATCGATGGCCAGGACCCGGAGCTGCTGCCCGGGGGCCAGCGTCGGTACCGGAGCCGGCGGCGGCGCGGCGGTCAGCCACACCGGCCGGGGCTCCAGCGCCTGCTCGGCGAGGCGATCGGGCTGCAGCCGGGCCAGCCGCTCCAGCGCGACGCTGGACTGGCGGGCCAGGGCCAGCATCCTGCCCAGCCAGCGGGGGATGGCGGTCAGCGACGCCGAATAGCTGGTGAACAGCGCCAGGTCGCCGACGGTGAATGTGCCCTGCCGCATCGCTCCGGCCGCGAGCAGCAGCACCAGGCCGGTGCTGAGCTGCGCGCTCACCCCGCTCACCGTCCCCAGCAGGTCGGCCGCGAGCTGGGCGCGCACAGCCGCCTGGCGCCGGCTCGCGTTCCGGGCCTGGAACCGGTCCAGCGCACGCTCCTCCGCGCCGGCCGCCTTGAGGACGAGGATGCCGCCGAAGAGGTCGGCGATCAGGTCGGTGACGGACGATCCCTGCTCGCGCAGGCGCCGGTGCGAGCGGCGTACGAGATGGCCCAGCCCGCGCGATGCGGCCACGACACCGACGAGCGGGAGCACGACGACCAGCGTCAGCAGCGGGCTGATGCGGAGCATGACCGCCACCGACGCGCCCACGAGGACCATCCCGCCGGCGACGTCCACCCACACGTCCACGAACCAGACGAGGTCCTCCACGTCATCCCGAAACCGGCCCATCGCCTCGCCCGGCGAGGCGGGAAGGCGCCTGGACGGCGCTCCGGGCGCGCAGAGGACCGACTCGAGCGCGTTGGCGCGCAGCCACGTGGCGATCGCGCGCCACCAGGGTGGCCAGCTGGTCATCGCGAGCCAGAACACCAACGAGCGCCCCAGCTCTACGGCCGCGAGCACCGCGATCAGCGACAGCGCGCTCGTGTACGCCGGATGCTCGCCGGCGACCCGGTCGAAGACCGCCTTGAGCAGCAGTCCCGTGAGCAGCGGCAGCGAGTGGTTCAGGGCCCAGAGGAGGCCGCCCAGCACGTACCGCCGCCACCGGAACGCCGCGATCCGGCCGCCCGCCGCCCAGGCGCCGGGCCGTCGGTTCACGATGCGCCTCCCGCCGCGAGCAGCCCGGCGAACAGCGACGACCCCGTGCCAGCGAGGTGGGCGCGTGCACCGTGCTCGACGACGCCGCCCCCGTGCATCACGGCGACGTCGTCGACCCGCGCGAGGGTGGACAGCCGGTGGGCGATGACGATCGCGGTGCGGCCGCGCAGCAGCCGCTCGGTCCCGGCCTGCACGGCCTCCTCCGTGGCCGGGTCCAGGCGGCTGGACGCCTCGTCCAGCACCACCAGCGCCGGGTCGGCGACCAGCACGCGCGCGAATGCGAGCAGCTGTGCCTCGCCGGCCGAGACGCCGACGGCCCCGGCGCCCATCCGCGTCGCCAGCCCGTCCGGCAGCCCGCGCCGCCAGCGCCTCAGGCCGACGCTGTCCAGCGCCATCTCGACGGCGTCGTCGTCGACCGCGTCGTCGAACAGGGTCACGTTGTCGCGCACGGTGGATGCGAAGAGATGGACGTCCTGGGTGACCATGCTCGCCCGCCGCCGCAGGTCGGCTGCCGCGACGTCACGCAGGTCGACGCCGCCCAGGCACACGCGCCCGTGGGTGGGGTCGTAGAGGCGCATCGCGAGGCGGGCCAGCGTGGTCTTCCCGCTTCCCGTGCGGCCCACAACCCCGAGGACCCGGCCGGCGCGCACCTCCAGGTCGATCCCGCTCAGCGCGGGCGGGTCACCCGGGTAGGCGAACCCGACGCCGCGGAAGCTGAGGTCGAGCGCGCGTCCCGCCGGCAGCGGCCGCGGCCTCGCCGGCCAGACGACAGCGGGCCGTTCGCCGAGCAGACCTGCGACCCTGGTCGCCGAGGCGCCCGCCTCGTGCAGGTCGCGTGCCTGGCCCACGATCTGCTCGATCGGCCCGCGCACCATCTGCGCGTACTGGAACAGCAGCACTACCGTCCCCAGCGAGATGGCGCCGGCCTGCCGGAGCACGATGCCGAAGGCGATCAGGACCGCGGTGCCAGCGGCGAACAGGAGGTTGGTCCCGGCCAGGACGACACCGCCGCGTCGCTGCCAGCGCAGGTCGGCCGCCAGCACTCGGCCGGCCGCCTCGTGGAAGCGCCGCACCACGTGCCTGCCGGCTCCGTTCGCGCGGATCTCCTCGGCGGCGACCAGGCGCTCCTCGACGCCGCCGAACATCTGCGCCGTCTCCTCGCGCAGCGCCGCCGCGTACGGCACGACCCGGCGCTGCGCGCCGACGAGCGTGCCTGCGCCGAGCGCGACCAGCGCCGCCAGGGCGACGCCGACGCGTGCGTCGATCGCCCAGACCAGGCCGAGCGTGCCCGCGAGGAGCAGCACGCTGCCCACCACCTGGGCGACGAAGCCGGAGATGAACCGCGTCAGCCCCAGCAGGTCGCCGTCCACCCGCTCGATCATCTCGCCCGGTGTGTGGCGGCGGTGGAAGGTCATGTCCAGGTGCATCGCGTGGGCTGCCACGCGCTCGCGGAGCCGGTTCCCCGTGCGCCACGCAGTGCCGCTGGCCACGTACGAGGCCACCACCATGGCCGCCTGCCCCGCCAGGGCGACCGCGACGTACGCGCCGGCCAGCTCGAGGAGCGTCTCCACCTCGCGACCGCCGACAGCGGCGTCCACGAAGCGCGCCATCAGCTGGGGGGCGGCCAGGGGAAGGAGGGTGCTGAGCGCGAGGACGGCGGCGAGCCAGACCAGCCGCCGACCCTCGGGCAGGAGCGCGCCGGCCACCACCAGCCATGGGCTTCGCCGCAGCGGGAGGAGGACGCGGTCGCGGAGGTTCGTGAGCACGGGGGTCTCCTGGTGGCCGGGCGGTTGGCAGCGCCAGGAGAGGTGCTGGCGGCGCCGGGATCTGTGCCGCGCCGCCGGCAGGGCAGCGCGTCGGGGGCTCTAGCGGCTGAGGCCGACCAGGGAGCGCGGGAGGTTCGCCTGGTCAGGCTGCCGAGGCGCAGGCTTCATTCAGACGGACCTCCTTTCGCGAGATGATCACACGATAGCGGCCGGCGCGGGCGGGGTCAACCAAACGCGAACGGGTGGGGAGCATCGCCGCGGCTGCCACGGTGCGGATCGTGCCTCTGGAACCGGCTGCGACAGCCAGCCCGAATAGTCAGGCCCCTGCCATCATCGGCCGGGCCGCACTTGTCTCCTCAGAGTCGATCGGCTATCGTCGGGTCGAGGTGTTCACGGCGCCTGCACGGAAGGCCTGAGCAAGCGTCCGTGGTTTGCGTTGCGAAGGAGGGCATCGGATGCGGAGATTCGTCGACCGCAAAGGAGGGCTGTTGAGGGTCGTCGTGCTCACCGCGGCGATGCTCATCGGACTGTTCCCGGCACGTCTCGCGGTCGGATCCGGTGGGAGCGGCGCCACGTCGCTCTGGTCGTCGCCGGTCACCGCCGTCAACACTGTCGTGAGCACACCCACGAGCGGGGGCGGCTACCCCGAGAATCCGCCTGTGGAGGGCGGCTGCGTCGGGCCCAGCCCCAACAACTTCAACTCCAACCATTCCGAATCAGAGCTGGCGGTCGAGCCAGGCACCGAGCAGATAGTCGGCTCGTCCAAGTTCTTCTTCGACAAGTTCTCGACCGGCTACAACTTCTACAACGGCAGCTACAACATCAACGGATCCGCGCACAGCAACAACATCATCCAGGGCTACGACTGCTCCACCACGGAGACGACGCCCGGCGTCCTCAACCAGAGCATGCCGCCGAGCTGGACGAACACCACGGATCCCAACGTCAGCTTCGACACCAGGGGTCGCGTCTACCAGACCATGCTCCCCTTCAACATCTTCGACACCAACCTCCATCCGAACGGCGAGATCACCGTCTCCTCCAGCGACGACCTCGGCGCCCACTGGACGACGGCGAACGGCGGCCAGGCCCTCGAGCAGGTGCCGAATGCCACGTCCCTGCAATCCGGACACGTCGAGGACAAGCAGTGGATCGCGGTCAACCACTATCCGGGCAACAGGTTCCAGGATCACGTGTACTCCACCTGGGACATCGTCGACGGCAGGGTCGGAAGCACGGTCAAGCTGCGCATGGCGGTCTCGCGCGACCGCGGGCTCACCTTCTCGCCCGCGCAGACGATCGTGTCGGCCTCGATCGACCAGCTCCGCGACCAGTTCAGCCAGCCGGCGGTCGATCCATCCGGCGACCTGTACGTCGCGTACACGAACATCGGGACCAAGACGAACGTGACCGACTTCTTCGTCACGAGGTCGACGGACGACGGCAAGACGTTCAACACGCCGGTCATGGCGGGCACTGGGAGGACCATCGGCGTTGCGCGTGTGACGAACACGACGTTCCGCGACGGGATCAACTTCGCGTTCGCCGTGTCCCAGGACTTCCCCGGCCACCTGTACCTCGCCTACAACGACTTCAACGGGACGCAGTACAACACGTTCCTCGTCCAGTCGACGGACGGCGGGCAGACGTGGACTCAGCCCGTGGCGGTGAACGACGACGTCGCCTCCGGCCGGGTTGCCGACCACTTCCAGCCGGCCGTGGCGGCGGGACCGGGCGGCGCTGTGGCGGTGGCGTTCTACGACCGGCGGGCGAGCTGCCCGACGGACGCCAGCATCATCACTCAGGACCAGGGCCGGTCGAACTTCTGCATCGACGTCTCCGTGCAGCCGTACAAGGACAGCGGGTCGGCAGCAGGCGCGGTGCCGGTCGGTCCAAATGTCCGGGCATCCAACTTCACATGGGATCCGCAGCAGCCAGGGCTCCTCGTCAACGCCGACGGCAGCACCACCGACCTGCAGCGCCTGGGAGGGCTGGGGCAGATGGCATGCGCCTCGCACAACGACCCATGCAGGCTGTCGTTCATCGGCGATTACTTCGGTCTCGCGATCTCGGGCGGCAACGTCTACACACTCTCGGTCTCCACTCACTATCCGTCGACGGTGAAGGCGGACGACGGGTCGACGCTCTACTATCAGCAGCAGGTCCTGGGCACCATCAGTCGGGCGAGCCTGGGCATCTGACCGCGAGTCCTCGGCCTGTCTGATCAGCCGATCGAACAGTTGTTCCGGAGCGGGAGGCCGGCGTCTCCCGCTCCGGGTGGCACGTATGGGGGGGTCGAGCTTCGGTAGCTGACCGGATGGCTTCGCCGACCACCGCCGCCGAACGCTGTCCTTTGACGCCTAAACCTTCAGGCACCATAATCGCCCCAGCCCACGTCGGTGCGAACTGGAGTGAAGAGGGGGAGCATACAGGTGGCCACCAGCACGAACGGGGACCCGGGCTTCGAGCGCTTCGAGCGCTTCCTGGACGAATGGTCGCGGCGCGACTTCCTGCGCGGCGTGGGGGGCGCGCTCGCGTTCTCGGCGTTCCTGGCCGGGGGCCTGGAGCTGCTCGAGGCGTGCGGCAACGGGCCGGCTCCGCAGAGCCAGAACGTCAAGAAGGGCGGCCACGTGGTGGAAGGCAGCCTCTCTGACCCGACCACGTTCAACCCGATCTTCAGCTCGGACACCGCCAGCAGCACGCTTTTCGGCATGCAGTTCACCAGCCTGCTCGACAACAGGGCGGACGGCACGCTGATCCCCGCCATCGCCAGGTCGGTGCCGAAGGTCGACTCCGACCAGCTCACGTACAAGTTCGACCTCCGGCAGGACGTCACGTGGTCGGACGGCCAGCCGCTGACGGCCGACGACGTGATCTTCACCTACGCCCTGGTGGCCGGCTCGACGTACGACTACAAGGCGATCAACTCGCGGTACTGGCCGGACCTGGAGACGTACCTGGCCAGCGTCACCGCGCCCGACAAGTACACCGTCGTCATGAAGACGAAGACGCCCTACGCGCCGTTCCTGACGAACTACGTCCAGGTCCTCGCGCCCCTGCCCAGGCACGTGCTGGAACCGGTCGTGCGCCAGGCGCCATCCGACTTCCGCAAGGCCGACTTCAACTTCGCGCCGACCGTCGTGAGCGGGCCGTTCCAGTTCGACCGCTGGGACAAGAGCCAGCAGGTGGTCGTCAGGGCCAACCCCAAGCACTTTCTGGGCCGGCCCAACCTCGACTCCTACGTCGTCAAGACCGTCCCGGACGGCGTGGCGATCGCGAACCAGCTCAAGACGGGCGAGATCGACGTCGGAGGCGTCGAGCCCAGCCTCTGGGACGACATGGCCACGGCCGGCAACGTGAACCGCATCACGTTCGGCCAGGCGTCCTGGGACTACTACGCGGTCAACATGGACCCGACGAACGCTAAGCGCCCGGTCACCGGGAAGATCTTCGGCGACCCCGAGACCGGCAAGCAGGTGCGCCAGGCGATGTACCACGCCGTGGACCGGGCGGCGCTCGCCGAGCGCGTGTACTTCAAGCAGGCGGACGTGGCGACCACGGTGGAGCCGCCCACGTCGTGGGCGCTGACGACGAACGTGCCCAAGTACACGTACGACCCCAAGAAGGCGGCCGACATGCTGGACCAGGCCGGCTGGAAGCTCGGCCCGGACGGCGTCAGGGTGAAGGACGGGGTCCGCCTCAGCTTCGAGCTCATCACCAACGTGGGCAACAAGGCGCGCGAGACTACGATCCAGGTCCTGGCCGAGTCGTGGCGGAAGATCGGGGTGGAGGCGCAGCCCAAGCCCATCCAGTTCACCGAGTACGTGAAGACCTCCACCACCCGCGACTTCGACATGGTCATGGGCGGCATCGTGTCCGGCGTCGATCCCGACCTCACCCAGATCTACCACTCACGGGTCATCGGCAAGGGCCTCAACCGGATGGGGTACCACAACTCACAGCTCGACGGCCTCCTGGACAAGGCGGTCCAGGTGCTCGACCAGGGCAAGCGCAGGCAGATCTACGCCCAGGTGCAGCAGATCCTGATGGAGGACGTGCCGGCCTCGATGCTCGTCTGGCCCAAGGCGCTGGTCGCCGTCTCGAAGCGGGTGCAGAACTTCGGCGTCGGGCCGTTCAACCGCAACCAGAACAGGCCCTGGCTCAAGGACGTCTGGGTGACGGACGGCCGGTAGCGGCGGACCGCGCCGATGCTCTGGAAGTACCTGGTCCGCCGGGTGCTCGCCTCGATCCCGGTGGTGGTGGGGGTGAGCGCGGTCACGTTCGTGCTGATGCACGCCACCGGGGGCGACTACGTGCCGGGGATCTCCGACGATCCCCGGCTCTCGGCCGCCACCGTGCAGGCGCTGCGCCACGAGTACGGCCTCGATCAGCCCTGGCCCGTCCAGTACGGGCTCTGGCTGTGGAACCTGCTGCACGGCGACTTCGGGCGCTCGATGATCGACGGCACCCTGGTCTCGAGCCACATCGCGGACCGCCTGCCCAACACGCTGGAGCTGACGGTCACCGCGATCCTGCTGGGCGTCCTGCTGTCGATCCCGATCGGCGTCCTCTCGGCCCGCCGCCGCGGCGGCCGGATCGACAATGCGCTGACCATGCTCTCGACGGCCGGCGTGGCCGTGCCGGAGTTCTGGCTCGGCCTGATGCTGATCCTCCTGCTCGCCGTGATCCCGGCCCAGCACCTCGGCGCCCCGCTGCTGCCGTCGAGCGGCGCCACCGCGTCCTTCGGCGGCGGCGACCCGCTCGACCGCCTCTCGCACCTGATTCTGCCGGCCAGCGTGCTGGCGTTCGCCTACCTCTCGATCTGGTCGCGGTTCACCCGCTCCGCGATGGTGGAGACGCTGTCGCAGGACTACGTCCGGACGGCCCGCGCCAAGGGGATGACGGAGCGCCGCGTCGTCTACCTGCACGCGCTGCGGAACTCGGTGATCCCGCTGGTGACGCTGGTGGGCCTCGAGCTGCCGGGCCTGGTCAGCGGCGGCGTGATCGTGGAGGTTGTGTTCGGCTGGCCCGGGATCGGGCGCTTCGCATACGAACGGGCGCTCGCGTTCGACTACACGACGGTGATGGGCCTCACCACGTTCGCCGCGGTCCTGGTCGTGGGCGGCAACCTGCTCGCCGACCTGATGTACGCGGTCCTCGACCCCAGGATCAGGTACGCATGATCCACGAGGGACAGGCGGCCGAGGCGGCGCGGGTCGGCGTCCAGAGGGAGGACATATCGACCCGGCCGGCGCAGAGCTACTGGAGCCATTCGTGGGAGCGCCT
>DATFRD010000314.1:0-2093 GCA_035263645.1 Candidatus Dormiibacterota bacterium | reverse complement strand
CGCCCCGGCAGCGTCGAGCGGCTGGGCCTGGGCTACGAGGCCGTGCGGGAGCTCAACCCCCGACTGGTCTACGCGCAGGTCAAGGGGTTCCCGGCTGACGGCCCGTACGGCGAGTTCCTGAGCTTCGACCCGATCGGCCAGGCGGTCGGCGGAGCGGTCAGCCTGACCGGGACCCCCGATGGCCGCCCGCTGAAGCCCGGGCCGACCATCGCGGACACCGGCACCGGACTGCACTGCGCCATCGGCATCCTGGCGGCCCTCCACCAGCGGGAACGCACGGGCCTGGGCCAGCGGGTCGAGGTCGCCATGCAGGAGGCGGTCATCAACTACTGTCGCATCTCGTACGCGCGGCAGGCCCTCACCGGCCGGGGCGCCGAGCGGGCCGGCAACCGGAGCCAGCTCGGGCTCACGGCGCCCAGCGACGTGTTCCCCTGCCGGCCCGGCGGTCCCAACGACTACGTGTACGTCTACACGACCCGGGCCAGCAACGACCACTGGGAGCGCCTCCTCCACGTCGTGGGCCGGCCCGACCTGCTCGGGGACCCTCGCTTTCGGAGCCCCGAGGAGCGGGCGAGGCACCTGGATGAGATCGACGAGGTGATCTCGGCCTGGACGCGGCAGCGCACCAAGCGCGAGGCGATGGAGGTGCTGGGCGGGGCGGGCGTGCCCGCCGGCGCCGTCTTCGACACGCTGGAGCTGTCCGAGGACCCTCACCTGCGCCGGCGGGGCACCTTCGTGACCGTGCAGCACCCCGAGCGCGGCGACTTCACGATGCCGGGATGGCCCGTCCGCATGTCGTGCTCCAGCGTGCCGGTCACGCCCGCGCCGCTGGTGGGCGAGCACACCCGGGAGGTGCTCGGAGCCGTCCTCGGGCTCGGTGACGTCGAACTGGAGCGTCTGAGGACGCAGGGAGTGATCTGAATGACGGGCAACGAGGTCCTGGCCAGGGCGCTGCGCGACCACGGCGTCGACCACGTGTTCTTCCTGATGGGCGGCCCCATGATCGACGCCGAGAACGCCTGCCAGGACGCGGGCATCCGGATGGTCGACGTCCGGCACGAGCAGGCCGCGGCGATGATGGCCAACGCCTACAGCCGCGTGCTGTGCCGCCCCAGCGTCTGCATGGCCGCTTCGGGGCCCGGCACCACCAACCTGGCCACCGGCGTCGCCCACGCGTTCGTCGACTGCGCCCCGGTGATCGCCCTGGGGGGCTCCAGCCCGGTGAGCCAGTACGGGATGGGCGCGTTCCAGGAGATGGACCAGCTGTCGATGATGCGGCCGGTCACGCGCTGGGCCGAGCGCGCGTACGACGCCCGCCGCATCCCCGAACTCGTCGCCGCGGCGTTCCGCCACGCCTTCTCCGGGAGGCCGGGGCCGGTCTACCTGGACCTGCCGGGCGACGTGCTCTACCGACAGGTCGAGCCGGCCGAGGTGCGCTGGGCCCGCGCCGACCTGCAGCGCCGGCGGCCGCTCGGCGACCCGGCCCTCGTGGACCGGGCCGTCGGCCTGCTGGAGCGGGCCGAGCGGCCGGCGCTGGTCTGCGGCAGCGGCGTGCTGTGGTCGGAGGCGTCGGAGCAGCTCCAGGCCTGGGTCGACCGGTCCGGCATCCCGTTCTGGACCACCCCCCAGGGCCGGGGCGTTATCCCCGAGGACCACCCGCTGTGCTTCCTTTCCGCCCGAGCGACGGCCTTCCGGGAGGCCGACCTGGTGTTCGTGATCGGAACCCGGCTGAACTACGTCATCGACTACGGGCGGCCGCCGAGGATCGCCGAGGGCGCCCGCCTGGTCCAGGTGGACATCGACCCGGAGGAGCTGGGCCGGACCCGGGACGTCGACGTCGGGATCGTGGGCGACGCCCGCGCCGTGCTGCAGCAGCTGCTCGAGGCGGTCGGCGGCCGCCTGCGCGGCCGGTTCGACCGGTGGGTCAGCCACCTGTCCGAGCTGAACGAGGAGAAGCGCCTGGACGCCGAGCGGGCCATGGCCACCGGGCAGCTGCCGATCCACCCACTGCGGCTCTGCCGTGAGGTGCGCGAGTTCCTCGATCGCGACGCGATCCTCTGCGTGGACGGCCAGGAGATCCTGAACTACGGCCG
>DATFRD010000313.1:0-3536 GCA_035263645.1 Candidatus Dormiibacterota bacterium | reverse complement strand
GTCTCGCAGCTGCCCTGGCGGGTGGGCTGGCCGGCACCGCGCTCATCCTGCTGCCCTTCCTGGGCAGCCTGGCCGTGGCCTGGCAGCAGGTCGTCGGCTACCACCTGGACGCCCGGTCGGTGGCCGTAGGCGGCATCGACGCGTCGCTGCTGCCCGAGGTCCCCGTGGTCGTCCTCGCGGTCACCGGGGCCGTGCTGGCCGCCCGCCGGGCGCCGTTCCTGGCCGCCACCTGCCTGGCGTGGGCGGTGCCGGCGGCGCTCCTGCTGGCGGCCCAGCACCCCCTGTGGCCGCACCACGTGGTGCTGCTGACGACGCCGCTCGCCCTCCTGGCGGGCGCCGGCGTTCTGTTCCTGGTGGAGTGGCGACCACGGCTGGCTGCCGGCGCCGTGGCCCTGGCCGCCGCGGGCTGCCTGCTCGCGGTCGGGTCCGTCCACGGCCAGCAGACGCCCGACGCATCGCGGCAGAGCGTCGTCGCCGCACTGCAGGCCTCGACCAGCCCCGGAGACCTGGTCGTGACGGACGACCCGTACGCGGCCGCGCTGGCCGGCCGCACCACCCCGGCCGAGCTGGTCGACGCGACGCGGCTCAGGGAGACCTCCGGCAACCTCACGGCGACCCAGGCGGAGGCCGTCACCGCCCGGCCGGAGGTCAGGGCGGTGCTGCTGGCGACCGACCGGCTGGTCCGCCTGCCCGGCTACCAGGCCTGGGTGGCTCAGCGCTTCCCGATCGTGCGGGACCTCGGTCCAGGCCAGACGCTGTACCTGCGCTGAGCCTGCAAGGTCCGGCGACCGGTCGCCGGGCCGGCTTTCGCGACAATTGGACGAGAAGTGGACGCGCCTGCGGACGTGTACCGGAGCCGCCACGAGCGCTTCTCGGCGGTTGTGGCGGAGTCGAGCCGGCGCTTCGACCGGACCGCCAATCTCCGGCTGCTGACCTTCGGGGCGGCTGCGGCCTGCGCTGGAGTGGCCATCTGGCGGAGCCTCGCGCCCGCAGCCCTGGCGGCCCTCCTCTTCCTGGCGGTGTTCGTCGCGCTGGTCCGGTACCACGCCGGGCTGGCCAGGCGGCGGCAGCGGGCGGACATTCTGGCGCGGATCAACGACGAGGCGCTGCAGCGCCTGGCGCGTGACTGGGAGCGCCTGCCCCTGCGCCATCCGGTGAAGGCCGGCGCCGGCCACGCCTACGCAGCCGACCTCGACGTGCTCGGCCCCGCCTCACTCTTCCACCTCCTCGACACCACGACCAGCCCGATGGGCGCCGAGGCCCTCACTGGCTGGCTGCTCGCCGCGTCCGCGCCTCCCGTGGTCCGCGAGCGCCAGGCCGCCGTGGCCGAGCTCGGCGCGCTCGTCGACCTCCGCGAGGAGCTGCAGCTGCGCGGACGGCTGCTGGCGCAGCAGGCGCCCGACCCCGGACCGCTCCTGGCCTGGGCCGAGGGCGAGCCCTGGCTCGCCGGGCGGCGGGCGCTCCTCTGGTGGGCGCGGACGAGCCCGGTGCTGCTCGCGACGTCGTTTGCGGCGTGGCTCCTGCACCTCATCGCGGCGCCCCTCTGGGCGCTGCTCATCCCCGTCAACCTCGTGGTCTGGCTGCTGGCCGGCGGCGGCGGGCAGCGGGTCCTGGGGACCATCCGAGTCCATCACCAGGCCCTGGGCGCCTACGCGGACCAGCTCGCGCTCGTCGCCGGGATGGAGCCGTCGGCGCCGCTCCTGCGCCGGCTGCGCAATGCCGTCACCGTGGGCGGCAGGCCGGCCCACAGGCTCCTGCACCGACTGGACACGCTTGCCGGCCTCGCCCTCACCCAGGGCAGCGACCCGCTGGTGCACGCCGCGGCCCAGGGGCTGCTGCTGTGGAACGTGCACGTACTGGACGCGCTGGAGCGGTGGCAGCGCGCGGCCGGGCCCCAGGCCCGGGGCTGGCTCGATCGTCTGGGCGAGCTCGAGGCCCTGGCAGCGCTGGCCGGCCTGGCCCACGCCAACCCCTCGTGGACGTTCCCGACGCTCGAGCCGGGCGCCCGTGCGCTCACCGCCCGCCGCGCCGGTCACCCGCTCATCCAGCCCGACCGCCGTGTCGACAACGACGTCACCCTGGGCCCTCCGGGCACCTTCCTGCTCGTCACCGGTTCCAACATGTCCGGCAAGAGCACGCTGCTGCGGACGCTCGGCCTGAACGCGGTCCTGGCCGGCGCCGGAGGCCCTGCCTGCGCCGGCGAGATGCGCCTGCCGCCGGTCCACGTGTGGACGAGCATGCGCGTCCGGGACTCGCTCCAGGACGGCGTGTCGTACTTCCTGGCCGAGGTCCAGCGGCTGAAGCAGGTGGTGGACGCCGCCAGGCAGGCCGCGGGCGGCGGCCCCCTCGTCTGCTACCTCCTGGACGAGGTGCTCCAGGGCACGAACACCGCCGAGCGCCGCGTCGCGGCGCGGGGCATCGTCAGCCTGCTGGTCAGCCTCCCGGCCATCGGGGCCGTCGCTACCCACGACCTGACGCTGGCGGACGCGCCCGACGTGGCGCCCGCCGCGCGGCCCGTGCACTTCCGAGAGACGGTCTCCGTCGAGGACGGCCACGCCGCGATGTCGTTCGACTACCGCGCGCGCCCGGGCCTGGCCACCTCGACCAACGCGCTGCGCCTGCTCGAGGCCATGGGCCTCATGCTTCCGCGGGCGCCGGGCGCCCCGCCGGTCCCGCCGGCTGCGCCGGCCGGCCAGGTCGGCCAGGCCACCTGACGGAGGGCAAGGGAGGCTGCCGTGACCCGGAGAGACGATGGCATCGCGACCGACCCCGCGGGCCGTCCCCGGCTGGCCGGGCAGGCCGTGATCCTGACTGGCGCAGCCGGCGCGATCGGACGGGTCTCCGCGCGCCGGCTCGCCCGAGAGGGCGCCCGTCTCTCCCTGGTGGACGTGGACCGCGACGGCCTGCAGGCCGTGGCCGCCGAATGCAAGGCGGCGGGCGCAGAGACGCTGGCCCTGGGGGCGGACCTCTCGGACCCCGACGCGGCTCGACCGCTCGTCGACGAGACGGTGGCCCGGTTCGGGACGGTCGCGGCCCTCGTGAACAACGCGGCAGTCTTCTCCACGCTTCCCCACCGCCCGTTCGAGGAGATCCCACCGGCCGAGATCGACAGGGTCATGGCCGTCAATGTCAGGGCGCCGTTCCTCCTCTGCCAGGCCGTCGCTCCCCACATGCGGCGGCGAGGCCGGGGCAAGATCGTGAACATCGCCTCGGGCATCGTGCTGTCGGCGCCGCCGGGCCTGGCCCACTACGTCACCTCCAAGGGCGCGATGTTCGCAATGACGAGGGCCCTGGCCCGGGAGCTCGGTCGCGACGGCATCACCGTCAACAGCCTGGCCCCCGGTCTGATCGTGACCGAGGCCGTCCTGCACACGCACCCGGAGGACACCGTACGGGCAGCGCGCGAGCGCCGCTGCCTGGTGCGGGACGAGGTTCCCGAGGACGTGGCGGGAACCCTCGTGTACCTGCTCTCGTCCGACAGCGACTTCGTGACCGGCCAGATGATCGTGGTCAACGGCGGCGCCCAGTTCTGGTAG
>DATFRD010000312.1:0-4233 GCA_035263645.1 Candidatus Dormiibacterota bacterium | reverse complement strand
CACCTGGACCCGGGTCCGCCTGAACCTGCGCCGGGTGCCCGAGGCGGAGCGGCCCGCCCAGGAGGCGCTGGAGGTCGACTACGACCCCTGGCAGGGCCGCCAGCCGGGCCCCCCGCAGATCCGGGATGACCGCACCGGCTGAGCCGGGATCCCGTCCGGTGTCCAGCGGCGGGCCCGGTCCCGGCGAGACGCTGGACCCGGTTGTGGCCGCCGCGCAGGCAGGCGACCAGTCGGCGTTCGCCGCGCTCGTCGAGCGTCACCGGCGTCCGCTCCACGTGCACTGCTACCGGATGCTGGGCTCGTTCGAGGAGGCCGAGGACGTCGTGCAGGAGACGTTCCTGAGGGCGTGGCGCGCGCGCGAGAGCGTGCAGGGCGGCTCCGGATTTCGGGCGTGGCTGTACCGGATCGCGACGAACGCCTGCCTCGACGCGATACGGCGGAGCAGGCGGCGCGTGCCATCGCTGAGCTCGTTCGCCGAGGTTCCCTGGCTTCAGCCGTACCCCGATCGGCTGCTGGACGAGGTCGCACCCGGCGACGCGCAGCCCGATGCGATCGTCATCGCCAGGGAGACCATCGAGCTTGCCTTCATCGCGGTGATCCAGCTCCTCCCTCCCCGGCAGCGGGCCGTGCTGGTCCTGCGCGACGTGCTGGGCTGGTCGGCCAGCGAGACCGCGGCGCTGCTGGAGGTCACCGTGGCCGCCGCCAACAGCGCGCTGCAGCGGGCGCGCGCCACGCTTCGCCAGCAGCGACCTGACGGCTGGAGGGAACGGCGCAGCTCGGAGCTGACCGGCCGGGAGCGCGAGCTGCTGGAGGGCTTCATCGCGACCCACGAGAACGGCGACGTCGACGCGGCGGTGGCGCTGCTGCGTGACGACGTGCGGGTCACCATGCCGCCGTATCCCTGGTGCCACCAGGGC
Organism: Candidatus Dormiibacterota bacterium; assembly: GCA_035263645.1. GTDB lineage: Bacteria > Chloroflexota > Dormibacteria > Dormibacterales > Dormibacteraceae > CF-161. The sequence continues at coordinate 3,316 of DATFRD010000312.1, read as the reverse complement.
CTGGCGGCGGTCATCGCGCTCATGCAGCGGGCCACCGGGCCGGAGAGGCCGGGCGACTGGCGGCTCAAGCCCACGCGCGCCAACCGCCAGCCGGCCGCCGCCAGCTACCTCCGCGCGGTGGGCGACGCTGAGTACCGGGCCTTCAAGCTGGACGTGCTCCGCGTCGAGGACGGTGCGATCGCGGAGATCACGACCTTCGGCCCCGGCCTGTTTCGGGCGTTCGGGCTCCCGGCGACCCTCTAGCCCGGGGAGCAGCCCGCAGGTCACATTGACGACCGTGCGGTGATCCCGGCGGCGCCGTCCGACCGCGGTCAGCTCGGGCTGGACGTCGGTGCGCTGGACCTGCGGTAGGCTCCCGGCGAGACGCCGAAGTGGCGGCGGAAGGCCTTGCTGACCGAGACCTCGGACTCGTAGCCGGTGAGGCGGGCGATCTCCCTGATGCCGGCGTTGGTCGTGCGCAGGTACTCCGCGGCCCGCGTCAGTCGATAGCGGGTGAGGTTCTGCATCGGCGTCTCGCCGGTGGCGGCGCGAAACCGTTCGGCGAAGGCCGACCGGGACATGCCGACCGCGGCTGCCAGGGCCGGGACCGACCAGGGGTGGTCCGGCCGCTCCCGAATCAGCCGGAGGGCACGGGCGACCTGCGGGTCGCCGACCGCGGTGGGCCCGCCCGCCGCGCGGTCGGCCTCCAGCAGGGACCGGCGCAGCGCCTGGGCGAGGAGCGCATCGGTCAGCCGGCTGACGACCGCCTCGGAGCCGGGGCCGGTGGCCGCCATCTCGACCGAGATCATCCTGACCAGGCCGGACAGCCACTCGGGCGCCCTGCCCTCGTGGCCACGGAGATGGACCACCGGCGGCAGCGCCTCCAGCAGGGGGCGGGCGATGAGCTGATCGATAGCGAAGCCGCCGCACAGCAGTTCGCTGCGCTCCCCGCCGCCGCCGTAGTGCAGCCGCCCGCCGATGGGAGGGGTGTCCGCCACGATGCGGTCGAGCCAGAGCACCGGGCTGTCGCGGGAGTCGCGCACGACGTGGGCCTGACCTCTCGGCAGGATCACCAGGTCGCCGGCGACCAGCCTGACCAGCTCGACCTCGCCCTCGACCTCCAGCCAGGCTGAGCCGGAGGTGAGCAGATGGAAGGCGGCGCTCGAGCGCTCGGCGACCCTGAAGCCCCAGGGCGAGCTCATCTCCGAGAGGCAGTAGACGGTGCTGGTGACGGCCAGCCGGAACAGCAGCTGGCTAACCCCGTCGGCGCTCGAGAACGACCCCAGGCTCCTCATCGCGTCGGGAAGCCGCTGCGCGCGAGGACCTCCAGGTTGCCGGACAGGGCCTCCGGGGGAGGCGGCCGCCTCGACTCCGCCATCGTCGGGGCCATCTTAGGCCGCCCACGTCGGGCGTGGAGCCAGCCCAGGCGCCGGAAGGATTCACCGCAGCGCCCGCGGCGCGTCTCGGCGAAGTCTGCGAGCGGCATGGACATGTCTGCGTCCCCACCTGCCACCTACCCTCGCCCGCATGGTTGAGATGACTGCCGTCGACGTGGTTGGTAAGTACACCGGGGCCCTCGCGGACCGCGATTTCGCTGCTGCCCGCAGCTTCCTTGCCGACGACCTGAGCTTCGCGGGTCCCATCGACAGCTTCGAGCGGGCGGATGACTACATGAAGGCGATCAGCGGCCTGTACGGCATGGTCAGAGGCGTGGAGCACCAGGCCACGATCGCCCAGGGCGACGAGGTGGCGGTGTTCTATCTGCTCGACACGCCCGTCGCAAAGGCACCTGTCGCGGAGTGGTACACCGTTCGCGAGGGGAAGATCGCGCAGATACGGGCCTACTTCGACGCTCGGCCGTTCGCCCCGCCGCCGGCAGCGCCTTGACCCGGCTCCTGGGGGTGTGGCGTCGCTGCCTGGCGGCGGCGCCGCACCGTCAGGGCTGCCCGCTGGCGCCGCCCAACACGCCGCCGGGTCAGTCGATGAAAAGGTCCTGCCCGTGCCTGCCTGGCCCGGAACTACCCTTTGGGAGTGAGTGAGCTTCATCTCAACTCCGTGCTCGTGGAGCAGCTCAAGGGCCGGGGGTACCTGTCCAGCCAGGCTGTGGAGGACGCGTTCCGGGCCGTGCCGCGTCACCACTTCCTCCCCGGCGTGCCGCTGGAGACCGCGTACGGTGACTGCGACCAGCCAGTTCCCACCAGGTGGGAGGCCGGGATCGCCGTGAGCTCCTCATCCGCGCCGTCGATCATGGCCGTCATGCTCGAACAGCTGGACGTGCGACCCGGACACCGGGTGCTGGAGATCGGCGCTGGCACCGGTTACAACGCGTGTCTGCTGTCCCGCATGACGGTGCCCGGCGGTCGGGTTACCAGCGTCGACATCGAAGAGGCGCTGGTTATAGCCGCTCGCGCCCACTCCGCCGACGCGGAAGCATCGGGGGTCGAGTTCGTCTGCGCCGACGGTGCCCATGGGTGGCCTGTCGGCGCGCCATATGCCCGCATCGTCCTGACCGCCGGCTCCGCCGACGTGAGCCCGGCCTGGATCGAGCAGCTGGAGCCAGGCGGACGGCTGCTGCTCCCGCTGGAGCTGACGCCGGGTTACAGCAAGTCCGTAGCTTTCGAGCGCCGGGACGGGCACCTGCACAGCGTCTCCCTCCGCGATTGTGGCTTCATGCCCCTGAGGGGCGTGCTGGCGCCGCTCGACATCATGCCGCGGGCCGTCCGCAGAGTTGACACCGGAGTCGTGCTCAGCGCCACGCAGCCCGAAGCGCTCTGGCGGCGCCTGCGCGAGCAGACGCCACTGCACCACAACCTCGGCGTGAACGTCAGCCCTATGCATCTGTGGCACCTTCGCCTCTGGCTCAGCCTCTGGGCTCCGGACGCCGCCTGCTGCGTGCAGGCGCAGGGGGACGCGGCCAGCCGGGAGGATCTCCCCACGCTGTTCAGTCCCCAGCGGTCGCCGCTGGCTCGGATCTCAGCTGGGCTGGAGAGCGACCGGGGTGCCTGTCTCCTCCACAGGGGAACGGACGGCCTGGAGGTGTGGGAATACGGGGACGGCGCCGATCTGGTGGCCCGCCTGCGCACGCTGGCCGCCCGTCCTCAGCCGCCCGGCGAGTCCATCTCGATCCGGGCCTATCCGGGGCGGCAGGCGATCGAGGCGTCGAAGACACGGGCGGTGCTGCCTCGCCGCTGGAGCACCCTCGTCGTCAGCTGGTCGTGAGCGGCTGACCGCCTTTGGAGTGTCAACATTGTGAGCGGCATGGGGAGGCAACTGGTCCGAGTCCTGGCGAGGGTCTTTGAGAACATCATCGGGAATGTCCTGGCAGCCGCTGCGCTGA
>DATFRD010000311.1:0-3322 GCA_035263645.1 Candidatus Dormiibacterota bacterium | reverse complement strand
GCGGGATGACAGCAGGCGAAGATCAGCCCAAGCCGGTCGTCCTCCATGGTGACCACCTCCTGGCCAGCCTCCTCGTTTTCTGGGCCTACGGCGCTGACCTGCGGGGACAGGCCCGCCTTCGATATGTGCTGCTGAGCCCGCAGCTGATCGACCGCCTTCCGCCACGCAGTGACGGTCAGCCACGCGCCGGGCTTGGGCGGCACGCCGTCGCCCGGCCACGTCCGGGCGGCCGCGGCGAACGCCTCGGACACGGCGTCCTCGGCCGCCTGCAGGTCGCCGAGCCGTCGCGCCAGCGTGGCCACGATCGCCGTCCACTCGTCCCGGTAAGCGCGCTCCAGCGCGGCGGCGGTTACTCCAGGGGTGCCCGCCACGCCTGGCCCTCCAGGACCGGCCGGACCTCGACGGTCCCGTACCGGACGATCGGCATCTTGCCCGCCCAGTCCAGCGCGGCGTCGAGGTCGGGCACGTCCAGCAGGTAGAACCCGAGCAGGTGCTCCTTGCTCTCGATGAACGGGCCGTCGGTCAGCAGCCGCTCGCCGCCGCGCAGGGTGACGCTGGTCGCGGTGTCGACGTGCGCGAGCTGCTCGGCGGCGAGCAGCGCGCCAGACTCGTTCATGACGGCCGTGTAGTCGAGCCAGCTGTTGATGACGCCGTCGTCGGCCGAGGCGGGCGGCGCCCCCTCGGCCGCACCGGGAGTGGCGTAGATCAGCAGTGCGTACTTCATGCGTCCCTCCTATGGCTCACAGGGGCGGGCGCGCCCCGGGACTGCTCCAGCCATACAACGGCCGCCCGGCACCGATATCGACACCGCCGGGGCGGATTTCTGGGCGCGCCCATCCCGGGTATCACTCCCCGGTCGGGCCGCCGGCGAGCTCGCTGACGATGTCGAGGTGGCCGACATGACGCGCGTACTCCTGGAGCAGGTGGAACAAGATCCGTTCCAGCGTGGCCGGATCCGCCCCGTCCCACCGGGGCCCGGGCTGGCCGGTCTCGGCCAGGTCGTGGGACTCGACGATGGCCCTGGTGCGTTCCGCCCGGGCGCACAGCGCCGAGGTCAGCGACTCCAGCGTCTCATCGGGAGCGACGTACCACCGGCCGTCGCGCTGGTCGCCCCACGTGTCGCCGACGTCGGGGCGGCCCTCGAACCCCCACTCCAGCCAGCGCATCTCGACGTAGGCCAGGTGCTTGAGCAGGTCGATGGGGGCCCAGCCCGACGGCAGCCGGCTCGCGCGCAGCTCGGCGGCGGGCAGGCCCTCGAGCCTGGTCACCAGGCAGGAGCGGAAGTAGTCGAGGTACCTCAGGAACACCTCGGCCCGCGACGACGCCGGGGCGGTGGGCTCAGGGAACGGCAGGCTCATCGGCCCAGGCTCCCACGCACTTAGTCGCCGGACCCGGTGGCGGCCGCGGGCTTCCGCTGCGCGGTGCGGTACAGGTCGACCAGTTCGTCGATCGTGGTGGCGTCCTGCGCGGACTTGTCGTCGCGCCACCGCCCGGTGAACCTCGGGAACCTCATCGCCAGGCCGGCATCCTCCCTCACCAGGCCCCAGCCGGCGGTGTAGTGCGGCGAGAGCGTCAGCTCGGCGCTGAGGATCTCCAGCACCAGCCCGGGCTCGAACCACACGTCGGGCACCTGCGCTGCGTCGACTCGCGCGGGCCGCTCCGGCCGCTGTAGCGGCGCCAGCCGGGCGGGCAGCGCGGCCAGCTCGGCGTCGGAGAACCCGGTGCCGCACTTGGATACCGTCCGGAAGACGTCCGCAGCCGGATCGTAGGCGGCCAGCAGCAGCGCGCCGTAGACGCCGGCCCTCCGGCCGCGCCCGTAGAACGCGCCGACCACGACCAGGTCGACGGTGTCGGACAGCTCGGTGCGGTAGTCCCGCTTGAGCTTGATCCACAGCCAGCCGCGGGCGCCGGCCCGGTACCCGGCGTCCGGGCTGACCGACTTGCACACCAGGCCCTCGCAGCCGTCGGTGACCGCCTGCTCGAACGCCGCGTCCAGGGCGGCCGGGGTGCTGACCTCGGTCGCGGTGGTGAGCCGGAGCCGGGGCGACAGCGTGATCGCCTGGGCCAGCCTGGCCCGCCGCTCCGGATACGACAGCCTGGTGAGGTCCTCGCCGTCGGCGTAGAGCAGCTCGAAGCAGAACAGGCCCACCGGCACGTCGCGCACGGCCTCGCTGATGCCGTACTTGCGCCGCCGGAACATAACCTCCTGGAACGGGCGCAGCTCCTCGGCGGCCGGGTCGAACGCGACGACCTCCCCCTCGATGATCGCCTCGCGGGGACCCAGCCCCTCCCGCAGGACGTCGACGACGTCGGGGAACTGGGTGCTGACGCGCTCCAGCCGCCGGGTGAACAGCTCGATCGCCCCGTCGGCGGTCCGGTGCGCCTGGACCCGCACGCCGTCGTACTTGTACTCGGCCGCGCATTCCCCGCCCAGCTTGGCCAGGATCTCCGCGGCGTCGGACAGCCGCTGGGCGAGCATGGCCCGCACCGGGTTGCCGGGGCTGACCCGCAGCTGCTCGACCGCCGCCAGCCCGCCCTCGGCGAGCGTGGCCGCGACCAGGCCGAGGTCGCAGCAGATGCTGTACGCGCGCTCCAGCACCGGCCGGTCGGCCCGCCCGCCGGCGTACAGCTGCGCGAGCGCGTCGAGGATCGTGGGCGTGCCGATCCCCAGCCGCAGCGACCCGGTGACCAGGCGCAGCAGATAGCGGGCCTCCAGCGGGGTGGCCTGGGCGAGCAGGCCGGCCAGCAGGTCGAGCTTGCGGCCCTGCGAGCCCTGGCCCTCGGCCTCGGCGATCTGGTGCAGCGTGCCGACCACCAGCGTCACCTCCAGGCTGGGCGCCCGGTCGCCGACGGTCCCGTTCAGCATCTGCTCGGCGGCCTGGCCGAGGTCGCCGGTCTCCCGCACGCGGGCGGCGACCTGCTCCGCCTCGGCACCGGTGGCCGTGGCGACCGCGCGGACCGCGAGCTTCTCGGCCAGGCCGAGGTCCACCCCGGCGAACTCCGGCGCGATCAGGCCCTGGCACAGGTAGCAGACCGTGGGCAGCACCTCGGCCGGGGTCTCGGTGAGCAGGGCGGCCAGTCGGTCGATCAGCGCCAGCCGGCTGCTGACCTGCTCCAGGTCGCGGTAGGCCTCGGCCACGGTCTCGTACTTCACGGCGCTCCCTTCCCTTCGCTAGATCATGGTATGGGGCGGTTCGTAGACTGCCGGGCATGGCGTTCGAGGGATTCGCGGCCGAGGCGTTCAGCTTCTACAGGCGGCTGGAGGCCGATAACTCCCGGACGTTCTGGGACGTGCACAAGGAGGCCTACCAGCGACTCGTGC
>DATFRD010000310.1:0-7158 GCA_035263645.1 Candidatus Dormiibacterota bacterium | reverse complement strand
GTCATCGATGCTACCGGCGCGCCCCCCGGACCGCCCCGGCCCCGGGACGCGACCGCAATCGGGGCCGCAGGCGCCGACGTTGACAATCTACCGACGAGTCGATTGAATTAAGACGGGGACGGGGAGCCGGGCGCCGGGACGCGTGGCGGCGGCTCGGCCAGGCGCCGCGTCGGCAGTCGAGGCCGCGTCGGCAGTGGAGAGGGACGGGCAGGTGGCGCGAGGCTGGGACCACGTGATCGTCGGTGCCGGGTCGGCGGGGGCCGTGATCGCCGCCCGCCTCAGCGAGGACCCGGCGGCGAGCGTTCTGCTGCTGGAGGCCGGTCCCGACTTCCGCTCGGCCGAGACCCCCGAGGCCTTTCGCACCCGCGACATCGACATGACGGTCGAACACAACCCGGAGTTCTGGTGGCCGGGGCTGACCGCCCGGCGCAACCCAGCGCAGGAGCCGTACCGGTATCTGCGGGGCAGGGGCCTGGGCGGCAGCTCGACGGTCAACGGCCTGTGCGCGATCCGCGGCGTCCCGGACGACTACGACGGCTGGGCGGCCCGGGGCGCCGACGGCTGGTCGTTCGCGGACGTGCTGCCGGCCTTCGTCAGGCTCGAGGACGAGCACGACTTCCCGGACCAGCCCTATCACGGGCGGGGCGGGCCGGTGCCGGTCTACCGGGAGCCCGAAGCCGGGTGGGGCGGCGTGGACCGGACCTTCGCCGAGGCGGCGCTGGACGCCGGCGCGCCCTGGTGCGAGGATCACAACGCACCGGGGGCGACCGGGCTCTCCCCGTTCGCGATGAACATCCGCGGCGGCCGGCGCGTGTCCACCAACGATGGCTACCTGGAGCCGGCGCGGGACCGGCCGAACCTGGTGATCCGCGGCCGGAGCCATGTCGACTCGCTGCTGTTCGAGCCCGGCAGCCGGACGGTGCGCGGAGTCCGGCTCGTGGACGGCGAGCGATGCCTCGTCGAGCGCGGCGGCGAGGTGATCGTCTGCTGCGGCGCGGTCCACTCGCCGGCCCTCCTCATGCGGTCGGGGATCGGCCCGGCGGCCGACCTGGCGAGGCTGGGCATCAACGTCGTGCTCGACCTCCCGGTCGGCTGCGGCCTCCAGGACCACGCGATGCTCATGCTCCCGGTCCAGACACGGGAGACGGCCAGGCGGAGCCGCGACAACCGCGTGACGAACTGTGTCCTGCGCTATTCGTCGGGCCTGGCGGGGGCCGGGGCCAACGACATGATCCTGCTGCCGAACAACGGCTCGGAGCGTGTCGGCCACAGCTGGCTGATCGTGCAGCAGGAGCAGGTGTTCTCTCGCGGGCGGCTGGCGCTCCGCTCCCGTGACCCGGCGGTCGAGCCCCTGGTCGACGAATCGCTGCTGACGGACGAGCGCGACATGGTGCGCATGACGGACGCTGTGCGCCGCGCCGCGGAGCTGCTGGCGCATCCCGCGCTCTCGGGGATCCTGACCGCCCGGCCGGAGCTGCCGGCGCCGGCGGAGCTGCCGGCGCTGGTCACCGACACGGTCCACGTCTGCTCGACGTGCCGGATGGGCTCGCCGGACGATCTGGCCACGGTCGTCGACCCCGACTGCCGCGTGCTCGGCACCCGCGGCCTGCGGGTCGTGGACGCCTCGATCATCCCGGAGGTGCCCCGAGCCAACCTGCACCTCACCGTGGTGATGATCGCCGAGCACATGGCAGCCCGGATGCGCCGCCGGTAGGGGTCGCTACTGCCCGGCCGGCGCCGGTCCGGGCTCCCCCGGGTACCTGAGGTCGATGGATCGACCCGGCACGCCGAGTGCGTGCTCGAGCATGGCCAGGAACACCGGCCTGGGCACCAGGCACTCGGCGCAGGCGTCCGGACCGGCGGAGACCCAGGCGCCGAGGCGGTCGCCCTCCTCGCGGACGTCCAGGCGGTAGCCGTCCGCCTCCAGCGAGGCGCGCAGCGCCTGCAGGCCCTCCGAGTTGACCATGCTCACCTCCTCACGGCGGCGGTGGCCTCGACCACCCCTGGGATTGTGCTCAGGTTCCCCGCAGCGCGGGCGACGGAACGACCGCGTCGGCGGCCCGCTGGCGCCGCTCCTGCGAGTTCCTGAGGTGGCGGACCAGCGCGCTGACGGACGCCTGCGTGTCACCCGCCGCCAGCCCGTCCACGATGGCGGTGTGCTCCGCCAGGACCGACGCCCGCTCCCGCACCGGCCGGTGGGCGGTGCCGATCCAGAGGATGCCGCGCAGCGAGTGGATGATCGACGCGGTTCGGGCCAGCCCGGCCGCCTCCGCCATGAACCGGTGGAAGCCCTCGTCCAGGTCCTGGAACGCGATCGGGTTCTCGAGCACGCGGCGCTGCCGGTCCAGGAAGTCGCGCAGGGCCGCGATCAGGGGCGGATCCGCGATGGGGGCGAGCGTGTGCAGGACGTTCGTCTCCAGGAGGATGCGGACCTCGTAGAACTCGTTGTACTCCGAGTCGGGGATCCGCCTGAGACGGAACCCCCGCTGGGCGACGATCTCGACGATGCCCTCCACCTCGAGCTGCAGCAGGGCGTAGTGAGTCGGCGTGCGCGAGACCCCGAGCACGCGGGCGAGCCATGCCTCCGAGTAGTAGCGACCGGGCTCCAGCTCCTGGTTGATGATCGCCACCCGGATCGCCTGGTAGGCCCGGTCGGCCAGGGTGTCCCGCGACGGTCCCTCGAGCGGCAGGACGGAGAGGGAGGGCGGCCGTTCCCGCATGACCCCTGCATCCTAGTCGGTCAGCGGGAACGTGGTCTTTCTCGCGGGACCGGGGGGCCGAAATCCTGTCTCCCATGCGCCTAATTGACCGGCTGGTCGATCTAATAATAGCTGAGATTTGACAATCTACCGACGAGTCGTTCTAATTTATGCCCGAGCACGCCGCGGCGTGCCCGAGACCACTCCCAGAGGGATCCATGATCGCCCACCCGGGCAAGAGCGGTGAAGCGCGGGATCGGCGGGAGCCTGCGCCCGGCCGGCGCCGGCCGGGCCGGCCCCGCCTCCAGGCGCCGAGCGTCGAGTACCTGGAGCGCCGGAGCGAGATCCTCGCCAAAGCGAGCGAGGTCTTCGACGCCCGGGGCTATGACGCGGGCACCCTGGAGGACGTAGCGGCTGCGATGGGCATGCGAAAGGCCGGCCTGTACCACTACGTCCGCTCCAAGTCCCACCTGCTGTTCCTGCTCTTCGACCGGGCCTGGCAGCTCGGATTCGACCGGATCGCGGACATCCCGGCCATCCAGGACCCCGGCGAGCGGCTGGCCGCGCTGATCCGCACGCACGTCACGCTGGTGTGCGAGCAGAAGAGCCTCTTCACCGTGTTCTTCGGGCACCGGCCGCGGTTCGACGACGCGGCCGAGACGGTGTTCGCCGAGCGGGAGCGGAGGTACGTGGGGGTGTTCGCCCGCGCCGTGCGCGACGCCGGCGAGGCGGGCCTGGTCCCGGCGGTCGATCCGCTGCAGGGTGCGATGGCGATCATCGGCATGACCAGCTGGGTCTACAAGTGGTACGAGCCCGGCGGCGCCACCCCGCAGCAGATCGGCGACGACTTCGTCCGGCTCGTGCTGGGCCGGCGTCCGGCCGGCCCCGCCGGTTAGGCCGGCTCGGCCGCCGCCCGGTCGGCCGCCGCCCGCTCGCGCTCCACCAGGACCCGGCGCAGGATCTTCCCGGACGGGGATCGCGGGATCTCGTCCACGAACTCGACGGCGCGAACCCGCTTGTAGTGCACCAGGCGTCCCCGGCCGTACTCGGCCAGCTCTTCCGCCGTGACATCGCTGCCCGGCCGGCGTACGACGTACGCGACGGGGATCTCGCCCGCCTCCGCGTCCGGGCGAGCGACGACCGCGACATCGCCGACGGCCGGGTGGGTGAGCAGCATGGCCTCCACCTCGGCCGGCGGGACCTGGAAGCCGCGGTACTTGATGAGCTCCTTCAGCCGGTCCACCACCGAGAGCTGGCCATCGCGGCTGATGACCCCGATGTCCCCGGTGCGCAGCCAGCCGTCCCCCGTCACGATCTCGGCCGTGGCGTCGGGACGCTTCAGGTACCCCTTCATCACCTGCGGTCCGCGGACCCAGATCTCGCCCCGGCCGCCCTCCGGCACGTCCTCGCCGGTCAGCGGGTCGACCAGGCGGCACTCGGTGCTCGGATGGAGCACGCCGACGGTGCCGGGCCGCGCCAGCCCCGGATCCTCCGGGTGCATGTGGCTGCCAGGGCTCAGCTCGGTCATGCCGTAGCCCTGCTTGACCAGGACGCCGAACCGGCCGGCGAGCTCGGTCGCCAGCTCGGGGGCGAGCGGCGCCGCGCCCGAGACGACCACCCGCACGCTGCTGAGATCGTGCTCCGCCACCTCGGGGTCGCGCAGCAGGCGCAGGACCAGCGGCGGCACCAGGGGCAGGCGGGTGATCCGCCAGCGCTCGATCGCTCGCAGCGCCTCGCCCATGTCGAAGCGAGACATGACGACGAGGGTGGCGCCGCGATAGAGGCCCAGGCTGAGGATGACCGAGAGACCGTAGATGTGGAAGAAGGGCAGCGCCGCCAGTGTCGTGTCGTCCTCGCCGGTGCGCTCCACCGGGCCCATCTGCAGGAGGTTGGCGACCAGGTTGCGGTGCGTCAGCATGACGCCCTTGGGCGGGCCGGTCGTGCCGCTGGAGTAGGGGATGGCAACGACGTCCTCGCGGGGGTCGATCTCCACCCTGGGCGCCTGCTCGCCGTGGCCGCCCGGCGGCAGGAACGGCTCCTCCCCGAGCAGGAGGACCTGGCGCAGGGCGCCGCCGGCGGCGTCCCGGAGCCGGTCCGCCAGGTCCGGCAGCGTGAAGGCGAACGTGGCGCCCGAGTCGCGGAGCTGGCCCTCCATCTCACCGGCCGTCAGGGCGGGGTTCAGGGGGGTGATGGCCGCGCCCAGCCTGGCGACCGCGAGGAAGGCGATCGCGAACTCGGGGCAGTTGGGCGCGCACACGGCGGCCACGTCCCCGCGGCCCAGCCCGAGCCGGTGAAGCGCCGCCGCCGTCGCCTCGACGGCGGCCGGCAGCTCACCGTACGAGATCGCCCGGCCGCTGGCCGCCTCGATCAGGGCCGGCCGCCGGCCGCGCGCCGGCGCGGGACCGAGCACGAAGTCCGCCAGCCCGACCCGCGGCACCTCGACGTCCGGGTAGGGGCTGCGGTAGACGGTCACCCCCAGACGTCGTGGGCGACGCGGGAGACCAGCTCGAGCTTCTGGCGCTGCTGGTCGGGCGTGATGTGGTTGCCCTCGATGGTCGAGGCGAAGCCGCACTGCGGGCTCAGCGCCAGGCGCTCGAGCGGGACGTGGCGGGCGGCGTCCTCGATCCGGGCCCGCAGCTCGTTGTCCGGCTCCAGGGCCGGCTTCTTCGTGGTGACGAGGCCGAGCACGACGTGCCGGTCCTCCGGCACGTGGCGGAGGGGCTCGAAGCCGCCCGAGCGGGCGTCGTCGTATTCGAGCAGGAACCGGTGGAACAGGCTCTTCTCGAAGATGCGGGAGATCGGCTCGTAGTCACCCTCGGCGTAGAACTTGCTCTGGTTGTTGCCGCGGCAGACGTGCAGCCCGAACGTGACGCCGGGGTGGCCCTGGATGATCGCGTTGTCCAGCTCGATGCAGCGGTCGATCAGCTCCTCGGGGTCGCTGCCTCGCTGCCGGTACCCCTCGCGCATGGCCGGGTCGAGGAGCGCGGCGTACTGGGGGGCGTCGACCTGGATGTACGTGCAGCCCAGCCGGACCAGCTCGTCGACCTCGCGCCGGGAGAGGTCGACGATGTCGGCCAGATACGCGTCACGGGTGCGATAGGCGCCGGCCGACTTCTCCGGGTCGTAGTAGGCGGCCGCCTGCTGGGCGCTGACCATCGTGACCTTCTTGGACCGGCTCGCCCGCGCCCGGAGGTACGTCCACTCCTCGCCGCACATGCTGCGCCGCCAGCGCAGCTTCTCGACCACGACCGGCCGGCGCAGGACGAGCTCCTCGCCCGTCTCGTCCCGAAACGGGATGGCCCAGCCGCCGAGCCGGTCGAAGCCGTCGAACGAGTCGATCAGGTGGCCGAAGAACGCGTAGCGGCGGAGCTCGCCGTCGGTGACCACCTCGATCCCCGCGGCCTCCTGGAGGCGGATCGCCTGGTCCACCGCGGCGTCCTCGATTGCCTTGAACTGGTCGGCCGGCAGCTCGCCGGCCTCGAAGCGCCTCCGTGCGTCGGCCAGCTCGGCCGGCCGCAGCAGGCTGCCGATGACTTCGCTGTGCACGCCGGCGACGTCGGTCGGGGCGGCGGCGGACCGGGTGACGTTCTCAGTGCTCATGTCCTCGCCAGTAAGCATGCGGCCGCGACGTCCTCGCTGCGCGACCGCCCTCACGGCAAATTATTTCGACCGGACGGTAGAAGAAGTCAACCTCCTGTGCGGGCCCACAGGAGCGGGCGTCGCAAGTCTTGTGGAATCGTCATTGTCCGGGCCTCGGGTCCGTGCCTACCTTCGAGCCATGGCCATCGGGGCGGCCCGCGGCGACGTCAGGGACCGGGCGCTGGCGGCGGCGGGGGAGGACCGCATCGAGTGGGCCGCCCGCGAGATGCCCGTCCTCCTGGCCGTCCGGCGCCGGTTCGACCGGGAGCGGCCGCTGGCCGGCCTGCGGCTGGCCGCCTGCCTGCACGTCACGTCCGAGACGGCCAACCTCGTGATCGCGTTGCGCACCGCCGGGGCCGACGTGGCGCTGTGCGCCTCCAGCCCGCTGTCCACGGACGACGCCGTGGCCGCGGCCCTGGCCCACTCCCACGGGATCAGGACCTACGCCATCAAAGGCGAGGACAACGAGACGTACTACGCCCACTTGGCGGCCGTCCTGGCTCACCGGCCGGACCTCACGATGGACGGCGGCGCGGAACTGGTCACCGAGCTCCACCGCAACGGCGGCCGCCTCGTGGACCGCGTCGTCGGCGGCACCGAGGAGACGACGACCGGGGTGGTCCGGCTGCGGTCGATGGCGGAGCACGGGGTGCTGCGCTACCCCATCGTGGCGGTGAACGAGGCGGACACCAGGCACCTGTTCGACAACCGGTACGGGACCGGGCAGTCGACCATCGACGGCATCGTGCGGGCGACCAACGTGCTGCTGGCCGGGAAGACGTTCGTGGTGGCCGGGTACGGCTGGTGCGGGCGGGGCCTG
>DATFRD010000309.1:0-24734 GCA_035263645.1 Candidatus Dormiibacterota bacterium | reverse complement strand
CGTCATCCGCAGCGTGGACGCGCTCTACGCCGACCTGCTCCCCGACCGCCTGCCTCGGGCTGCCGAGGTGCGGGCCGAGCTGCAAACGTGGACCAGGGCGGGCGTGGTCGCCAACGACATGGAGTCGGCGACGCTGATGGTAATCACGGCGCTGCGCGGGCTGCGCTCGGGCGTGATCCTCGTGTGCGCCGACGAGGTGGGGGCCGGCCAGATCGAGCATCTCCAGCCCTCGGACATGGACCGGCTCCTGGCCGTGGCCGTGGATGCCGTGCGCCGGCTGGTCGAACGGGACCGTGCCGCTGCACGTTAGCGCGCACCCGGTCGTCCAGGACTGCCTGGCCGGGCTCCGGGACCGGGCGACCGTGCCGGAGGAGTTCCGCGCGCTGGCACGGAAGGCGATCACGTTCCTGCTCGCCGAGGCCACGCGAGACCTGCCGACGCGGGCGACGACCGTGCGCACGCCGCTGTCGAACGCTGCCGGCCTCCGCGTCGACGCGGAGGTGGTCGCCATCCCGGTGCTGCGCGCCGGGCTCGGCCTCCTGGCTCCGGTGCTGGAGCTCCTGCCCCGGGTCAGCGTGGGCTACATCGGGCTGGAGCGCGACGAGCAGACGGCGGTCGCCCGGATCTACTACCGCAAGCTGCCGGACCTGGCCGGCAAGGTGCCGCTCCTGCTCGACCCGATGCTGGCTACTGGCGGATCCGCCGTGCAGGCAGTGGACCTGATCGAGGCGGCAGGCGGCCTGGGGACGCGCATGATCTGCATCGTGGCCGCCCCCGAAGGAGTGCGTGCGCTGGAGGCGAGGCACCCGCAGGTGCAGGTCTTCACGGCTGCGCTGGACGAGGGGCTGAACGATCGGGCGTTCATCGTGCCGGGGCTGGGCGACTTCGGTGACCGTCTCTTCGGCACCGTGTGAGCCCGGTCCCGAGGGAGGAACCATGGGCGACATCGAGCGATATCGTGAACGCGTGGAGGCGGCCCGCCGGCAGGTGACCGGCCTGCCCAGGGATGGCTGGGGCGAGCCCGGGCCACCCGACGCCGAGACCGGGGAGCGGTGGGACCGCGGCCACGTCCTGGGCCACGTCGCGGAGATGCTGCCCTACTGGACGGCGCAGGTGGGTGCCGTGCTCGAGGGGGCAGGAGCGATGGGCCGCGACGAGCTCGGGTATGCACAGCGGCGTCGGGCCATCGACGGCAGCCGCGACGCGGACGCGGACGCGCTGCTGGGGCGGATCGACGTGGGCCTCAAGGGCCTGCTCGGGCTGCTGGAACGGATGACCGACGCCGACCTGGAGCGGCCGCTCCTGCTCCGGGGCGACTCGGGGCCGCGAGAGGTCCCGCTCCGCGTCCCGATCGAGCAGATGCTGGTCGGCCACGTGGAGGCCCACCTGCACCAGCTCGCCGAGCTCGGGTAGTGGCGAGCGGCGGGAGCCCTCCGGTCAGGGCCAGGGCGCCCGCCGCCGCAGCGGCGCTGACCGCCGCCGAGGCCAGGCGGATCGCCCTGGCCGCCCAGGGGTTCGGCGACCCACGCCCGGCGGGTGTCCCGGACCGTCGGCTGCTGCGCCGGGTCATGGGTCGCGTCGGCGCCCTGCAGATGGACTCCGTCAACGTGCTGGTCCGCTCCCACTACCTGCCCCTCTACAGCCGGCTGGGCCCGTACCCGACGGAGATGCTCGACGCAGCCGCCCGCCGGCCGCCGCGCGAGCTCTTCGAGTACTGGGGCCACGAGGCCTCGCTGCTCCCGGTCCTGCTGCAGCCGCTCTTTCGCTGGCGGATGGCGCGCGCGGCCGGCGAGGCGTGGGGAGGAATGCGGCGGATGCAGCGGGAGCGGCCGGGCTACGTGGCGGCGATCCTGGAGGAGGTGCGGCAGCGCGGACCGGTGCGAGCCGGCGAGCTCGAGTTGGACCGGCCGCGGCGGACGGGGCCGTGGTGGGACTGGCACGACGCCAAGCGGGCGCTGGAGTGGCTGTTCTGGTCAGGCGCCGTCACGTCCGCCGGCCGCCGGGGCTTCGAGCGCCTGTACGACCTTCCCGAGCGCGTGCTGCCCGCCGCGGTCCTGGCGGCGCCGACGCCGAGCGAGGTGGACGCCCAGCGCGAGCTCGTGCGGATCGCCGCCGGCGCCCTGGGGGTGGCGGCCGAGCGGGACCTGAGGGACTACTTCCGGCTGGGCGTGGCCGAGGCGCGGGCCCGGATCGCCGAGCTGGTGGAGGCGGGCGAGCTGCTGCCGGTCGCGGTGGAGGGCTGGCCGAAGCCCGCCTACCTGGACCCGAGGGCACGGCAGCCGCGACGCGTCCGGGCCAGGGCCCTCCTCTCGCCGTTCGACTCGCTGATATGGGAGCGGCAGCGTGCCGAGCGGCTGTTCGGGATGGCGGTCAGGCTCGAGCTGTACACGCCGCCCGAGCGCCGTGTCCACGGCTACTACGTCCTGCCGTTCCTGCTCGAAGACGCCCTGGTCGCCCGCGTGGACCTGAAGGCGGACCGCGCCGCACACGTCCTCCGGGTGCAGGCTGCCTGGGAGCAGGACGGCCACGTCCCGTCCGAGGTGGCCGCGGAGCTGGCAGACGAGCTGCGGACTATGGCGGGGTGGCTCGGCCTGGACCGCGTGGAGGCGGCCAACCGGGGCGACCTGGCGCCCTACCTCAGAGCGGCTCTCTAGAGAGCCAGGGGATCACGTCGGTGAGCTCGGGCTCCGGCAGCTCGAGCCCGCGGACCGCCGCGTAGACGGCGAGCAGGTCCTCCATCACGTGCGCGCTCGCGCCGTACATGGGGCCGACCTCGAAGCCGAAGATCGGCGACCGGCGACCGCCCCCCAGCTCGACCGCCCGGTAGGGCACCCGCCCGGCAAAGAAGTCGTCGAGGGGCATCCGGATGAGCGTCTCGACCTCGCCCGCGTGAGGCGTGGCGACCGCGCCCTGTGCGATCAGCGCGACGAAGGGGTTCAGCGTGAAGTGGCTGGTGGCGGTCGGGCAGGGCGGCAGCGCGCCGAGCACCCGGACCTCGTCGCGCACGATCCCTAGCTCCTCCTCCAGCTCGCGCAGGGCGGTCTCGGTGAGGTCCCGGTCGCCGGCGTCCGGCTGGCCGCCGGGGAACGCGATCTCTCGCGCGTGGTGGCGCATCCCCGCCGTGCGCTTGATTGCCCAGACCTCGAGTCCGCGGACGCCGTACTGGAGCGGGACGCACACGGCGGCCTGCACCCGGCCGTCCTGAGGTCCCGGCGGCCACCGCCGGGGAGTGTGCCGGGCGATGGCGGCCGCCAGCGAGGCGATGTCAGCGGTCGAATCTCGTGTCATATGCCGTCGCGTTCAGCAACCGGAGCTCGTCCACAGTCATGCCCAGCACCTCGTGCGCGACCCGGTACTCGTCGCTCAGCGTCGTCGCGGCCACCGTCCTGGAATCCGTGCTGATGGTGCAGCGGACGCCCCGGCGGACCAGGCGGGGCAGCGGGTGGTCCTCCAGCCGGCGCACGGCCTTGCACCTCCAGTTGGCGGTCGGGCAGAGATCGAGGACGACGCCCTCCCGGCGCAGCCGGTCGACGATGCGGGGGTCGCGGGCCCCGACCACCCCGTGGGCGATCCGCTCCACGCCGAGCCCGAGCGCCTCCTCCACCGAAGCCGGCTGGCCGGCCTCCCCCGCGTGGCACGTGAGGCGGAGCCCGGCCGCCTTCGCCGCTTCGAAGGCCGGCCGGTGCGGCCCGGCCGGCCAGCGGGCCTCGTCGCCGGCCAGGTCGAAGCCGACGACGCCGCGGCCGGCGAACCGACCTGCGCTCAGCGCGAGCGCGACGTTGTCCTCCACCGGGTGGTCCCGCATCGCGCAGACGATGGCCACGGCGTGCAGGGGGGCACCGGCCAGGCCGCGAAGCACCGCCTCCAGGACCTCCTCGACCGTCAGGCCGCGGCGCAGGTGCAGCCGCGGGGCCCAGCGCACCTCGAGGTAGCCGATGTTCTCGGCGGCCGAATCCAGGCCCAGCTCGTGGGCGGCGCGCTCGAGCGCCTCGGCCGTCTGCAGCACGGCCAGGGCGTCGTCGAAGTAGGCGAGGTACGCGGCCTGGGAGGGGCAGTCCGGTGGGGCCACGAGACGCAGCGGCGCCGGCAGGTCCAGGCCCTGCCGGCACGCCAGCTCCTCGGCGGTGGCCGGCCGAACCGCACCGTCGAGGTGACAGTGCAGCTCGGCCTTCCGCCACAGCCGGAAGTCCGGGTCGTCGATCGCCGGCTACCCGGTCGTCAGCTGGTCGTTCACCTTGCTGGCCGCGTCGTCGAGTCCCTGCTTCGCCGTCTTGCGGCCGTCCACGATGTTCACCAGCTCGGTCAGGATCGTGTTCTGGGACTGGTCCCAGGTCGGCACGGCGGGCGCGAAGATGGCGTGGGGCAGCTGGTCCACGGCTACCTTGAGGTTCGGGTTCTGCGGGTAGAACGACGTCTGCATGGACTTGAACGCCGACTGCCGGACCGGCATGTAGCCCGTCTTCTCAGACCAGGTGGTGGTGTTCTCGGCGTTCGTGAAGTACTTGATGTACTGGAACGCGCCCTGCTGGACGTCCTTCGCCGCCTTGGAGAAGACGCAGGCGTTGGTGCCGAACATCTCGACCGCTGAGCCCTTCGGCCCGGCTGGCACTGGCGCGGTCTTGAGGTTGAACTTGCCGCCGACGGACGCCTGGACGAACGAGTAGCCGGCGATCGTGCTGACGATCATGCCGGCGTGCTGGGAGCCCAGGTCGTCCTCGTCGGCGAAGCCGGAGACGCGGTGGGCGTAGCCGCCCCTGACCAGGTCGGCGAACACCTGGATCGCCTGCTGGCCGGGCGCCGAGTTGAACGTGGCCTTGGTCTGGTCCTTGTTGAGGAGCGTGCCGCCGTACTCGTTGAGCATGCTTTCCCACACGCTCTCGTAGCCGACCGCGTCGCTGAAGTCCGTGCCCCAGCGCTGGCCGGGGACGGTCAGCTTCTTCGCGTCGGCGGCGAACTCCTCCCAGGTGGCGGGCGGGTGGTCGATGCCGGCCGCCTGGAACATGTCCGCGTTGTAGTAGATGACGGAGTCGGACTTGTTGAACGGGAACATGTAGTAGGTGTTGCTCAGCCTGGCGTCGTTGAGCATCGACGGCCAGATGTCCTTGAGGTCGGCCTGGCTGAGCCCGTCCTTGGCGTTCATGTAAGGGCCGAGGTCGACGATCGCCTTGCTCTGGTTGTACCTGGCCGCCCAGTTCTCGTAGCACTGCGCCATGTCCGGCGGGCTGCCGGCGGCGAGCGCGGCGAGCGTCTTCTGCAGCAGGGTCGTGTAGTCCGGGTAGACCTGAAGGTTGACGGTGACGTTCGGCTGGCTCGCGTTGAACGCATTGGTGATGGTCGCCAGCGTCGGCTTCTGGCTGCCGCCGGCCATCGCCTCCCAGAAGTTCACGGTCACGTGGTGGTCCAGGGCCGGGAGCTGCTCGGTGCTGGCCTGGCCGGCGCCGCTCGAGCCGCCCCCGCAGGCGGCCAGGCCGACGACGAACGCCACCAGGAGCGGGGCGAGGCGTCTGGAACGCATGGGCTGTCTGTCCTCCTCTCTCAGTCGATCATCCGCGGATGCCCGTCGAGGCGATGCCGCCGACGAGCTGGCGCTGCGCAACCAGGAACACGACCAGGATCGGCAGCGTGGTCATGAAGGCGCCGGCGGCGAGGAGCACCGGCTGCGTCGAGTCGGTGACCGCGAACGCCGCGACCCCCACCTGGAGCGGCCTGACCCGGTCAGTGGAAGTCACGATCAGCGGCCACAGGAACGCGTTCCACCCCTCGATGAACTGGAGCAGCGCGATCGTGACCACCGCCGGCCTGGCCAGCGGCGCCGCCACCTGCGCGAGGTAGCGGAGGTGGCCGCAGCCGTCGAGCTGGGCCGCCTCCCAGAGGTCCCTGGGCAGGGTCAGGAAGTACTGCCGCATGAGGAAGATGCCGAACACGCTCGCCGCCAGCGGCACGACCTGCGCCTGGTAGGTGTCGATCCAGCCCAGGCGGGACAGCGTGATGTAGTTGGGCACGAGCGTGACCTCGGTAGGCACCATGTACACGGCCAGCACCACGCTGAAGGCGAGCGCTTTGCCGGCGAAGCGCATGGACGCGAACGCGTAGCCGGCCAGGATCGACGTGACCAGCACCAGCAACACCCGCGCCACCGTTGTGATCACGGTGTTGGCGAAAAGCCCGGGCCAGTTCACGAACCGCCAGGTCTGGACGTAGTTCTGCAGCTGCCACTGCGGCAGCAGGTGGGGCGGGAAGTCGAACACGGAATCGGGCCGGTTCAGCGACAGCACCACCATCCAGTAGAAGGGGAAGACGAAGATGGCCGCCACCGGGACCAGGACGAGGTAGCGGGCGGCCAGGCCCGCGCGTCCCGGCCTCACGTGTAGAAGACCCGGCGCGAGAAGAAGCGCATCTGGACGCCGGTGAGGACGAGGATCAGGAGGAAGAGGGCCACGGAGATCGCCCCCGCGTAGCCGGCGTGGAAGAACGCGAACGCCTGCTGGTAGAGATAGAAGCCGATGGTCTCGGCGGCGTGGTCGGGGCCGCCCGTGTTGGTGGTGAAGACGTACACGGGGACGAAGACCTTGAAGGACCCGATCAGGTTGATGAACAGCAGGAAGTACGTGGTGGGGGAGAGCAGCGGCCAGCTGATCCGCCAGAAGGTGCTCCAGGCTCGGGCGCCGTCCACCCGCGCCGCCTCGTGCAGCTCAGCCGGCAGACTGGCCAGGCCGGCCAGGTAGATGACCAGGTTGAGGCCCGTGTGCTGCCAGACGCCGTAGATGATGATCGACGGCATGATCCAGTTCGGGCTGAGCGTCCAGGCCGGCCGGGGGAGGTGGACGGCCGCCAGCAGCGAGTTCAGCACCCCGTAGTCGGCGTTGAGGATCCACTGCCAGATCATGATGGTGGCCACCACCGGGGTCACGTACGGGGCGAAGATGGCTCCGCGCAGGAGCTGGCGGCCGCGGATCCGGCCGTTGAGCAGCACGGCCAGGAACAGGCCGAGGGCCATGCTCACCGGCACCGAGACGGCGGTGTAGTAAACGGTCTGGCGCACCGACTGCCACCACAGGTCGTCGTGCGTGAGCAGGATGCGGAAGTTCTCCAGGCCCACGAACACCGGGTTGTTGGCGATCAGGTCCCACTTGAACAGCGAGAGCCCGAACACCCACACGGCCGGGGCGAGGAGGAAGATCACCAGCACGACGAGCGCCGGCGCCAGGAAGCCGTAGCCGGCGAGCGTCAGCCGTCTGGTCGCGCGCTCCCGCGCTCGCGTCCGGGCGACGGGCGCCGTGTCGGTGAAGGACGTTGCGGGGTCCAAGGGGCAGCAGATCAGTATCCCCCCTGCGGGGGCCTTCTGAGCGAGCGAGAAGTTAACGAATCGGGAGATGACGGGTCAGGAGTCCGGGTCGCGATGGCGTCAGTATGATGGCCTGTTGAAGACCGAGACCGGCCTCACCTTCCTCAACCTCGGCAACCCGACGGGTCTGAAGTTCGTGGTGGACCACGGGGACTGCCGAGCGCTGTTCGAGATGGGCATCGAGCACGCACCCGGGGCGGTGCCGTTCAGCCTCGGCCTCCGTCCCCGGGCCGGCCGCGAGCTGGCGGACCTGATGGGCGTCGGGATGGCGCCCCGCGGCACCGGCGTCCTCGAAGGCTGGGACGGTCGCACCAGCCTCTTCGTATCCCATCTCCACCTCGACCACGTCGCGCTCGTGCGCTGGGTCCACCCGGACGTGCCGCTCCACTACCCCGCCGCGATGGAGCCGCTCCGGGCCGCGTGCGTGCGAGCCGGCTACCTGGGCTGGAGGGACCCTCCGGGGGTCCCGGTACCGGACCGGGGACGGGTCTCGTTGGGCGAGATCGAGGTCGAGTTCGTCGCCGTCGACCACGACCTGCCCGGCGCCTCCGGCTTCCTCGTCCGGATGCCGGACCTGACGCTCGCGTACACGGGCGACCACCGCTGGCACGGCGCGCGCCCGGAGCTCACCGCCGGCTTCGCCAGCGCGGCCCAGCACGCGGACGTCCTCGTCCAGGAGGCGGTCTCGCTGGGCTCGGACCCGCCGCCGGAGGGCTTCCCGGAGCGGACGGAGGAGGACGTCATCCGCGGGTTCGCCGGGCTGCTGGACCGGGCTCGTGGCCTCGTCGTGGTCAATCTCTACCCGATGAACCGTCTGCGCGTCCGGGCGCTGGGCGCGGCGTGCGAGGCGCGCGGCCGGATGCTGCTGATGGCCCCGGCCGCGGCGGCGATGGCCGACTGGCCGCTGGTGCTGGAGAGCCCCGAGGCCGTCCGCCACCACCCCGAGCGGTACTGCGTGCAGGTGGACTTCGAGTCGCTGCCGGTGCTCCTCGACATGCGTCCGCCGCCCGGGTCGCTCTTCGTGCTCAGCAACGGGTCACCGCTGGGGCCGTACGACCCGGCGTACCGGGTGATGCTGGCGTGGCTGGATGCGCTCGGCCTGGAGCTGGTGTCCCTGGGCTCGAGCGGCCACTCGCACCTCGCCGACCTGCGGCGGATGGTCGAGGCCGTCAGCCCCCGCGTCGTGCTGCCGGTGCACACCCGCCGGCCGGAGGCGCTGGAGGTGCCGGGCTTCCGGACGCTACTGGCCCAGCCGGGCCGCCGCTACACGGCCGGCGAGCTGCTGGAGGCGGGGGCGGCCTCTCGTTGACAGGATGGGTTGACGACTGCCAGGCGCAGCCCTACTGTGGGCCCGCCCCCCGAGGGAGCGGTGGGGGCTGGGGCAGCCGGGGCTAGGGGCAGCCGGCGGGGGTCAGAGGAGGTACGCGACTACCGCCGCCAGTTCCAGCCGGCGAGCGCCGTCCGCTCGCCGTGTGCGGTCAGGTCGTAGGTGATCGGCGTGATGGAGACGTACCCGTTGGCGAGCGCCCAGGCATCGGTGTCCGGGTCGTCGTCGCGCATCAGGAAGCTGCCGGCCAGCCAGTAGTAGGGCTGCCGGCGCGGGTCCTCGCGGACGGCGTACTGGTCCTGGTACACGGAGTCGCCCTGCCGGGTGACCCGGATCCCCCGGATCTCCGCCCTCGGCAGGTTGGGGACGTTCACGTTCAGCAGGACCCGGGGCGGCAGCCCGCGCCGGAGGACGGCGCCCGCGACCCGGCGGCCCAGCGAGGCCGCGTACGACCAGGTCGGGTCCTCGAACGTGCCCAGCGAGATCGCGAGCGAGGGGATGCCCAGGATCCGCGCCTCTGTCGCCGCCGAGACGGTTCCCGAGTAGATCACGTTGGTGCCCGTGTTCGCGCCCAGGTTGATGCCGGAGACGACGAGGTTCGGCGGCTCCGGGAAGATCGTGCCGACGGCGAGCTTCACGCAGTCGGCGGGGGTCCCGCTGGTCGCGTACCCCATGAGCCGGCGGCCGCGTCGGAACTCCTGGACCCGCAGCGGTGTCCGCGTCGTGATGGCGTGGCCGACCGCCGATCGCTCCACGTCGGGGGCGACCACGGTGACGTCGCCCAGCCGGAGCAGCTGGTCGTAGAGCGCGTGCAGGCCCGGGGCCCCAATGCCGTCGTCGTTGGTGAGGAGGATGCGCGCGCTCAGCTGGAGACCTGCAGGGTCACCTTCCCGAACTGCTCCCCGCTGTCCAGGCGCTGCAGCGCGCCCACTACGTCGGCGAGGGGGTGGACGGAGTCCACGACGGGCCGGAGGCCGCGGTCCAGCGCATGCAGGACCCCCTCGAACTCGCTCGCGTTGCCCATGGTGGAGCCCAGCAGGTCGGCCTGCGCGAAGAACAGGCGGGGCATCATGAGCTCGGCCTTGACGCCGCTGGTCGACCCGCAGAAGACGATCCGGCCGCCGCGCCGGATCGAGCGCACCGACTCGTCCAGCGTGGCCGGCCCCACGTGCTCGAAGACCACGTCCACGCCACCGCCGCTGGCCTCGCGCACGGGCTTCGAGAACCCGACCGAGTCGAAGGCCGCCTCGGCGCCCAGGCTGCGGGCGCGCTCGCGCTTCGCCTCGCTCCGGCTGGTGGCCAGCACGCGGGCGCCGAGATGGCGGCCGATCACGATCGCCGCTGCGGCGACGCCCGCGCCGGCGCCGACCACCAGCATGGTCTCGTCCGGCTGCAGCCTGGCCCGGGTGACGATCATGCGCCACGCGGTGAGGAAGGTCAGCGGGAACGCGGCGGCCTCCTCCCAGGAGAGCGCCGGCGGCTTGGGGAACAGGTTCTGGGGTGGGACGTGGAGCAGTTCGCAGGCCGTCCCGTCTGTGGTCTCGCCCAGGATGCCGAACTCGGGGCAGAGCACCTGCTGCCCGCCCCGGCAGGCGTCGCAGCGCCAGCAGCAGGACACCGGGTAGAGGACCACCTCGTCGCCGGGCTGCCAGCGGCTGTCGCCGGACTCGGCCACCACGCCGGCCCCATCGGCGCCGATGACCCGGGGAGGCTGGACCCGCTGCGCGCCGGAGACGAGCCAGAGGTCGAGGTGGTTGAGCGCCGCGCAGCGGACGGCGACCGCCACCGCGCCCTCGCGCACCGGCGTGCGTGGGCGCTCCTCGACGACCACGCCACGCGGTCCCACCGGCTCCCTGAACACCGCCGATCTGCCCTGGCTGAGCACGTCCACCGGTTCGTATGGTAGCCGCGCCGGTCAGGCTCGGCCGTCGCTCGCGGCGAGGGGCACGAGCGGACGGCTCGCGTGCCTGACCGGGGCTCCCTATCATTTCCGCCAATGGACACCGGGCTGGTCATCATCGGCCTCCTCTACGTCGCGCTGAGCATCACCGCGATCGTCAACCTCTTCACCCGCGCTCGCCGCAGCCGCCAGGGCTGACCCGCCCGGTCTCCGACGTCGGCCTTCCATCGCGATCGGAGGGTGGAGCACGTGGACACCGGGCTGGTCATCATCGGGCTGCTCTACATCGCGCTCAGCGTGTGGGCGATCGTGATGCTGTTCCTGCGCAGGGGCCGACCACCGCGGCAGGGCGGCTAGAGGTGCCGCACCACTAGCCTGCTTCCACCGGCGACACGCGACTGCGAGTCGTGCGCTGGGGGTCCCGAGCGCCCGATGCATAGAATCGGGACTCGTTGATCGAAGAAGGCCTCACAGGCAAGACACTCCTGGTCACCGGGTCGACCGGCTTCCTGGGCAAGTCCCTCGTGGAGAAGTGCCTGCGCACGCTCCCCGGGGTGGAACGGATCAACCTCGCGATTCGTTCGAGCGCCCGGCGTGGCGCCGCGGACCGGCTGGAGCGCGAGGTGCTCGCGAGCCCGGCGTTCCGTCGCCTAAGAGAGGAGCTGGGGGAGGCGGCCTTCCGGTCGCTCGCGGCGGAGAAGCTGGCGGTCGTGGAGCTGGACCTCGGCCGCGACGACCTGGGCCTCGACGCCGGGGCGCGCGGAGCCCTGAGCTCCTGCGACGTCGTGATCCACTCGGCTGCCGCCGTCGAGTTCGACAACCCGGCTGACCTGTCGGCGCAGACCAACCTGCTCGGCGCCAGCCGGCTGGTGCGCATGCTGCGGGACCTGGGCGCGCGGCCGCACCTGGTCCACGTGTCGACGGCCTACGTGGGCGGCATGCTGCGGGGCCTGGTCAGGGAGGAGCTGCCGTTCGACCCCGGGCTGAACTGGCGCCACGAGTCGGAGGTGCTAAGCGGCCTGCGCGGGCCGGTCGAGGAGGAGAGCCGGCGTCCCGAGCTGCTGGACCGGCTCCGTCGCGAGGCGCGGAGCCGGCTGGGGCCGGCGGGGACCCCGGCCCAGGCCAGGGCGGTGGAGCGCCTGCGGGAGCGCTGGGTGAGAGACCGACTGGTGCAGCGGGGCCGCGCCCACGCCCGGGCCATGGGCTTCACGGACATCTACTCGTTCACGAAGGCGATGGCCGAGCGCGCGGTCGTCGAGCTGCACGGCGAGATCCCGCTGTCCATCGTCCGGCCCAGCATCATCGAGAGCGCCCTCGCCGAGCCGTTTCCCGGCTGGCTGGAGGGATTCCGTATGGCGGAGCCCCTGATCCTGGCGTTCGGCCGCGCCGCGCTCCCGGACTTCTCCGGCCTCCCCGACTCCGTGCTCGACATCATCCCGGCCGACCTGGTCGTCAACGCCGTGCTGGCGGTGGCGAGCGCGCCGCCCCCGGCCGGCGAACATCGCCTGTACCACGTGGCTTCGGGCAGCCGGAACCCCCTGCGCCTGCGCGGCATCTACGACCAGTGCGCCGAGTACTTCACGGCGCATCCGCTCCGAGATCGCTGGGGGCAGGCGATCGGGACGCCGGCCTGGACGTTCCCGAGCCGGGGCGAGCTCGAGGGCCGCGGCCGGCTGGCCATGCGGCTGGTCGAGGCCGCCCAGCAGGCGGTGGAGCGGCTGCCACTCGGGACGACGGCCACGCGGTGGTCGGACCGCCTCCAGGAGGAGCGCGGCCGACTGGAGCGGATCCTGAACCTGGCCGAGCTGTACGGCGTGTACGTGGAGGTGGACTGCATCTTCGACACCCGGAGCCTGCTTGGTCTGTGGGACCAGATGCCGGAGCCGGAGCGCCGGCGATTCCCGTTCGACCCCGCGGGGTTCGACTGGACCCACTACCTCCAGGAGGTGCACCTGCCGACCGTGGTCCGGATGGCGCGGGCCGACACGGGTCCCCGGCGCGGCCCCGCGCCGACCGGGAGCACCAGCCCGAAGCCGGAGGCCAACACCGCGCTGGCCGCCCTGCGCCGGCGGGCGGGCCGGCAGGGCCTCCTGGCCGTCTTCGACGTCGACGGCACGCTGGTCCAGACCAACGTCGTCGAGTACTTCTTCTGGATGCGGCTCCAGGACCAGCCCATCGAGGAGTGGCCGCAGTTCCTGGCTCGAATGGCCGGCCGGACGCCGCGCTGGCTGTACCTCGAGCGTCGCTCACGCGCCGAGTTCCAGCGCGCCTTCTACCGCGAGTACGCAGGCCTGGAGGAGGAGCGCATGCGGGCGCTGGGCCGGGAGGCGCTCGCGTCGGTGACGCTGCGGCGCGTGTTCCCGGAGGGCATCCGGCGGATCCGCGAGCACAAGCGAGCCGGCCATCGCGTGCTGCTGCTGACGGGCGCGCTGGACGTGGTCGTGGAGCCGCTGGCCGAGCTTCTCGAGGTGGACGTCGACTGCGCCCGGCTGCTGACGCACGACGGGGTGCTGACAGGCGACCTGGCCTCGCCGCCTCCTGCAGGCGAGGCCAGGTCGACGCTGATGGAGGAGTACGCGGAGCGTAATGGCCTCGACCTGGCCGAGAGCTTCGCGTACGCGGACGCCATCTCCGACCTGCCCATGCTGGAGTGCGTGGGGACGCCCGTGGTGGTGAACCCGGACGCCCGGCTGTCGCAGGTCGCCGGCCAGCGGGGCTGGCGAGTCGAGACCTGGACGATGGCCAGGGGCAACTGGCGGCTTCCGGTGCCGGACCCCCGCTCGCCGCAGTACCTCGAAGGGGTGCGGCGATGAGATATGCAATCAGCCGCCTGCCGGTCAGCCCCCCCTCCGGCCCTGGCGGACCACCGACCCCGCGAGGGGGGAGGGGCAGCTAAATGCTGGCCCTTCAGTTCGTTCGGTCGGTGCCCGCGTATGCGCTGCTCCGGGCGACCGGCGGAAATCCCCGCGTCGCGCTGAGCGACCTCTCGGTGCTGCACCTGGGCGACGTCGATGAGCCCGAGCTGCCGGGCCCCGGCTGGACCAGGGTCCGGCCCAGCCTGAGCGGGATCTGCGGGTCGGACACCGCCGCCATCACCGGCCACGCCTCCCTCTACCTCGATCCGCTGACGAGCTATCCATTCGTGCTCGGCCACGAGGTCGTCGGCGAGCTGGACGACGGCACCCGCGTGGTGGTCGAGCCGGCGCTGGGCTGCCGCGTGCGGCAGATCGTGCCGGAATGCCCGCGCTGCGCCGAGGGCCGGCCCGGGCTCTGCGAGAACGCGACCGAGGGGCCCATCGGTACAGGCCTGCAGACGGGCTACTGCGCCGGCACCGGCGGCGGCTGGGGCGAGATCCTGGTCGCCCACCGGAGCCAGCTCCACCCCGTGCCCGACGAGCTGCCCGATGAGGCGGCGGTGCTGGTCGAGCCGCTGGCCTGCTGCGTCCACGCGGCGCTGCGCGGCGGGGCCTCCGCCGACGACGTGGTGGTGGTGGTCGGCGCCGGCACCATCGGGCTGCTGACCGTCGCCGCGGTGCGCAGGTTCACGCCGCCGCGCCTGCTGATCGCGGTGGCAAAGCACCCGCTCCAGCGCGAGCAGGCGAGGCGGCTCGGCGCGGACCTGGTCGTCGGCCCCGGCGAGGTGTTCCAGCGCGTCCGCTTCGCGACGGGCGCGCGCCGGCTGGAGGGGATGGACCGGCCGCTCCTGCTCGGCGGCGCCGACCTGACGTTCGAGTGCACCGGCACCGCGAGAGCCCTCAACGAGGCGGTCCGCTTCACGAGGGGCGGCGGTCGCCTGGTGGCCGTCGGCATGCCCGGCGAGGAGCGGGTCGACTGGGCGCCGATCTGGCAGCGGGAGCTGACCGTGATGGGCGCCTATGCATACGGCGTCGAGAGCGGCGGCCGCCGCACGTTCGAGCTGGCGCTCGAGGCTGCGCCGCAGCTCGAGCTGGAGCGGCTCACCGGACCGCTGTTCGGGCTCGGCGAGTACCGCGACGCCGTCGCATACGCGCTGGAGGCAGGCCGGCTCGGCGCGGTGAAAGTCGCCTTCGACCTGCGAGAGTTGAGAGCCTGACCGAGGATTTCTGCAATGCCCCGCCCCGGATCCGTCATCGAAGTCGATCGCAACACGCCGCCGACGCTGTTCCACTACGGCGAGGGGGTGCGCCTGGAGAGGCTGCCGCAGGGCTCCCGGATCGTGTACGCACCCGACCCCATCCAGCCCATCGCCCACCCGGAGCGGGCGATCCGGCGGGCGCTCTCTCATCCGATGGACGACGATCCCCTCCGGTCGCTCCTCCGCCCGGGCATGCGGCTCACGATCGCGTTCGACGACCTGTCCCTGCCGCTGCCGCCGATGGCCCAGCCGGACGTCCGCCAGCTGGTCCTGGAGGAGGTTATCGAGCTCGCCGCCGCGGCGGGTGTCGAGGACGTCCACCTGGTCGCCGCGAACTCGCTGCACCGGCGGATGACCGAGGACGAGATGCGGCACATCGTGGGGGACCGCATCTTCACGACGTTTCACCCGGACCGCCTGTACAACCACGACGCCGAGGACCCCGACGGGAACGTGCTGATCGGGAGAACCCCGCACGGCGAGGACGTCACGCTGAGCCGGCGGGCGGCCGAGTCCGACCTCCTCGTCTACGTGAACCTCACGTTCGTGCCGATGGACGGCGGCCACAAGTCGCTGTCCACGGGCCTGGGCAGCTACCGGAGCGTCCGCGTCCACCACACCGTGGACACGCTCCTCAACTCACGCTCCTACATGCACCCGCCGGACTCGGCCCTCCACCAGGCCTGCATTCGCCAGGGCCAGCTGATCGAGGACGCGGTTCGCTGCTTCCACGTCGAGACCAGCGTCAACAACCACAGCTTCCCGGCCATCGCCAACTTCATGCAGAAGCGCGAGACCGACTGGACCGCCACCGACCAGGCCGCATTCCTGGCGGTCAAGCAGCTGACCGACCTGGCACCCGCTGAGGTCAAGCGTGCCGTCTTCCACTCCATGCGGGCGCCGTACGGGCTGACCGCGGTGCACGCGGGGCAGGTCGACGCCGTCCACGACGCCACCCTGGCCGCGGTGCGCAGGCAGATGATGGTCGACGTGGAGGGCCAGACGGACATCGTGACGCTCGGTATCCCGTACCTGGGCCCGTACAACGTGAACGCGATCCTGAACCCGATCCTGGTGGTCTGCATGGGGCTGGGCTACCTCTTCAACCTGTACCGGGGCCGGCCGGTCGTGCGCCAGGGCGGGGTGGTCATCATGGCCCACCCGTGCCGAAACGAGTTCGACTCGGTCCAGCACCCGAGCTACATAGACTTCTTCGATGAGGTCCTGGCTGACACGCGCGACCCGGCCGAAATCGAGCAGCGCTACGAGGGCCGGTTCGCGGAGGACGCGTGGTACCGCCAGCTCTACCGGAGGTCGCACGCCTACCATGGAGTCCATCCCTTCTACGCCTGGTACTGGGCGGCCCACGCCATGCAGCACGTGGGGGACGTGATCGTGGTCGGCGGCGAGCGCGAGACGGTGCACCACCTGGGCTTCAAGTGCGCCACGACGCTGCCGGACGCGTTCGAGATGGCCGAGCAGACGGTCGGCCGCTACCCCAGCGTCACCCACCTGCGGCTGCCGCCGTTGTTCGTGGCGGACGTGTCGTGAGGTTCGAGCTCCTGCGCGACATCGACGTGGTAAGGCGCGGCTGGCGCTGGGGCGGCGTGCGGCCGGCGTCATGGCCCGAGGCGGTGCCCGGGCTGCCCGAGCCGGCCAGCAACCTGGACTGGGCGCGGAAGGAGCCGGCGCGCTCGCTGCGCTGGGCGATCCAGCGGGGTCTGTCCGCACCGTTCGCCAGGGCCGTGACCGGGCTCCGGGTGGAGGGCCAGGAGTGGCTGCTGGACCAGAAGCGGCCGGCGATCCTCGTGTCCAACCACGTCAGCCATGCCGACCTCCCGGTCCTGATGGCGGCGCTGCCGGACCGCGCGCGAGAGCGAACCGTCGTAGGGGCGGCGGCGGACTACTGGTACCGGCGCCCCTGGCTGGGACGGCTGGTCAGCCTGTGGCTGAACACGTTCCCGTTCTCCCGGACCGGCAGCGCCCAGGGCGTGCTGCACAGCTCCAGCGAGCTGCTCAAGTCGGGGTGGAACCTGCTGATCTTTCCCGAGGGCACCCGGTCCCTCGACGGCCGCCTGCTGCCGTTCCAGCCGGGGGTGGGGCACCTGGCCGGCGAGGCGAGAGCGCCGGTCGTCCCGATCCACGTCAAGGGCACGCACCGGGTGATGCCCAAGGGGCGCCGCTACTTCCTCCCAGCGCCCGTGGAGGTCCGGATCGGAAAGCCGCTGAGCCCGGAGCAGGGCGAGGCGTCGCGGGCATTCGCCAGACGGGCGGAGCAGGCCGTGCAGGAGCTGGGCCGGCGTTCCAGCCGGCCCGAGGTGGTCGGGACCTGGATCGAGCGCTGGCGCGCGGCAGCGCCGCCCAACGGCTCCCGGCGGTAGATCATCATCCAGGGGGGGACAGCAGGGAGGTGGAACAGCGGAGAGCGATCCGGAGCTGATCCCCCTCTTTCCCCTCCACACCGTGCTGTTTCCCGGCGGTGTCCTGCCGCTGCACGTCTTCGAGGAGCGGTACCGCATCCTGGTGCAGGAGCGGCTGGACTTCGGCGTGGTGCTGATCCGGCGGGGGAGGGAGGTGGGTCCGAGCAGTGCGGAGCAGCTGCACAGCGTGGGGACGGCGGCGACGCTGCAGCGGGTGGACGCGCTGCCGGACGGCCGGTTCTCCGTGCTGGCCCGCGGCCTGCATCGCTTTCGGCTGCTGGGCGTCGAGCCCGGCCGGCCGTACCTGATGGGACGGGTGTACCGGCTCGAGGAGCCGCCGCAGATCGCCGGGACGCGCCTCCTGGGCCTGCTGGAGCGCTACCTCGCCGCCCACGGCGTGGCGCTGGGCTCGCGGCTCGGGCCCGAGCTGCAGCTGCCGCCGGGTGCCGGTCCGCAGCGTGCGGTCTGGCTGGTGGGGGCCCTGCTCCGGGTGGAGCCCTTCCGGCGCCAGGAGCTGCTGGAGACCGGCGATCCGGACCTTGCCGCAGCCCTGCTGCAGGCGGAGCTGGCCAAGCTGAGCAGCATCGGCCGGCTGGGCCCGATGCAGCCCCGCCCGCCCGCCCCGAACTGACGGCGGTGGGCGACGACGTACTGGGAGGGAGCACGTGAACGAGACCGCACTCTTCGCATACCGACGGCCCGACGGCCGGGTCGGCATCCGCAACCACGTCGCGATCCTGCCCGTCGACGACCTCTCGAACGCCGTCTGCGAGAACGTGGCCCGCGTGGTGCCCGGTGCGCTGGCGCTCCCCCATCACTATGGCCGGCTGCAGTACGGGGAGGACCTCGACCTCACGTTCCGGACGCTGATCGGGAATGGGGCCAATCCCAACGTGGCGGCAGTCGTCGTGGTTTGCATCGAGCCCAACTGGGCGCAGCGGGTGGCCGACGGGATCGCCCGGACCGGCAAGCCGGTGGAAGCCTACTCGATCGAGCGGTTCGGCGACCTGAGGACGCTGGCGGCGGCGGCGCGCACCGCCCAGCAGCTGCTCCAGGACGCCGCGGAGCTCCGCCGGGAGCCGGTCGAGCGGCGGGAGATCGTGATGTCGATCAAGTGTGGCGAGTCGGACACGACCACCGGCCTCGCCTCCTGCCCTGCCGTATCCCAGGTGGTCGACCAGCAGGTCGGAGCGGGGGGGACGGTCATCTTTGGCGAGACGTCGGAGCTGACCGGAGGCGAGCACCTGATCGCCCGGCGCTGCGCCGGCGACGAGGTGCGGGCGAGGTTCCAGGCCATGTTCGACGGCTACCTGCGGGAGATCGAGAGCTCGAGCGCCAACCTGCTCGGGTCGCAGCCGACGCAGGGCAACATCCGTGGCGGTCTGTCGACGATCGAGGAGAAGGCGCTCGGCAACATCGCCAAGACGGGAACGGCGCCGGTCGTCGACGCGCTGAGCCCGGCGCTCGCGCCGACCAGGGCCGGGCTGAACTTCATGGACTCGTCGTCGGCGGCGGCCGAGTTCATCACCCTCATGGGCGCCGCCGGGGCGGCCGTCCACCTGTTCCCGACCGGGCAGGGGAACATCATCGGCAACCCGATCGTGCCGACGATCAAGGTCACCGGCAATCCGCTTACGGCCCGGACCATGGCCGAGCACATCGACGTCGACGTCTCCGGCCTCCTCCGGCGCGAGTACCCTCTGGCCGAGGCCGGGCGGCGGCTCCTCGCCTACACCGACCGCGTGATCAACGGCCGCCTGACCTGCGCGGAGGCGCTCGGCCACCGGGAGTTCGTGATCACCAAGCTGTACCGCAGCGCCTAGGAACGGGGCCGGGGGCGCGGGGTCAGAGCGTTTCGCGCCATCGTGCTTCAGACAGCCGGCGTCGAGCTGCGGTGCCCACCGTCTGGCGGCCGCTTCGATGGCGACAATCACCGCATGACCTACTCGATCGTCGCCCGCGATGCCCAGACCGGCGAGCTGGGGGTTGCCGTCCAGTCCCACTACTTCCAGGTCGGCCCGGTCGTTCCCTGGGGCCTGGCCGGCGTCGGCGCCGTGGCCACGCAGTCCGTGGTCAACATCAGCCTCGGTCCCGCCGGGGTTGAGCTGATGCGGCTCGGCTACCCGGCGCCGGAAGCACTGGCCGCCGTGCTGGCCGGTGACCCGGACCGCGAGGTCCGGCAGTGCGCGATGGTCGATGCCGCCGGCGGCGCCGCGGCCCACACCGGTCCCCGCTGCATCGCCGCGGCCGGTCACAGGACGGGCGACGGCTACAGCTGCCAGGCCAACCTGATGGAGCGAGACACCGTCTGGGACGCGATGGCCGCCGGGTTCGAGGCCGCCTCCGGTCCGCTGGCCGAGCGGATGCTGGCGGCGCTCGACGCCGCGGAAGCGGAGGGCGGTGACATCCGGGGCCGCCAGTCCGCTGCGATGCTGGTGCTCAGCGGCCGCCCCACCGGTCGCAGCTGGGAGGACCGCCTGATCGACCTGCGGGTCGAGGACCACGCCGACCCGCTGGCCGAGCTCCATCGCCTCCTGCGCTACCGACGGGCCTACCAGGCCGCAGCCAGCGTGGACGTCGAGAGCCAGCGCCGCGCGGTCGAGCTGGCGCCGGAGAACCACCAGATCCGGTTCTTCGCCGGGGTGGCGCTGGCCGGGGCCGGGCAGTGGGACGAGGCGCTGGACCTGCTGCGCGGCGCCGTGGCCGAGGAGCCGCGCTGGGAGGAGGCCCTGCGCCGCCTGGTGCCGGCCGGTCGGGTGGACGCCGAGCTGGCGGCCGCGATCGAGCGGCGCCTGCGGGCGGCCGTGACCTGACGGGCCGTTCCCTGGCTCGTCCGGTGACGCCGAGCAGTCGGCGAGTAGACTTCTACGCGAATTGGCGAGAAGCTCAACCCCACGCAGGGGCCCGCGGCGCCCCTCCCGGACGCGGCGTGCGACGACCGACGGCGAGCCGGCGAAGGAAGAAGCCGTCGTCCTGGACGCGGTGGTGTCCCAGGCGCTCCCGAACGCCATGTTCGAGGTCGAGCTCGAGAACGGCCACAAGCTGATCGCGTACGCGGCCGGCCGTATGCGGCGCTACTTCATCCGTATCACGCCGGGCGACCGCATCCGCGTCGAGCTGTCCCCCTACGACCTGACGCGTGGCCGGATCGTCTACCGCTACCGCGACTAGAGCTCCAAGGAGCTCTAGCCGCTGACCGGCGGCGCCGCCCGGCGGCGCAGACCCATCTCGACCCCGCGCTCGGCCTCCCGCCTCGACAGGCCGGACAGCAGGTGCCCGTTCCCGGCCAGGAAGCCGGCGACGGCCTCCGGCGCGACCCTGGCGTACGACCGGAGCGCCCACCCGATCGCCTTGCGGATGAAGAACTCCCGGTCACCGGCCCGGTGCAGGCAGTAGGCGAACAGCCGGTCGCGATCCGTGCGGGGGCCGAAGCGCTCCTGGTGGAGGATGGCCACTCGAGTGAGCCAGAGGCTGTCGGAGTCTATCCACGCGTCCATCACGGCGACCAGCTCGGGATGCGCGGCCACGAGCGGTCCCGCCACGTGGGTCGCCAGCCCGTCGACCGTGTCCCACCACGACCGCTCGGTGCACAGCCGCCGCAGCG
Organism: Candidatus Dormiibacterota bacterium; assembly: GCA_035263645.1. GTDB lineage: Bacteria > Chloroflexota > Dormibacteria > Dormibacterales > Dormibacteraceae > CF-161. Next base: position 4,024 of record DATFRD010000309.1, on the reverse strand, counting down.
CTGGCACGAAGCCCGGACCAGCGGCGCGGACGTGGCGCTGCACGTAGAGCGTGCCGGCGTACTGGTACTCGCGCTCGGGCGGCTCCCAGCAGGCCAGGGTGACCTCGGCCAGCTCGGCCTCCGTGGCCGGGACGGGCGTGCCGGCGGTGACCTCGCGGAGGATGGCCGCCACGCGGGGCGCCGGGATGCCCAGGAAGGCGAACTGGCCGCGCATGTAGGCGGCCTGGCGGGCGGCGCGCGCCGGATCGCGCTCGGCGTCGAGGGCCAGCCGCAGCCGGCCCATGATCACCGCGGTCGTCGACACCAGCCGGTGGAGGGCTGCCTCCGCCTGCAAGCTCGTCACGTGCCCATGGGGTGCCAGACGGTCTTGAGCTCCATGAACGCTGCGGCGCGCCAGGGGCTCGGCGCGCCCCGGCCGTCGGGCCGCACCACGCGCTTCAGGTTCCCGGCGGCCGCGCTCTCGACGGCAGCCAGCTCGTCGGCCGAGCAGCCGGCCGCGTCCACCGCGTTGACGTCCATGTGCCGGGCGAGCCAGGGGACCAGCTCGGAGCGGAACCCGCTCAGCAGGTTGACGACGCCGCCCGGCAGGTCGCTGGTGGCCAGCACCTCGCCCAGGCAGAGCCCGGCGAGCGGCCGGGCCTCCGACAGCAGCCCCACCGCCACGCTGCCGCCACACAGGATGGGCGCCAGCCCGGCCGCCAGGCCGGCCAGCGCCGGCTCGTCCGGCGCGACCAGCCCGACCACGCCCACCGGCTCGGGGACCGTGAAGTTGAAGTAGGGGCCGGCCACCGGGTTCACGGAGCCGGCGAGCTGAGCCAGCTTGTCGGTCAGGCCTGCGTACCACACGAACGTCTCGACGGCCGCCTCCACCTCGCGGCCGGCCCGCCGGCCGCCGCCGAGCAGTGCCGCGAACTGGGGACGCCTCGCGTCCAGCATCTCCGCCACGCGATAGAGGACCTGGCCCCGATTGGCCGCGGTCCGGCCGGACCACCCCGCGAAGGCGCCGCGGGCCGCGCGCACGACGTCGCGCAGGTCCTTGCGCGAGGCCCGCGGCACGTTGCTGCCCTCGGCGCGGAAGGTGCGGCCGGACTCCGAACGGACGAACTCGCCCGCGGCGTAGAGCTTGTAGGTCTTGCGGACGTCGGGCGGAGCTGCCATCAATCCAGGTCCAGGTAGGGCAGCAGGCCCTGCAGGCCGCCCTCGCGCCCGAAGCCGGACTCCTTGTAGCCGCCGAACGGAGCCGCCGGGTCGAAGCGGTTGTAGGTGTTCGCCCACACCACCCCGGCCCGCATCCGCTGCGCCATCCAGAGGATGCGCGACCCCTTCTCCGTCCAGATGCCGGCCGAGAGCCCGTACGGCGTGTTGTTGGCCTTCTCCACGGCCTCGGCCGGAGTGCGGAAGGTCAGGACCGCCAGCACCGGGCCGAAGATCTCCTCTCTCGCGATGCGATGGGACTGCGCGACGTTGGTGAACAGCGCCGGCCGGAACCAGTAGCCTCGCTCGGGCAGCCGGCACTCCGGCTGGTACAGGTCGGCTCCTTCGGCGATGCCGGACTGGACCAGGCCCTCGATCTTCTCCAGCTGCGCGCGCGAGTTGATCGCCCCGACGTCGGTGTTCTTGTCGAGAGGGTCGCCGACCCGCAGCGTGCCCAGCCGCCGCTTCAGCTTCTCGAGGAGCGTGCCTGCGATCGACTCCTGCACCAGCAGGCGGCTGCCCGCACAGCAGACATGGCCCTGGTTGAAGTAGATCCCGTTCACGATGCCCTCCACCGCCTGGTCGAGCGGGGCGTCCTCGAAAACGATGTGGGCGGCCTTGCCGCCCAGCTCCAGGGTCAGCCGCCTGCCGGTCCCCGCCAGCTGGCGCTGGATCAGCTTGCCGACCTCCGTGGAGCCGGTGAACGCGACCTTCCGCACGGCCGGGTGGCCGACCACCAGCGCCCCGGTCGGCCCGGCGCCGGTGACGACGTTGACCACGCCGGGGGGCAGGTCTGCCTGCTGGCAGATGTCCGCGAACAGCATCGCCGTGAGCGGAGTGGTCTCGGCCGGCTTGAGCACCACCGTGTTGCCCGTGGCCAGCGCGGGCGCGATCTTCCAGGCCAGCATCAGGAGCGGGAAGTTCCAGGGGATGACCTGGCCTGCCACCCCCAGCGGCCTCGGCCGCCGGTTCGGGAACGCCCACTCCAGCTTGTCGGCCCAGCCGGCGTAGTAGAAGAAGTGGGCGGCGGCCAGCGGGACGTCGACGTCGCGCGACTCCCTGATGGGCTTGCCTCCGTCCATCGTCTCCACGACGGCAAGCTCACGGGCCCGCTCCTGGATCAGCCGCGACAGGCGGAACACGTAGCGCGCCCGCGCCGAGGCGGTCAGGCCCGACCAGGGGCGGAAGGCGTCCGCGGCCGCGCCGACCGCGCGGTCCACGTCCACCTCGTCGGCCTCGGCCACCTCCGCCAGCACCTCCTCCGTCGCCGGGTTGACCGTCGCGAACCGGCGCCCGGAGTGGGGGGCCAGGAAGCGTCCTCCCACGAACAGGTCGTAGGTGGCGGCAAGCCGGACTTGATCGGTGGCTTCCGGCGCCGGCGCGTACTCGAACGCGGTCTCCGGGACCGGCGCGCGGCTCGCCTCGCGGCCCTTCCTCCTCGCGATCGCCACGTCAGAGCCCCTCCCCCCACGCGGGGGAGGTTGGGTGGGGGGGCGGAACTGGCAGTCGTGCCCACCCCCCTCCGGCCCTGGCGGGCCACCTCCCCCGCAAGGGGGGAGGGGCTGCCGACGCAGACTTTGGCCTCCTCATGTCAGTCCTTGGTGAAGTAGTCGTCCGACTGGTAGGCGCCTGTCCGCTCCTTCTCGATCTGCATGAGCACGTCGTTGAGCAGGGTGGAGGCACCCAGCCGGAAGCGCTCGGGAGTCATCCAGCCCGGGCCAAGGGTCTCCCACAGGAGCACCAGGTAAGCGATCGCCTGCTTGGCGGTGCGGATGCCGCCGGCAGGCTTGAATCCGACCGCCCGGCCGGTCTCTCGATGGAAGTCGCGGATCGCCTCCATCATCACCAGGCTGACCGGGAGCGTCGCCGCCGGCTGCACCTTGCCTGTCGAGGTCTTGACGAAGTCGGCGCCCGCCGCCATGGCCAGGATGCTGGCCCGGCGGACGTCGTCGTACGTGCCCAGCTCTCCCGTCTCGAGGATGACCTTCAGGTGCGCGCTGCCGCACGCCTCGCGGACCGCTCCGATCTCCTCGAAGACCTTCCCGTGGTTGCCGGCCAGGAACGCCCCCCGGTCGATGACCATGTCGACCTCGTCGGCCCCGGCCCCCACCGCCTGCCGCGCCTCGGCCACCTTCACGTCGGTGAAGGACTGGCCCGAGGGGAACGCGGTGGCGACGCTGGCCACCCGCACGCCCGTGCCGCCCAGGTGGGGGACCGCGACGGGCACCAGGGCCGGGTAGACGCAGACCGCCGCCACCGCAGGCACGCGCTCGTCGCCGGGGTGGGGCCGGAGCGCCTTTGCGCACATGGCGGAGATCTTGCCCGGCGTGTCGGAGCCCTCCAGGGTGGTGAGGTCCATGCAGCGCACGGCGAGGTCCAGCGCCCAGAGCTTGGACTCCCGCTTGATGGAGCGCGTGGCGAGATCGGCCGCCCGTGCCTCGACCCCCACCTGGTCGACGCAGCGAACCCCCCGCATGAGCGAGCCGAGGTGGGCGAGCGAGACCGAGACCGCCATCTGGAGACGATTATCTCGTCCCGTGGCGGGCGTTGGGCTCGCCGGGAGCCGTTGGGTCAGGTCCGGGTCTTGTCGCCCGGATCCAGGCTCAGCGGCGGCTCGCCTGGAAGCAGTCCGCGCAGTAGACGGGCCGGCTGCCGGTCGGCACGAAGGGGACCTGGGTCAGCCGTCCGCAGCTGTTGCAGATGACCTCGTGCATGGTCCGCTGGGGTCGCGCCTGCACGTCGCCCTGGCGGCGCGCGTTCCGGCATTCGGGGCAGCGGCGCGGCTCGTGCTGCAGGCCCTTGGTAGCGTAGAACTGCTGCTCGCCGATGG
>DATFRD010000308.1:0-3916 GCA_035263645.1 Candidatus Dormiibacterota bacterium | reverse complement strand
CACGTTCACGAAGCGCCTGAAGATGCGCTTGGTGAAGCCAGGGTTGTCGACCCCGTCCATCTGGACGAGCAGCATGTTCAGCCCCATCATGCCGCCGCCACCCATGATGCCACCCAGGCCGGGCATGCGGCCGCCGCCGATGCCGCCGCCCATGCCGGCCCGGCGGCTGCCGAGCGCGTCGAACTCGTCGATGAAGATCGTGCAGCCGCCCCAGCGCTTGGCCTTCTTCTTGGCGGCCCGCACCGTCATGAGGACGGCGATCATGTCCATCCCGAAGAAGATGGCGCCGAAGGCCGCCCCGGACGAGACGATGATCGGCATCTTCAGGCTGGACGCGATCGCCTTCGCCAGCATGGTCTTGCCCGTGCCAGGCGGCCCGACCATCAGGACGCCGCGCTCGCGCTTGCCGCCTGCCTTCACGTAGTTCCTGCCCTGCTCCATCAGGCGCAGGATCCGGACCATCTCGCCGACCGCCGACTTCTGGCCGCGAACGTCCTCGATCTTCACTTCGTAGTTGGCGTCACCCGGCTCGAGCGTCTCGCGACCGATCCTGGTGAACAGCAGGAACGGGCCGAAGAACAGGAGGAAGTTGGCCAGGAACAGCGCGCCCAGCTGAACTACGAGCAGCAGGGCCTGGCCCACCATGCCGGGCAGCGCGATCAGGGCCTGGACGAAGCTGAGCCCGAACACCAGAGCGGCGCCGCCGAAGTAGATCAGCGCGAGGACGCCGACCACCGTGGCCCGGCGCCAGAAGATCATGCGGTTCGTCTCGATCGTTCGCTTGTCGGTGTCGTCGTCGTCGCGCAGCTTCTCGCGCAGGATCAGCGAGCGGCGCAGCCAGCTCATCAGGCCGCGCATCGCCAGCAGGGTCAGCAGCGCGAAGACGAGGGACCCGATCAGGCCCCATCCCAGGATGAAGAGCCCGTATGAGAACGCGGACGTCGCAACCAGCAGGGCGAAGATCCAGAAAACAATCATGGCCGTAATCGCACTATACCCTCGGCCGGTGGAATCGCCGTCAGCGAGTTGTAATGGCCCCTCGGCCTGCAGGCGTCACGGGTCGGGTGATCCAGAACAGCGCCGCCAGCAGGCCGGCCGCCGAGACCACGTCACCGGGACTGTACGCCTGGGGCAGGAGGCGGCCGGCGACGCCGGGCAGCAGGATCCAGTCGGCCAGGAAGCCCAGGCGGGTGCCGGCTCCCATCACGACGTACTGCGCCCAGACGCCCTGCTGCTGGAGCTGCGCAGGCCCCAGGTGGAGCGCCGCCGGCGCCACCGGCATGTGGCCGCCGTTGGCCACGACCACCACCAGGTTGAGCGTCATGCCCATGGAGACCAGCAGGATGCCGGGCAGGACGCTGCGGTGCCAGACGGTCCAGGCGATGACCACCAGGAGCGAGAGCGCGAACAGCGGCGGCCCGACGTCCCAGCTGCCGACCGCAGTGCGCTGGACCAGCTCCCTCACCAGGAGGCCGCCCACCACCACGAGCGGCCAGCGCAGGCGCCTGGAGACGATGTTGTGCACGCTCCCGCCGGTCACGAGGCCGGCGATCAAGCCTGCCGCGGCCGTCACGATCAGCAGCACGGGAGGTCTGCCCCGCCCGGCCGGGGTCGGGCCGGCAGGCCGGCGGGAGCCGCGGTCACGGCGCTGCCCCGGCCGCCAGCCGAGCCGCGGTCGCGGCCATCATGCGCACCCCGGTGGCGAAGGACGCCTCGTCGATGCGGAAGCCGGGAGAGTGGTGCGCAGGCGGCGTCTCGGCGTCCGGTGGGCAGGCGCCGATCATGAAGTAGCAGCCCGGTATTCGGGTCAGGAACTCCGCCATGTCATCGCTGACGGTGAGGGGCCTGCCCAGCACGCTCGAACGCTCGCCCACCAGCTCGGCGGCGACCTGGAGCACGGTCCTGGTCACGTTCGGGTCGTTGAGCAGGGGCACCGTGCCGTGGACCAGGCGCAGCTCGGAGCTGATCTGGAACTCCGTGTCCGACTCCAGCACCAGGTCGCGCAGCCGCTGCAGGGCCTCCTCGCGCAGCTCCGGCGTGAACGTGCGCACGCTGCCGCGGACCGTGACGGTCCGGGGCACGATGTTCCACGCGCCGTCGGTGCGGACGTCGCCGACCGTGCAGTGGCATTCGGTGCCGTCGTAGACGAGCCCGTCCACCACGCTCTGCAGCCGTTCCAGGACGAACGCCTGCGCCGAGATCACGTTGCCCGCCCGCTTGATAATGCCGCCGTGGCCGCCCGGCCCGCGCATCGCGAGCTCGAATGCGTCCGAGCCCGCCCACAGGAGCCCCGGCCGGGTCGTAACACGGCCGCTCGGCAGCCACGAGGCCATGTGGAGGCCGATCGTGACGTCCGGGTGGTAACGGTCGAGCAGGCCCTTGGCGATCATCTCCCGGGCGCCGCTCACGATCTCCTCGGCCGGCTGGAAGCAGAGGAGATACGTGCCGGAGAGGTCCTCCGCCTGCTCGGCCAGGGTCCTCGCCGCACCCAGGAGTATCGCCGTGTGAGCGTCGTGCCCGCACGCGTGCATACGGCCCTCGGTGGCCGACGCGAACTCCACCCCGGACTCCTCGACGATCGGCAGGGCGTCGATGTCGGCCCGCAGCATCACGGTCCGGCCCGGGCGCCCGGTCTCCAGGACGGCCAGCGCGCCGGTCGGGGTCGGGCACTCGCGCACCGCCAGGCCGAGCTCGCCGAGGCGCTGCTCGATGAAGCGCGAGGTCCCGTGCTCCTCGAACGAGACCTCGGGGTGGCGGTGGAGGTGTCGCCGATTGTCGACGACCTCGTCGAGGACGTCAGGCGAGGGCTCGGGCAGGGAGGGCATGCGCACACACTAAAGGGAGGAAGGACCCAGTGGCAGCGCAAGCAAGGGCTTGCCCCGAGCGTGTGAGTCCGTGATCCCCACGCCGACGACGCCACAGAGAGCCCCGGAGGGCTGCACCGAAGGTGCCCCGAAAGTCCCAGACAGAGGGGGGGTTCCGGAAGGGGGGGCCCGCCCCCCCTTGCAAATCTAAACTCCAGTTCCGATGCTGTAACCCCGGGGCGTCGAGCGGAGCAGCCGCGTCCCCAGCTCGGGCTCCAGCTCGTCCACCTTGCGGCGCAGCGTGAGCAGAGCCGAGTGCACCGTCGAGCGGGCCGCGTTGGGCCGGAAGAGACCGGCCGCGATGAGCTCCCCGGCCGTCACGGCCTTCGAGCCCTGGGCCAGGTGGACCACCAGCGAGGTCTGCTGGTGGGTGAGCCGGATCTGGCTCTTGCCGAGCCTCATCGTGCGGTGCGTGGGGTCGAAGTCCAGCCGCCCGAACCGATAGCTGCCCCCGCGGCCGGTGCCGCCCTCCACCAGCCGGGCCGCCATGTCGGAGTAGATGTGGGCCATGGAGACGTTGCCCTTGACGAAGTAGCTGCTGGCTCCCAGCTCGTAAGCCCGGCGGATGCTGGCCGCCGTCCCCTGGGCGGCCGAGAGCACGATCACGGCGAGGCCCGGGTGGTTCCGGCGGATCCAGCGCAGGAGCTCGTAGCCGGCCTCCTCACCGTCGTCCAGCACGAGGTCGAGGAGCACGCCGGCGACGCGCTCCAGGCTCAGGACGTGCCGGGCTTCCTCGGCCGACCCGGCCACGCGCACCTGATAGCCGAGGTCCGTCAGGTCCAGCCGCAGCTGCGCCTGCATCGGTGGCTCGTCCTCCACGATGAGGACCAGCGAGCCGAGCAGCTCCTCGGGCCTGTAGACCTCGAGGCCAGGCGGCAGCGGGGGCGCCGCGCTGCGACCTCGCAATTTCACCGCCACGGCGTCAATCTATGACAAGTGACCAAGTGGGGTTGCGGCCAGCATGCCGTTCTGGCGCCCACTTTGCAAGTGCCATGGTGGGGCACCGTGCGCCCGCCGCTCGAGTCTCACCACCGCCCCCCCGGCTCAGAGCC
>DATFRD010000307.1:0-2121 GCA_035263645.1 Candidatus Dormiibacterota bacterium | reverse complement strand
GCGCGGGTGCCGGGCGATCGGTCCATCCAGCACCCGCTCGCCGTCCGGCAGCAGGCCGCGGACGATGGCCAGGTACGTGCGCGAGAGCGTCCGGTCGGCGAGCTGCGCGGCCAGCGCGCGGTGCGCCTGGTCGGTCCGGGCGGCCAGCATCAGGCCCGACGTGCCGCGGTCCAGGCGGTGCACGATGCCGGGCCGCGCCTCCCCGCCGATCGTCGACCAGCGGCCGCCCAGGCCGAGCAGCGCGTGCACCAGCGTGCCGGCGTGGTGGCCGGCTGCCGGGTGCACCACCATGCCCGCCGGCTTGTCGATCACGACGACGTCCGGGTCGTCGTAGACGATGTCCAGCGGGATGGCCTCCGCTGCCGGCGCCAGCGCCTCGGCGACGGGCGGCTCGTACTCGAGCACGTCGCCCGCACGCACCGCGTCCGACGGGCGCCCCGGCCGGCCGTTCACGGCCACCTGGCCGTCGCGGGCCAGGCGGCCGGCCGCCGACCGGCTGAGTGACGGGTCGAGGTCGGCCAGCACCCGGTCGAGCCGGCCGCCCTCGCCTGCCACCGTCAGCCGCCGCCTCGTCATCGCGCTGCCCATCGCTGGGCGATGCCGCCAGGTCGCCGTAAGACTCGGCTTCGCCGGGCGTATGAGTCCGTCTTCCCGCGGTCACCTGACCCAACTCCCAGACCCGAAGGGACGCGCCGGACCCGGGGTCCCCGCGAAATCGCGGGGGTGGGGTGCGGATTTCGTGGGGTGGGGAGGCGCCCCCAACATCCCGGACAAGAGGGGGGGTTCCGGAAGGGGGGGCCCGCCCCCCCTTGCACTTTCAGTCTTTTCGTTGGGACCGCACCAGGTAGCTGAGCAGCAGGAGCGCGACGCCGACGCTGATCGCCGAGTCGGCCACGTTGAACACCGGCCAGAAGTGCACCGCGATGAAGTCCGTCACCGAGTGGTTGACCAGCCGTTCGTAGCCGTTGCCGATGGTGCCGCCCATGATCAGGCCGAGCAGGGCGCCGGCCGCGAGCGAGACCGGGGTCCGGGCCACGTAGTACACGAGGCCGATGGACACCACGATGGAGCCGACCAGGAACAGGGCGAGCAGCGCGCCCTCCTGCTCGAAGCCGAACGCCGCCCCGGCGTTGTGCGTGTTGGTGATCCACACGAACGGCAGCACCTGGCGCTCCGTTCCGACCGGCACGTTGGCCGAGACCGCCACCTTGGTCAGGCGGTCCACGACGAACACCAGCAGCGCCACGGCGGCGAACAGCAGCCGCCCCGGAGTGAGGGCGGTCGTCACGCCCTCTTCAGCCCGATCCAGAGTTCACCTCCTTGGGTCTCGCCATCCAGGTCGCCGTCCCGGCCGGCCCGCACCTCCACCGCCAGCGTCTCGGCCGCGATGGTATCGCCGAAGCGCTCGAACACGCGCTCCCACTCAGGGGCGCCATCGTACCGGAGCCGGATGCGGTCCTCGACCTGCAGGCCGCTGCGCTTGCGCAGCTCCTGGACCATCCGCACCGCGTCGCGGGCCATGCCCTCGAGGCGCAGCTCGTCCGTGATCGTGGTGTCCAGCGCCAGCTCCTCGCCCAGCCTCAGCTCCTTGACGTTGAGCTCGTCGCGGACGATCGCGGCCAGTTCGGGCAGGAGCTCGCGGGTGACCGTGAACGCCGGCAGCGGCTGCCGCACCTTGATGCGCGCCTCGTCCCGCCGGGCCAGCCCCGCCTGCACAGCGGCGCGGGCCTGCGCCATCTCCTCCTCGAGCGCGCGGTCGCGGGCGGTCTCGTCCGCGACCGGGAACGCGGCCAGGTGCACGCTGCAGCCCTCCACCAGGTTGCGGTGGATCGCCTCGGCGACGAACGGCGTGAACGGCGCCAGCAGCCGGGTCACCGTGACCAACGCCCCGTACAGCGTCTGGTGGGCCGCCAGCTTGTCCACGTCCGACCCCGCCTTCCAGAAGCGCCGGCGCGAACGCCGGACGTACCAGTTGGATAGGTCCTCCACGAAGTCCTGGATCGGCCGCGACGCGTCGTTGACGTCGTAGCGCTCCAGCGCGCCATCGACGGTCTCGACCAGGTGGCTCAGCTTCGAGAGCAGCCAGCGGTCGAGCACCGGGCGCTCGGCCAGCGGCACCGG
>DATFRD010000306.1:0-8913 GCA_035263645.1 Candidatus Dormiibacterota bacterium | reverse complement strand
CGGCTCGAGCGGAACCTCGACCGACTGCCGGACGGGTGGGATGCTGGTTTCGGGCACCACCAGATTGTCGCTCCCCGCGGCGCGGCTCTCGGCGGCGTAGCTCTCGAGCGCGATCTTCCAGAAGTCCTCGAGGTAGGCCATCAGCGGGGCCAGGCCGGCCGGGTCGAGGCTGTAGATCCGGCGGTTCGCCTCCTGCCGGTCCCTCACGAGCCCGACGTCCTTGAGGACCTTGAGGTGCTGGGAGACCGCCGGTCTCGAGATCGGCAGCCCGCGGGCGAGGTCGACCACGGGCTGCGGCGACTCGCGGAGTCGCTCGAAGATCGCTCGCCGGGTGGGATCGCTGATGGCAGCCAGGAGCTCGCCGGCCCCGACCGGCAGGGACCTCCCGGCAGGATTCTTCGTAAGTCTTGACTTACGGTGCGTTTCCACTTACCATCGTCCAGGTTACATCGTCCGGCGGGTCGCGTACGGCCTGATTTTGCGTGGAGGCAATGTCGTGGCGAATCCTGTGCTCTGGTTCGAGGTCCTCGGGAAGGATGGGAAAGCGCTCCGAACGTTCTACAGCTCGCTCTTCGGCTGGGAGGTCCAGGAGCCGGACCCGTCGGGCGGGTTCGACTACGGGCTGGTCGCGGCGAGCGATGGTGGCATCGGCGGCGGGATCGGCACCAGCCCCGGCGGCGAACCCGGCTTCGCCACCTTCTACGTCGAGGTCGAGGACCCGGAGGCCTTCCTGGCCAGGGCCGAGCAGCTCGGTGGCAGGACCGTGATGCCGGTGTCCGAGATCCCGGCCTTCGGGCTCAAGTACGCGTACTTCGCGGACCCCGAGGGTCACGTGATCGGGATCTCCCGGGGCATGGCCCAGGCAGCAGGCCAGTGAACGCGGGGGTCGAGGACTTGAAGGAGCGCTCGCGGCGCCTCTACGAGGAGGTCTTCGGACGCGGGAACTACCGCGCGGCCGACGAGATCCTGGCCGCGGACGCGGTCAGTCACGGGCCGGGGGTGCCGCCCCAGCACGGCACCGAGCAGATCAAGCAGCAGGCGGCGCGGCTCCGGACCGCGTTCCCGGACCTCCGCACCACCCTCGAGGACCAGTTCGGCAGCGGCGACCGTGTCGTCAGCCGGTGGAGGGCCGACGGCACGCACACCGGCCCCCTCAACCTGCCGACCGGGGCGGTGGAGGGAACCGGCAACCGCGTCGCGTTCGAAGAGATCCGGATCGACCGCTACGCCGGCGGCATGATCGTGGAGTCGTGGTTCATACCGGACAGGATGTCGCTCTGGCAGCAGCTCGGCCTCTTCCCTGCGCCACCGGTGCCTGCCAGCCGGACGTAGTCGCGGGACAGCGCGCGGTCAGGGCCCGCCGGCCCGGCCGCCCGGCCGGGGACCCGCCGATGTTCCGTCGGCGGGTCCACGAACCGCATCCAGGCTGCCCAGACCGTCGCGAATCTTGTCGAGCAGCGTCATAAGGGACCGGCGCTCTCCGGCGCTGAGCGGCGCCAGCGCGCTCTCGGCCAGCCGGCGCTGGAACTCCTGCCACTCCGCGATCTGCGCCCGCCCGGCCACCGTCAGGAGGACGCGCGTGGCACGGCGGTCGGTGGGGTCGGGGCGCCGCTCCAGGATCCCCTCCCGCTCGAGCGTGTCCACGGCGGTGGTGATCGTCCTGGCGTTCAGGTCGAGGCTGGCGGCGAGCTCGCTCATCTTCGGCTGGCCGAGCTGGTGCATTGCCATCAGCAGCCGCCCGCGGGGAACGGACAGCTCGTAGCTCGCCAGCTCGGCGTTGTGCCGCCGGCGGATTCCGTGGGTGACGGTGAGGAGGCGCTCCACCACCTCGGCGGCGGAGGCGTCCTCCTCACGAGGGCTTGACATCGGGCCAGATACTGAGTATTCTCATTATTGTTCTCTCGGATTATCCCAGGTAAGATGATCCGAGGCCACAAGTCTAGCAGAGATGCCGAAAAGGAGGAAGCCATGACGAAGGGAGGCAGCCCCGCCGTCCGGGTCGAGGGACTCGAGAAGGCCTACGGGAAGACAAGGGCGCTCCGCGGCCTCGACCTCACCGCCGAGGCAGGCTCCATCCTGGGGATCCTCGGCGCCAACGGGGCGGGCAAGACGACCACGATCCGCATCCTGGCCACCCTGCTGCGCCCCGACGCCGGGCGTGCCGAGGTGGCGGGCTTCGACGTCGTCCGCGACCCCGGCGAGGTTCGCGCCAGGATCGGCCTCACCGGTCAGTACGCGGCGGTCGACGAGCTGCTCACGGGACGCGAGAACCTCGACCTGGTGGCCGCCCTCTCCCATCTCGGTCGCCAGCAGCGGCGTGGCCGCGTCAGCGAGCTCCTGGAGCGGTTCGATCTCGCTGCCGTCGCGTCGCGACCTCTCCGCACCTACTCCGGGGGCATGCGACGCCGTCTCGACATCGCGGCCAGCCTCGTGGCCGCCCCGGCGGTCCTGTTCCTCGACGAGCCCACGACCGGACTCGACCCGCGCAGCCGGCAGGCCATGTGGGGTGCGATCGAGGAGCTCGCAGCGGACGGTACGACGGTGCTGCTCACCACCCAGTACATGGAGGAGGCGGAGCGGCTGGCCGAGCGCATCGTGGTGATCGACGGCGGCCGCGTCACCGCCAGCGGTAGCGCCGGCGATCTCAAGGCGCAGGCGGGCGGCGTGCGGGTCGAGCTGACCCTGGTTCGGGGCTCGGACCTCGATGCCGCCGCGCGCGCGGTGGAGCCCGTGGGCTCCGCTCCGCTGCAGGTCGATCGCGAGCTCCGCCGGCTCACCCTCCCGGTCGCCGTCGCCGAGCAGGCCCTTCCGGCCCTGGTCAGGGCGCTCGACGTGGCTGGCGCCCGCCTCGACGGTCTGAGCCTGCGCCAGCCCAGTCTCGACGACGCGTTCCTGGCGCTCACCGGGAAGGCGTCCACCGGCCCCTCACACCTGGCCATGCAGGAGGTGCAGTGATGTACGACGCCGCCGTCTATGGATCCGTCACCCTGCCGGCACGCAGGGCCAGCCTTGCCTGGCCCGTCGCGGACGCGCTGGCCATCGCCAGGCGCATCCTGGTCCGCACGCTGCGCAGTCCCGAGGAGCTCGCCTCGTCGACGAGCACGCCGATCATCTTCGTGCTGCTGTTCCGCTATGTCTTCGGCGGCGCCATCGACGTGGGGCACACCGGGTACGCCAACTACCTGATGGCCGGGATCTTCGTGCAGACCATCGCCTTCGCGGCGCTGGCTGCCGGCACCGGGGTCGCCCAGGACCTGCAGTCCGGCCTGATCGATCGGTTCCGTTCTCTCCCCATCGGACGCTCGGCGGTGATCACCGGCCGCGTGCTGGCCACCCTCGTCCGCAGCGTGTTCACGCTCGCGCTCGTGGTGGCAGTGGGCCTGGTCGTCGGCTTCAGGCCGGCGGGCGGCCCGGCCGACTGGATGCTTGCCCTGGGTCTGCTGCTCGCGTTCGGGTTTGCCCTGTCGTGGGTGGGCATCGCCGCGGCGCTGCTCGTGCGCAACGCCGAGGCGGTCCAGAACCTCATGATGACCCTGGTCTTTCCGCTGACCTTCCTGAGCAGCGCCTTCGTGCCGGCGGCCAGCATGCCCGCGCTGCTCCGGGTCCTGGTCGCCAACCAGCCGATGACCCACGTGATCGACGCGGTCCGTGCCCTGGTCCTGGACCGGCCTGCCGGCCCCGAGGTCTGGCTGACGCTGGCGTGGTCGGCAGCAATCGTGGCCATCTTCGCCCCGTCGGCGGTGGTCGCGTACGGTCGGGCGGTCGCGCGGTGACCTCAGGGAGCCGGCCGCGACCGACCGGGGGGCCGCCGGCGCCGCCCCCCTCGCGGCTGTCTCAGCCGGCCGCCAGGGCGTGGGCGCACCGCTCCGCCAGGGGGCACGCCGCGCAGGCCGGCGACGAGCGCCGGCACAGCCCACGGCCGTGCGCCCGCAGCAGCAGGTAGGCGCGAACCAGCGGCCTGAACTCGCCTGCCAGCTCCGGACCGACCACGCCGCGCACCGACCGGAGGGTGGCCGCGTAGCCCGGACGCTCCTCGCCGAAGCCGAGCCGCAGCAGCACCCGCACGCCGTTGGAGTCCAGGGCCACGACCGGGTGGATGCCCGCGAACAGCAGGATCCGGTCTGCCGCCGGCTCGCCGATCGCGGGGAATCGGCGCAGCGCCCGGCGCGCTTCGGCGAGCGGCAGCGCCCGAATGGCCGAGAGGTCGCCGCCGAACTGGTCCAGCGCCAGGCGGGCCGCCGCCCGCAGCTTGTCGGCCTGGGCGTCCGGCCGCATGCCCAGTCCGGTCGCCTCCTGCAGCGCGCCCGGGGCCGCCGCCAGCACCTGCTCCGGCGCCGTGCCCACCACCGCCCCGAGGCGCTCGAATGCCCGCAAACGACGCTCGTCGTCGACCAGGTAGACCACGTTCTCCAGCACCACCTGCTGCCAGGGATCGGTCACGGCGGGTGGCGGCTGCGGGCCGTACACGTCTTCCAGGACGTCGAGGACCTCGCCCAGGGGCGGCGGCGCCGCGCGGCTGACCGGGAACGGGATGTTCACGTCGAGGCCGCGTTCAGCTGAACTTCCGGCGCTGATCGAGCTGGTAGACGCGGACCGCGACGACCAGCAGGACCACCGTCCAGCCGGCCAGCGCCAGCGCCGCCGTGCCCAGGCTCTCCGAGGCCTGGCCCAGCGCGTCCCAGGTGAGCTGCGCGTAGTGGTAGGTCGGGAGGACGGGAGCGATCTTCTGGAACAGGCTGGGCAGGAACTGCACGGGGATGAACAGGCCGGAAGCGAACGACATGGGGAGGTAGATCAGGTTGGCGATGGCTGGTGCCGCGTTCGGGCCTGACGAGTAGCCGATGGCCATGCCCAGGGCGATCAGGGGAACCGAGCCCAGCAGCGCCCGCGCGACGATCGAAAGCCCCGTGCCGGGGCTCACGCGCACCCCGCCCACGACGATCGCGAAGGCGAACAGGGCGAGCGTGCATCCGAGCGCGAAGAGGATGGCCACGAGCACGTTGGCGGCCAGCGAGACCGCCGGTGGGAGCGGTGTCGCGCGCTCGAGCAGGTCCTGCTTCATGCCCCGGCGGGTCGCCACGCCGATGCCGAAGTTGTAGACCATCACGCTGCTCACGCAGTAGGCGGCGAAGGACGCCAGCAGGTACGGCCCCACCGACTGCCCGTTCGGCAGCCGATTGTGCGCCTGGGGCAGGCCGAAGAACGTGAAGAACATGATCGGCAGCAGCAGCGACGTCAGCGTGAACGCGGGGATGCGCAGGTAGTTCAGGAGCTGCGCGCGCGTCTGCGCGAGCAGCATGCGCGGGACGGGCGCGACCGAGGGGCGGACGGCTGCGGTGCTCATGCGACGGGCTCCTCCAGGTCTGAATCGTGGTGCGACGTGAGGCTCAGGAACGCCTCCTCCAGGTCGGCTCCCGCCACCTCGAGCTCGCGGATCTCGACGCCGCGGCCGAACAGCGCGCGCAGCACTTCCTCCGGCTCGTTGCTGAGCATGCGGGCGCGCCCCTCGCCGAGCTCCAGCCCGCGCACCGGCAGGCCGGCGAACGTCTCCGGGGTCAGGTCCGGGGCCCGGAAGCGGATGCGCCTGCCGGCGACCTGCGACTTGATCGCCTCCGGCGCAGCGTCCGCGATCACGACGCCGCGGTCGACGACCACGACGCGCTCGGCGAGCTGATCCGCCTCCTCCAGGTAGTGCGTGGTCAGCACGATCGTCTTGCCGGCGGACGCGAACTCCCGGATGCCCTCCAGGAACGCGCGCCGGCCCTCGACGTCCATGCCCACCGTCGGCTCGTCCAGGAAGAGCACGTCCGGGTCTCCGCACACCGCCAGGGCGTAGTAGAGCCGCTGGCGCTGGCCGCCCGAGAGCCGGGACGAAGGGCGGCTGGCGACCTCTTCCAGGCCGGCCAGCGCCAGGGCGCGCTCCGCCGGCATGGGCGCGGGGTAGTAGGACCGGTAGAGGTCGACCAGCTCCGAGACCCGGAGCTGCTGGAGGACCCCCGACTCCTGCAGCATCACGCCGCAGCGGCTGCGGGCCCGCCGCTCGGTCGGGTCCATCCCGAACAGGCGGGCCGTGCCCGCGGTCGGCCTGCGAAGGCCGAGCATGAGGCTGATGGCGGTGGTCTTGCCGGCGCCGTTGGGCCCGAGCATCGCCACGAGCTCACCCGGCCCGATGGTGACGTTCACGCCGTGCAGCGCCTCGACGGGGCCGTAGCGCTTGTGCGCGTCGATGAGCTCGACTGCTGGTTCCATAGCGCGGCCCAGCCTAGTGTCCCGCGCCGCTCCGACACCAGTCGCGGACCTCCCGATCTCGCGATGACGTTCGTCACGCGAGAACGGCGCGGCTCGTCACTTCCCGTCCGGCCCCGGCCGACGTACCCTCCCAGCGTGGACCGCTCGACCCCGTACGGCGACCGGCGCTGGTCGATGGCGTTCGGGGTCGGGTATCTCGCATTCCTGACGCTCCCGTTCTGGTACGAGGCGACCTCGCGCCGGCCGACCCTCGTGATTGCCGCGGCCCTGGTCGCCGGCGGGGCGTTCGTCATCCTCGACCTCTGGTACGCATGGCGGCACATGCTGCGGCCCGGCCGCCCGGGCCCGGCCCTGGCGGTGCTCGCCGGCATGTTCGCCGTGGCGCTGGGGCTGACCGTCCACGACCTCCAGTGGGCGTGGCTCTTCGTCTACTGCGCGGTCGCCGCCGGCGGCGGGCCGTGGAGCCGCCGGGCCGCCGCGGGCACGGTGGTGGCGAGCGTGGCCGCGGCGGCGGCCGTGATCGAGGTGCTGGCACGGTTCCAGCCCGGCTCCGGCTTCGTGCCGCTCGACACGGCGTTCCTGGGCCTGATCATGCTGACGAGCGGGATGGGGATGGTGGGCCTCGCCCGCCTGTTCGAGTACAACGAGGAGCTCCGCCGGGCGCGCGAGGAGGTGGCCGGGCTGGCGGTCGCGGAGGAGCGGCTGCGCTTCGCCCGCGACCTCCACGACCTGCTGGGGCACAGCCTGTCGCTGATCGTGCTGAAGTCCGAGCTCGCCGGCCGGGTGGCCGAGGCGTCGCCGGAGCGTGCGGCCCGCGAGATCCGGGACGTCGAGCGGGTGGCGCGGGAGGCGCTGCGGGAGGTCCGCGAGGCGGTCGCCGGCTACCGGCAGCCCAGCCTGGGACACGAGCTGGAGAGCGCGCGCGTGGCCCTGGAGGCAGCCGGGATCCAGGTCCGGATCGACGCGGCGGCGGGCAGCCTGCCCGCTCTGCTCGACAGCACGCTCGCGTGGGCGGTCCGGGAGGGCGTCACAAACGTCGTCCGGCACAGCCGGGCCGGCCGGCTGGACATCGCGCTCACCCGGCGGGATGGCCGGGTCGACCTGGAGCTGCTCGACGACGGCGTCGGCTGCCCGGGCTGTCCGGCCGGCAGCGGGCTTCGCGGCCTGCGGGAGCGGGTCGCGGCGCGGGGTGGGAGCGTCGACTGGGGCTCGGTGCGGCCGCACGGCTTCCGGCTCACGGCCAGCCTGCCGCTGGCGGGGGCGCCCGCGGCGGCCGCAGCGCCGGAGGTGGGCAGCGCGCCCGCGGTGGCCGAGTGATCCGCGTGCTGCTGGCAGAGGACCAGGTGCTGGTCAGGGGCGCCCTGGCGGCCCTGCTGTCGCTGGAGCCGGACATCGAGGTCGTCGCCCAGGTCGGCAGGGGTGACGCGGTCGTGGAGGAGGCGCTGCGAAGCAGGCCCCACGTCGCGCTGCTCGATATCGAGATGCCCGGTGAGGACGGCATCGCCGCGGCGGCCGCCCTGAGGAGCCGGCTCCCCGAGTGCCGGGTGCTGATGCTGACGACGTTCGGGCGCCCGGGCTACCTGCGCCGAGCCATGGCGGCCGGGGCGGCCGGCTTCATGCTCAAGGACGTCCCCGCGGCCGAGCTCGCCGTCGCCATCCGGCGCACGATCCGCGGGGAGCGGGTGCTCGATCCGGGGCTGGCGGCCCAGGCGCTGGCGGAGGGGGACAGCCCGCTGTCGCCGCGGGAGACCGAGGTGCTGGCGGCCGCGGCCGACGGCTCCGGCGCGGCGGCGGTGGCCCGCCGGCTATTCCTCTCGGAGGGGACGGTCCGCAACCACCTCTCTTCGGCCATCCAGAAGCTGAACGCCCGCAACCGGGCCGAGGCCGCCCGCATCGCCCAGGAGAAGGGCTGGATGTAGCCGGAGCAGGCAACGGCGTGCGGGGCGCGGGGGGCCGACCCGCCGGCCGCCAGCTAGCCCTTCACATAGGCCAGCTTCTCGGACACCCTGCCGTCGCGGACCCGAAAGAGGTCGACGCCGCGGACGTGGCCGTGGTTCGTCGGGCCCTCGTCCCACTCGAACGTCCAGCGCACCACGGCCCGGTCGCCTCCCGCGAACGCCTCCTCCGTCCGGAAGCGGGCGCTGGGAGTCGAGGCGAAGAAGCGCCGCCAGAACGCGCCCACCGCCGCGGCGCCGGCCAGGCGCTCGCCGTCCGGCGCCGGCGTGATGTTCTCGAACACGCAGTCCTCGGTCATGCAGGCCATGACGGCATCGGCGTCGTGCGCGGCGAACGCCCGGCCGAACGCCTCCACGGCGGCCAGGGTCCGCCAGTCGGCCAGGAGGGACGTCACCTGGGCTGTGTGCTCGGCGTAGTGGTCGGTCAGCCAGCCCAGGATGTCAGCGAGGCGCGTCGGATACGGGTCGCCGGGGCCGAAGCGAACCGGCGCCACCCGCTCCCAGTCGCCTGCGGCGGCGCCGGCGACCAGACGCCGCACCGAGGCGTGCAGCTCAGCGGTCTCGGCCAGCGCGGCGTCCCGCTCGGGGCCGCTGGGCGCCGTGGCCGCCCTGGCGTTCGCGGACTCGAAGAGGCTCGACGAGTCGGGCGCCGCCGTCTCCCCGAGCCCGGCCGCCAGCATCGCCTCGGCGGTGGCGCCGTAGTGGCGCA